>JAAEXZ010000079.1 GCA_017879645.1 Nitrosomonas sp.
GATGCTGGCCAGCATTTCGGCAATATCTTCTTCGGTATGGGGAATAAACGGCATGATTTATTGTTAAAACTAATGTAAAGAGAGATTAATAAGCAAATACGACAGATTAGTGATCTTCGTTTTCAACCAATTCGGTGTAGGCGGCGGCGTCGAGCAGGGCATCGATCTCGGCCTGGTTACTGGGTTTCATTTTAAACAACCAGGCTGAGTAAGCGTCCTCGTTGATTTTTCCGGGTTCATCCACCAGCGGTGAGTTCACGGCGATGACTTCACCCGATATGGGAGCGTAAACATCGGCGGCTGCCTTGACGGATTCCGCAACGGCACATTCGTCTTTCTGTTTCAGTGTGCGACCTACGTCCGGCAATTCGATGAATACCATGTCTCCCAACAACTCTTGTGCATGATGGGTGATGCCAATCGTGACCGTACCGTCGGCTTCAGGTTTAACCCATTCGTGGGATTTACTGTATTTCAAATTTGCGGGAATACTCATTTTTCACTCCAGATTAAGATAATATTTTGTTACAGCGTTGAATTAAACCAGTACCTTGCCATTGCGGACAAAGGGATATTTTGCCACTCTGGCACGTAGCTTCTTGTCGCGCACGACCACATGCACTTCATCATTGCCGGCAATGGGGGCAGGTAAGCGCGCTAGCGCAATGGATTGATTCATGGTTGGAGAAAAACCGCCACTGGTGATTTCGCCTTGATATTCTTTCCCCTCTTTTTCACCGACCACGACTTGGTGACCGCGCAATACGCCGCGGTCGACCAAGACCAAACCTACCAGTTGCTGGGTCGCTTGCGTGTCGAGTAATGCCTGCTTGCCGATAAAATCACGTTCGCTTTTGAGGTCAACCGTCCATGCCAATCCGGATTCCAGAGGATTTCTACTTTCGTCCATGTCCTGGCCGTAGAGATTCATACCGGCTTCCAGTCGCAGCGTATCGCGAGCACCTAGGCCAGCGGGCGCAACACCGGCTGCATGCAAGGCTTTCCAGAAGACGGGTGCCTCCGCTGCCGGCAGTATGATTTCAAATCCATCTTCGCCGGTGTACCCTGTGCGAGCGATGAAATACGGTCCCACTTCCGCCGACTGAAATAATTTCAATTCTGCAGTTGCAGCTTCGGAGCCAGGAATGACTTGCCAGACCTTGGCGCGGGCATTCGGTCCCTGAACCGCTACCATGGCTAAATCCCGGCGAGGTGTAATGTCCAGATGCGGAGCCAGTGCGTCACGCTGTTTGGACATCCAGGCTACATCCTTGTCAGCCGTACCCGCGTTGACCACGATGCGGAACCAGGTTTCAGATAGAAAATAAATGATGAGATCGTCGATGATGCCGCCTTGGGGCGTCAGCATGCACGAATAGAGCGCTTTGCCTGGTAGAGTGAGTTTGTCGACATTGTTGGCAACAAGTTGGCGCAGAAAGCCACGGACATTTTCGCCCTTGATGTCGACTGGCAACATGTGAGAGACATCAAACATGCCTGCGTCCTGTCGTACTTTATGGTGTTCATCCAATTGTGAGCCGTAGTGCAGCGGCATATCCCAGCCGCCGAAATCGACCATCTTGGCATTCATGTCACGGTGGACTTGATTAAGGGGTGTCATTTTCAGCACGGATTATTCTCCCGAAAATAAAAAAAGTCATTTCTACATGACCCTACGCCCCTCTGTCCCTTTTACCTGAGAGATTTACAGATTGATCTGTGTGCCCCTTCGGTGGCTAGAAATTCCAGCGCTCTCCAGATTGCCTGTCGCAAGCGGTTCCCAAGGAGCAAGTTGGACTTGACCATGCCTGAGCGATTCCGGGGGGGTTACGCCTTCGGCGGCGCTGAATAGATTGCGCGCTCTCCTGCTTGGACGAAAATGGCAGAGTGCGAACTATACCCTAGTAATAGGGTTTTATACAAGTTATTCAATGTATTTTGCAACAGCGAGATTGGCTTTCGGAAACCTTTCTGCGGGTTTGAGCGATTTGCTTTTAACACGAATGTAAGCCATCCTTGATCGACTGATTTTTCTGGGTCATGGTCCTTTTCTGTCTTACCATCCAAGGTAATGCCACTCGGCCCTGAAATCCTATCGGTTGTGAGTAACCGATAGGATTTTATTCATCAAATTCTAAAGTGCAAAATCACTTGCATTGATTCCTGTCACGGCAGCACCGGTTAGTTGGATTTCCATGTCGGCAGTGGTATTGCCGTCATTATCCAGTTCCACTTGTATGATGATGTCGCTACCCGAGGTGAAATACCTGACTTCACCCGCTGTACCGGTAAAAGCCACATTACCAATGAACGTGAATGCCTGGTTTCCTGCAGCAGTGACATCTGCATCGATCGTCGCCAAATTAATTTCATCGACGTTATGTGTAAAATCGGTGCAGATATCCCGATTGACACCAACGGCACTTTCACTGGTGGCGTTGAAATCATAAACGTCTGCACCGCCTCCGTCGGTCATCGTATCCTTGCCTGCTCCGCCGATAAGGGTATCATCACCAAGCCCAGCGATGATCGTGTCATTACCACCCAAACCGGTGAGGATATTATCGTTACTATTGCCCGTAATGACGTTGTTTGCACTATTACCCGTGCCGTTGAGAGCAGTCAGGAAGCCGGCTGTGTTGTCCAGGGTTAGATTCTCAAAATTGCTGGCCAGTGTATAACTGGCTAAACGTGACGCAATAGTATCCGTCCCATTACCTGATGCTTCGGCAACGACATCGCCTGTGGAATTGACGCGATATTCATCGTTTCCTGCACCGCCAAACATCCAGTCGCTGCCGGCGGACCAGTTGGCATTGAGTGTGTCGGCTGCCGCTGTACCCAATAGTGGAAACCCCGTTCCGCTACTGCCATTGTCGCTGAAAATAGTTCCATTAACGACTGCCATGATTTATCTCCTTATTTGAGTTTGACATGTTGCGAAAAAAACGTGACGAGATTGTTACAGTTACAGGAGAAAAAGCACTAAGAATCAATTCTTGTGCTCTGGTTTATGAGCATTAATCGCTCAAATCGATGATGTATTCAATTTATACCGATTGGGGGGGGATGGATAGGTCGTTTTTTGCTAATTTGTTAAGTTTTTGTTGAGATCAACATTGGTTCTCTAGCTGTTGCTCAATGTGATGTCCACTTTTTCTGAAATTGTGAGGGTGTCAGTCCACTGTAACGGCGAAATAATCGGGAAAATCGAGATAGGTCAGCGAAGCCGCATAGTTGTGCTGTGTCCGTGATTGAAATATTGGGGTTGGCAAGTAACGCTCTTGCTTGTTTCATCCTGTGTTGGGTCAAATATTCACGGAAAGTCTGATGATGTTCCTGATGAAAGGTGCGGCTAAAAGTGTAAACACTCATGCTACACAATGCTGCCACGGTTTTGGCAGCGATTTTTTCCTGAAAATGTGTTTCCACGTAATTGATTGCGCCAAGAGTGCGATGTGACGGTATTGACTTGTTCAAAAAATAAAATTCTCTAGGAATCGGATAGCGCTTGAGTAGATTGATTCGTGGACGCCGGGTCACTGATTTAAATTGCTGGGTAAATTGCTCGATTTCTTCCAATATCAGTCTTTTTTCCAAGGGTTTGACCCAGTAATTTCTTACACCAGTTCGGAATGCCCAGACTGCAAGGCTTTCGCTATGCTGCACTGTCAGCATGATGACGGGGATCTGCGAATACAGAGTGCGGATCTGCCTGAGGAACTGCAATTGCGGCAGATCTGGAAAGTCACAATCAAAGCCGATGAGATGGGGTTTGCTCCGGGTAATGATCGACACCATTTTTGCATCATGGATGGTGATGTCATCGAGTTTGCAAATCGTGACGGGCAGCTTTAATCCATGTAGGCATTGCACATGCCGTTCATTCTTGCACAAGTCGAGCCACAGGATTTTGGGTTCTCGATTATGCATGATTTTATTCGACTGTTTTATCGATGACAGTCGTTAAGAGTCTACAATCCACGATGACGTCAATGCGCATGGTCTCCGGGGGGCGGCATGATTTCCTTTTCCTGGTTCAGTTGTGTGAATTGCGAAGTCAATGTGCTGATATTTTGCCACCCAAGTCCTTCAAATTGTGCCACCCAGCGGGCGCGCAAATAACCAAAACGGTCTGTCAGGAACTCCATATGTTCCGGATGCATACCTTTGCCAGATAGATCGGGAACCGTTCGGATGCGGCGATAAAACCAGTAACTATTTTTGATTTCGGACCAGCCCTCGGTGACGATCGGAAAAGGCACGATTTCGGCAATCTGCTGTAATTCGTCGCTGCTCAGTGCACGCTGTGGTACAGCCAGTATTTCCGTATCCAGGGCGCGAATGGTATCGTAAGAGGCTGCAAGCTGGAAAAAGCGCTGTTTGGATTGCGGCCAGGAAAAGAGCACCAATACGACATTTTTCTGCAGGCGAAAATCCTTCAAATTACCACTGCTACCATCCTGGGTCGTGTAAGTGAAAACAGGCGATGCAATGGCTGGTGTTTCCGGCACGATCATTGTTCCCAGCAGTCGCGCATCAAATCCACGCGACAGCGCATGCAGAAAATTGATCAGGTCCCAGCGGTCTTCCTCCGACAGCCTGTCAGCAAAGCCGGGCATTTCGGTTCCCGGAATACCTTGTGAGATCTCATGAAAGACGTTGCCGACGGTATAGCTGGCCGTATGCTGCTGGGTCAGTAAGTCAGTTGGATCGCGTAAATCCGGATCGGCAACGGGTTTGGTTCCCTTGCCTTGTGGACCATGGCAGTTGACGCAATGCTCGGCAAACAGGTTGGCACCGGTCACGATGGAAATCGCATCGATGGGGACAGTCGGTTTTTTATAGGTTTCGGGAAAAGCTTTAATGGCCAGAGGCGGTAATGCCAGCGCCAGTGAACTCAGCATCAACAGTCCGGGAATCAGGGTTTTTTTGAAACCGTGCCAGCTGCGGTACAGTCCCAGTGCGAACATACCCAATGCCAGAATGAACAGTGCAACGCCAGTCCAAACCAGTTCCGGAACATTGAGTTGATCCCATGTCGCATCGATCGAGAAGCGGAATGGATAGGGCCAATTGTCGATCATGCTGTGTTTCGCTGGCAAGGTGTTGGCAAGAATCGTGGCCAATAGCGCCAGTATCAGCGCCAGAATCCATTCGATTCTGATCCATTGACGCAGATGCAGGAGAGTGGCGGTAACGTTCTGGTTTGAAGCGGCCAGACGCGGCAACCACTTGTTCCGTGCCTGATAGGCAATGACGAGGATGATCGCAAGCACGCTCAGCTTGGCGATCAAAAGCCAGCCATAAGCGCTGGATACCAATGTGTAATACTGCGTATCTACCAGACGATCGGTTACGATCAGACCGGTTAGGGCTAGCAGGATCATGGCCGGTAAAGCGATGGCAGAAAATTTTTGTAGATACGCTACGTTTCTTGCATTCAGTGAATCAGGATGGTTGCCTTGATGGCGATTGAAAAGAATGAGGACAAATGCTGGCAACGCACCAAACCACATACCGGCAAAAAGGATGTGCAATGCATAAGGGGCGACTGCGGTGACCGACATTTCATCTGCACTGGAATGACTCATCAGGGTTCCGGCTATCAGTGGCAATGCAGCAATTACCGTGCAGGCAGCATAATGCCATCGCTGGCGTGGCATACGCTGCATGACCAGCGTGGCGCTTAGCAGCAATGCTGCCAGCAGAGCCCGGGCGACCCAGATTTGCCCGATTTGCGTCTGTCGAACCATTTCTATCCAGGCATCGAGATGCCAGGCATTGGAAGTATCATTTGTGGCATCGGCTGTCGTCGTGGCCAGAATGCCAAATAGACCCAGCAGGGTCAGTCCAGACAACCAGGGAAAGCTTTTGTCCAGATATTTTATCCACACATTTTCAAGATCGGCTTTGTGTTGTGCAATCATGGCAATGAAGATGCAACTGCCAAAAACGATCAGATTGGCGGTCAATTGTGACCAGCGTGCGGTTGTGGCGATGATTTCAAGCATAGTTTTACGATAAGATGATTAGGTTGCAATGCGACAGAGGCAGTGCTTCAATAAAAAGGGTTGGATGTATTCCGCAGCGTGTTCGAATTGTTCAAGTAGTTGGGCGGCTGATGTCGAAAAAATATTTTACCTTGTGTCTGTCGATATTCAAATGTTTTCAAAAAGAATGATGTCGATGTGAACGGTAAGCGATAAGACTTTACAAGGAATTGTTCAGCCTGTTGATCAGTGACGAGGAATAATCATGAAGACAGTATTAATCACGGGAACCAATCGTGGAATTGGTCTTGAATTTGCAAAACAGTATGCTGATGATGGGTGGCGAGTATTTGCGTGCTGCCGTGATCCTGCCGGAGCGGATGCGCTCAATCGTTTGGCCGGACAGCATCCGCAGCGAATCAGCATTCATGCACTGAATGTTGTTAATCATCAGCAAATTGAACAATTGGCTCATAGTTTGGCGGGGCAGGCGATTGATCTGTTGATCAACAATGCTGGAGTGTATCCAGCTCAACAGGTTGATTCTTTTGGTGCAACGGATTATTCGGCATGGGCGCATGCTTTTGCGGTCAACACCATGGCGCCGCTCAAAATGGCCGAAGCGTTTTTCACGCATATGTGCAGAAGCCAGTTGAAAACGATCATTACCGTAACCAGCAAAATGGGCAGCATCGCCGACAATCGGGGCGGGGGCAGCTATATTTACCGCTCTAGCAAAGCTGCAGTCAATACTGTCATGAAAAGTCTGTCCATCGATCTCGAGCAGAATCAGGTTATTGCAGTATTGCTACACCCCGGATGGGTCAGAACCGATATGGGGGGACCCAATGGATTGATTACGGCGGAGCAGAGTGTGACTGGCATGCGTCAGGTCATCGCTGGTTTGAAACCGGAAGATTCCGGAAAATTCGTTGCTTTCGATGGACAGATTGTGCCGTGGTAATGGCTTTTTGTGATAGAGGCGTGTCAAGCATAATCGTACGTCCGGACCCGAAGTGGGTAGGGGATGTACGATTATGATCGTTTGATTATTTAATCAGCTTATCCAGTTTTCCAACCTGTGGTGGTGAATTCAGGTCGGTTTTGCTGAATGTGAACAGGAGTAGAACGGTATAGGCATTGTAAAACGTGTTGGCCAGAAAAGGTGAGGACGTAGCCAGAAAACGTCCTGAAGGTAATTCAAAGGTATCGAAATGGAATCGTGCATACCCTGATTGGTTTTCTGCTTTGAATAGCGACAGCTCTGGAACGGAAACTGGAATCAGGGATGCCTGAATGGGAGGCATGCCGAAGAAGGTGGTGGATAATTCTGTTCCCAGGGAATCAACGACGATGCTGATTCGGTGGCTGGCATTATCGTCTTGCACGATATAGCCATGCAAACCCAGCCATCCGGCGACGATTGCCTTGACGATGTCCTTGTCGGCAGTCAAACCGGCCACATCCAGTTTAACGGTGGCGCCACGCGGTATTGGAAAGGAAATATCGCGTTGCAGCGGTAAACTGCGTGACACGGCTTCGGTTATCAACAGTTGCTCGGTAGCCGTTCTGGCCGAATTGGTTATTTTTTGGGTGCTGGAGCATGCCGAGAGCAAGCCGCCAAAAATCATGCTCAAGAACAGTAATACCATTGTTTTTTTCATGATGAATCTCGCTTGTGTTGAAGTAATGAAAGTAAGTCGATTGACACGATTCAGTGCGATCGTAACACAAAAATCTGGAAATCATCGGCAATGGCTATTTTTGTATGCTGTATTGAGTCCAAACCACCCTGTTTAGGTAATTTGATTTGGTGATGAATGCCGCTGCTGTTGGTTGCAGCGGATTGAGCGAAGCTCTTGCCATGTCACTCGTAGCTTGCTGCTGTCTCACGTTGTGTGGAACTTCGACCGGCAAGCTGGCAAATGGATTTGTTCCGATATCGTGTTACCTGGAAATCATTCACCCATGCAATAGTAGGGGATGCGCGATTGATGATAATGATGATTCAAACCATCAATGTAAGTACAGTGGCAGAAGTCGAATCAATGTCAGGTTGGCTTGGAATGCGGTGAGTGCTGTCAGGCTGCGATCAAAACTCTTCCCAATCATTGCCAGCATTGACGGCTACATTTCGTGACTGGGGTCGAGGTGAGGTGAAACTTTCTGAATGGTTTTTTTCCACTTTTTTCGATGCTATACCCCGGTCAGGCAATTTTGTGGCAGGGCGATTGCTTCTTCGGCTGGGAGCGGCATTACCATACTGCATGCCGTTTGACAGTCTGAACTGACTGACTGCCTGTGTTAATGCCTGTGCCTGATCCTGCATGGATTCGGCTGCTGCAGATGCTTCCTCGACTAGCGCAGCATTCTGCTGGGTAACGGTATCCATTTGAGTGACGGCCTGATTGACTTGTTCGATCCCTGAGCTTTGTTCCTGGGAGGCTGCGGAAATTTCACTCATGATATCGGTTACCCGTTTTACGGCTGTGACGATTTCATCCATGGTTGCGCCAGCTTCATCGACTAGTCGTGTTCCTTCCTCGACTTTAATGACAGAATCGTTGATGAGTTCCTTGATTTCTTTTGCTGCTGCTGCTGATCGTTGAGCCAAGGTTCGCACTTCTGTGGCCACTACGGCAAAACCCCGGCCCTGTTCCCCAGCCCGGGCGGCTTCGACTGCCGCATTCAGCGCCAGTATATTAGTCTGGAATGCAATGCCGTCAATGACGCCAATGATCTCGACAATTTTCTTCGAGCTGTCATTGATCGAACTCATGGTATGTACAACCTGACCGACCACGGCGCCTCCCTTGACCGCCACTTCGGATGCGCCCATTGCAAGTTTGTTGGCCTGACGTGCATTGTCTGCATTTTGTTTGACTGTCGAAGTCAGTTCTTCCATGGACGATGCTGTTTCTTCCAGACTGGATGCCTGCTCTTCGGTACGCTGACTTAAATCGGAATTGCCGGATGCGATTTCCGTGGCGACCGTTGCAATCTGATGAGCATCGGAACGTACCTTGCCAACCAAGTTAACCAGATTCTCATTCATGGTTTTTAGTGCATTGATGAGGCGGCCGAATCTGTTGACACTGGAGTGTGATTCGATATGAGTGGATAGATCTCCCGAAGCAACGGCATTGGCTATGGTTATGGCTTCGTCTAATGGTTTCACGATACCCCGAAACAGAATGAATCCCAGGACGCAAACCACAATGACACCAAAACTTATCGTGGCTACCATGATCATGAAGATGAAATTATAATTATCGGCTGCCTCCAAGTATTTCTGTTCTGCTACGTCGCCCTGTAAGGTGATCATACTGTAAATTTTTTCGTGTAGGCGATAAAACAGGGGTTCGGCTTCCTCTCTCAGGCTTTTCAGGGCATGGTCGGGATTTCCTGCGATCATCAGCTGGAAGATGCGATTGACTGCATCGACATAGGCAGCATGTATTTCCAGTTTTTCTTTGGCCAATTGCGCTTCCAGAGGCGTCAATTCGGTTGTCATGAACTCCTTCCAGATTTTTTCGGCGCGTTTGATCGTTTGCAGGGTTTCATCCTGTTTGGCTTTCACAATGAGCAGATCCTTGGTGCTCGTGGCCGCTATGGTATTTTTTCTGACAACCTCCCAGATGTCATTGATGGTAGCCAGATCAACAGCCGGTACCGTTCTGTCTTGATAGACCGTTCTGAGACCATTATTCGCTTGATTGATGCCATGCAGACCCAATGCGCCAATTCCGACCAACAGAGTAGACAAAAAACCGATGATAATCACTAACTCTGTTTTTACAGACATGTCTTTAAACATTGAAATCCCCCGCGGTAGTATTTCTAATTTCAAATAGTGGGACCATCAGATTCATGGTCCTAAAAATAGCAATGCGGCATATTAATCTGTTGCGAATTGAATCAATTCATCAAAAAAACATGCTTTATCCTTACTGATTTCGGGATTGATTGGCTGCTTTCGTGACCATTTTTCTATGATTTTGTAGGTCATGAACATTCGCTTCAATCGATTTGTACCGTTATTTAATGGATTGATTTTAAATAAATAAAAAAATTTTCTAAACTTTTCTAAAATATATCCGACTACGACGAAACAAGCTTTCATTCAATTTTGAAGGCTTTAAAACACAAATAAATATGATTTAAAGGCAAACGGAAGGAAACTTCCGGACGCAAAGCCGAGGGCCCTAACCAGTTTTGGAAGGGTGGCCGGGTTGCATCGTACTGATTCTCTGAATTGGTTCTACCCTGCATTTGGTTTTGCTGCCTATTTTTTTAAAGAGGGAGCAAAATGGCACTATCATCATGGACCAAACAACAAGTTTTGGATCAACTCGATTCCGGTTCTCACTGGAATATCAGTACGATTACTTATGCTTTTCCAACTTCTACAGCCGGTATTTATGGTTCGCAGGAAGCAGCCGGATTTCAGGCACTAAACACGCAACAGCAATCCTACGCAGAGCTGGCACTGCAAACCTGGGATGATTTGATCGTTCCGGATTTGCAGCGCACGACATCGACTGCATCGAATATTGAGTTCGGAACATCGACTACCGGGGTCGATTATGCTCACGCATACTATCCGACGGTTAGCAGCGTCTGGTTTAATCGTGCCTATGCGGATTTGATGTCTCCACAAGTGGGTAAACATTCATTTCTTACTTATGTTCATGAGATTGGTCACGCCTTCGGACTGGATCATATGGGGAACTATAACGGATCGGGTAACTGGACTCCCTCAAGTTACCAAGATAGTGGGGTACTTTCCGCGATGTCCTATTTCGGTCCCAACTGGGGCTCTGGTCAATCCAGTGGTGAAGGTCTGGTAGCCTGGGCAGACTGGATTGGGGCGGATGGAATGACTTATTCTCCGCAAACCCCCATGTTGAACGACATTATGGCGATCCAGACCATGTATGGTGCAGAGACGACGACTCGAACTGGCGATACCGTTTATGGCTTCAACACCAATATTACGGATAAGCTATCTGCAATTTATAATTTTTCATTGAATTTG
>JAAEXZ010000080.1 GCA_017879645.1 Nitrosomonas sp.
ACGAAGTTAAAAGAAGCATGAATACTGAAAAGAATAATGACTAAAAACATCAAAAAAAGTATTTATCTATATGAATATTATAAAAAATATTAACTGGAAAAAACGAGAAAATAGCTTGGTTAACATCAGTTAATCGAGGGAATTAACATTATTTAGCTGTTCAGCATTTTGGCAGTTCTGTAATCTCCGCCACGAGTAAGTAGTTCTTTGACTTGTAAATCAAGAAATTATTTACCGACAAGAAGATAAACGAACTTGGAAGTGGGAATATGCTAACGGCGATCGGTTCATGTGATTCAAACCTGCATAGATTCATACTGTGCCAGTGCCGGGCTTGTTTAAGCCATTCAACTCTCTCTGGTTCGATCCAGAATTCTCCGCAACATCAGCATTTCATTCACGACTCGACGTCACCTGTCCACGCTCGAGTCCAATCCAGCATACAAGCCAATCTTGATCCTATTAATGCCGCCGTCCGGCCAAGTCGGGACAGCGGATCGGTTTTTATCGCGATCAGCAAGCTGTTTTTCGTATGCCGCAATGTGTAATGGACTGAAGCCAGGGGAACGCCGGATCCAATAATAAACAATAAAGAACGAGGACAAAACCTGAACGTATAACTGTCGTGCGCGAGTATGGCAGCAGCGGTAGTTGTAGTAGCTGTAGTTGTAAAAATTGTTTTCCATGAATTGGGAAACAACAAGGGGTAAGAATCGTGGCATAAGCGAGGGGCTTCATGTCATGGCCGTGAGGGCTTAAATTCTTTTGCAGAATCAAGAGGGGGAAGTAAATTATGAGTAAAAAAGTTATGAATCCGATCAGCTCCAGTCGTGATGAAAGAGCGGTCGAGAAATACATGCAGGAAGTCAGGGACATTGTTGCTGCCAAACTGACACGCCGGGATTTGCTGAAGATGGGGTTGACAGCCAGCGCGGGTGGTCTGGTATCGATTACGGGCGATGCATTTTATCCGAATCTGGCAATGGCGGGTGATTCCAATATTCACATCAGTCCACGGTGTACCAAACCGTGGACCGATTTGTTACCCATACCCAAAGTGTGCGTTCCAGTCGATGAATTCGAAGGACCGGAAGTTGACATGGAAGGGTGCAAGAGTGACTTTAATCGCTGGAATCCGGGTATGGATGACTATTGCGATTTTAAAGAGGCGCGTGTGGAACCGCATCAGCGCTGGGATGAATTTGGGGGTAATGCAGGTATCACGGCCCGTTATGAGTTAATGGCCAAAGAGGTGGATTGGAATTTTTACTCTGCTCTCGAATATCCTAATTTCAATTCCAAAGTGTGGACTTATGTCGATCTGAACAGCGACGCAATAGGTGTATTGCGCATCAAGGCACAATACGGAGAACCTGTCGTCATGCGTATGCACAACGGTTTGCCAACGAATAAAGGGCATGGCAATGGCGATAATCAGGGTTTTGGGATTAACCAGATTTCACCGCACTTGCACAATGCGCATAATCCGCATACTTCCGATGGCGGGCCAACGCGCTTTTATGACAGCGGTACCTGGTGGGATCACTGGTATCCCAACGTGCGCGCCGGCTTTGCCAGCACGCATAAAAACGGTACCACGCGCAATGGTCTATGGTGTAAAGGTGATTGGCAGGAAACCCAAAGCACCTTGTGGTTCCATGATCATCGCTTCGATTTTACCGCACAAAATGTATACAAGGGACTGGCATCTTTTTATACCCTGTTCAGTAAAGACATCGATCTCGATACAGACGATGAAACCACAGGGCTGCGCTTGCCCAGCGGTGAATACGACATTCCGATGTTGATCACCGACAAGTCGTTCGATACCAACGGGCAAATGTTCTGGGATCCGTTCATGACCGAGGGTTTTCTGGGTGATCAGCAAACGGTGAATTTCAAGATCAAGCCCAAGCTCTATGTTAAACGCCGTAAGTATCGTCTGCGTTTCCTGAACGGTGGGCCGTCGCGTTTCATTCAATTGTTCTGGAGTAACGGCAACAGTTTCACGCGCATTGCCAACTGCGGCAATTTGCTACCCAAAGCGCAGATTGTGCCCAGCATACGCCTGGGTGTGGCAGAACGTGCCGATGTGATCGTGGATTTCAGTCAATTTGCACCGGGTACGGAAATTTATCTGGAAAACCGTCTGGAGCAAAGAAACGGTCAGGGACCAACGGGCAAGATTTTGGCATCGGGTGACAAAACCAGACTGCTCAAAATCATTGTGACCGATGAAGCGGTGCAAGACGATAGCGCAACCATGACCACACTGCAAAACCAAACCATGGTACCGATGCCTACGCCATCCAAGAACCCTACCATACGTAAGCGCACGTTCAGTTTTGACAGTCTGAACGGTGCCTGGGCGGTGAATGGAAAACTGTTTGATCCTAATGTAGTCAGCGCCTATCCAGTCGAGGGAACGGCGGAAGAGTGGACGCTGAAATCCGGTGGCGGTTGGGCACATCCGATCCACATTCACTTTGAGGAATTCCAAGTGATCAGCCGCGATGGCAGTCCTGCCAAGAGGAATATCGAGGACATGTCGCGTAAGGACGTGGTGCGTATCGGTCAAGCAGCGTGGAATACCAATAATTCCGGTGAAGTCAAGTTGTACATGCAGTTCAGGGATTGGTATGGCGACTATCCGATGCATTGCCATAACGTGGTACACGAAGATCACGCCATGATGGTGCGTTTCAAGGTCGTGCCATCGACTGATCCGAATGCCGGTAAGTAATTCAGCCCATACACAGGAGACTATTTCCATGAACAAAAGAGAATTTATCAAAAGTGTGGCTGGTGCTTCCGCAGGATTGGCTACGTTCAGTTTTGGAGCGGCTGTGCTGGCCGCTTCACCATCGGTCAGTGAATTGGTAGTCAAGCCACAAAATGCAATCGACCAACGCCGCAGAGACCGTTTTCCGAACATGACACTGCTCACGCATGAAGGTGAGCAAGTGCGTTTCTACGACGATCTGATCAAGGATAAGGCGGTTTTCATCAACTTCATGTATGCCCGTTGCGGCGATATCTGCCCGGGCATGACAGCCAATCTGAAACGACTGGAGAACGAGTTTGGCGGCCGGGTTGGACGTGATATTTTCATGTACTCGATCACGCTGGAACCGGAACACGACACCCTGACCATGCTGAAAGCCTACGCCGAGACCTTTGAAGCCGGTCCGGGCTGGAAGTTTTTGACGGGTACCAAGGACGATATTGAATTATTACGCAGAAAACTGGGTTTTTATTATTCCGATCCTGCCAGGGATAAGAATAAAACGGAGCACATCGGTACCGTGAAATACGGTATCGAAGCATTGGAGCGATGGGGGACGTGTCCGGCTTTGGCCAACCCGAAAGCCATGGCTCAGTATTTTTACTGGATGGAACCGAGCGGAGCAAGGCCAGTGCACGGGGCAAAGCTGCAAGCGGCGACGAAAGTAAGCTAGCAAGAGCGACCATTACCAGGAAGTGCGCGGTAATGGCAATTTAAACAACAAGCACATTGAATGGCGGTTTTTTTACTCCTTTATGTACCGCTAATCAATGTGCTTCAAAGAGGGGATTATTGTGAGTTTAAACAAAAATAAATATGTGCACGGGAAATGCGGCCATCCAGGTATCGTTTCCCGCTGGGGCAAGTGGATTGCTCCGGCTTTACTGGCCGTTGGGCTGGGTGTGGGGTCGGTTCAGGCTGCTGATCCGATTGTCACCACCATAGGACCAACCGGTTTTACTGCTCCGCATAATGGTTTTATCGCTGAAGGCACGGCGACATTCGTGAATGCGCAAGGTGCGAATCAAAAAGTACGGCATCTGTGGATTCCGGATCACGTGAACGGGGTATGCCGTGTCGATCCGCATCTGGATACACCGAACAATCCGGTATTCGCGCTGAATCTGGCGACCTGCGCACCACTACCCGGTGGTGCCACGGTTTACGATGATGCCCTGAAGCTGGTGTACATTGCCGATGAAGTGGCGAACAAGACCAATCTGGGCTTGGTGCGCAGAACATTCAATCCAGCGGGTGATGCCGGTCGTGGGGCGATCGGAGCCACCTTTGTCCGGCTCGGCGATCCCAGCAGTTGCGGTATGACATCATCTCGTCCATCCGCCATGGCGCTGGGGCCGGACGGTAATCTGTATTTGACTTTCCTGAAAAATGGCAATGTCATGAGAATCAATGGTCCTAGCAATGCCAACGTACCCTGCGGCAACTTCGTGAACATGGCATCCAACGGTCGCCGCAATTATGGCGTGGCCTGGGTTGGTACGGCACTATATGGACTGGGCGACACTGGTCCTTGGAAAGTCAGCGCTGTGGATGCAACCAAGTGCTCGACAGCCACTCAACCCAGTTGCAGTACCGAAGATGTCTTTACTGAGGTAGCTCTGCTTCCGGGCGGTATTGCCAGTAACCAGAAAGGCAAGACACCGAATGGCACGACGCTTTTCGTAGCAGACATCAACAAGGTGGGTCGGATCAACAATCCTAATGGTGAATCGCCGGTTGTGATCGCCAACTGGACACCAACCATCATGTCGAATCCACCGAGCATTACTGTGGATACCAGCAGTGGCGATGATCCGATCGTATATGTGGCAGATGATCCTGGTGCGGGTGGTTCGCCAATCGGCCGGCTGTTCAAGATCAGCCCGGCACCGGTTACCCCAGTGCCACCGCACGAACCCACCAATGCCGCAGCCGTGGGTAAAGATAGCAGTGCCGTGGTGAACTGGACGCCTGGTGCGCAAGGTACGAAACCGACCACGCATTACACGGTGCATGTCCTCAAAAAAGATCCGGTTATGGAGCCAGATATGTACCAGCCACTGGATCCTGTGATGGTGCCTAAAATGATACCAGTCATGATTCAGCAAGTTGATGCCGAAGGAAATCTAGTTTTCGATGAAAACGGATTTCCAGTCATGGTCCAAAAAACGGATGAAACTGGTGCTCTGGTGTATACAGAGGAAAAAGATGCTGCTGGCAATGTGATAATGATTCAGGCTACAGATGGCAGTGGTAATCTTCAATTCGCGTTAAGAGTGGATGGCCAAGGTAACCCAGTGTTTATTCAAAGAGCAGATGCTGAAGGCAATCCTCTGTTTAAACAGTCAGTGGATACCAATGGTAACCTGCTCTTTTCTTATACCGAAACCGGTACACCACGAGAAACTGCGCATACCAGCCCAGCACCAACGACGTTGACGGTGACAGGACTGGCAAACGGTACCACGTACAAGTTCAACGTGAATGCCAACAGTGCGGATGGTAACAGTGGTGCGTCGAACGACACGAATGAAGTAACACCACAAGGTGCAACCGTTGCGGATGCCCCGGCCTTCACCAATACCATTGTCGGTACCACGGCTGCTGCATTGACCTGGTCGGCTCCAGCTTCAGATGGCGGCAGCCCGGTTCTGAGCTATACCCTGAGCTATAACGGTGGTGCGGATATTCATATTCCAGCCAACAAGCTCGGTACCACGGTAAGCGGCCTGGTTGCAGGTTCTACCTACAACTTCCAGCTCGTGGCAAACAATGCCAAAGGCGCTAGCGCACCAGCAACGACCAGCGTGACTACACCTGTGAGCAGCGTCAATCTGCTCGATCTGGCCATGACATTGACTGGTCCAGCGCAAGTACAAGCGGGTACGAGTGGTACGTATCATGTGGAAGTCACCAATAACGGCGCCTTCCCGATTCCGGATGCGAAAGTAGTGATCAGCGTGCCAACAGGTGCTTTCGGTTCGGAAACGCATACCATCTCGACCGGATCGTGCAATATCGTTGCTTCGACGATGACCTGCGATCTGGGTACGCTGGATGTGGGCGCACAGGCTGTGCTGATCGATCTGAACCTGTTTGGCATCACGCAGCAGTTGACGATCAATGCAATAGCCACGGCATACCGCGTTGAACAGACCGGTGATGTGGCGCTGACAGATGCCAATCCAGTCGACAATAACCGGAACGTGTCGACAGCTCTGGCACCACCACCACCACCAGCCGATCCTGCAACCGATCTGCAGATCAAATCGGGTTCATCGAGCGGAAGAGCAGTCAACGCAGCGATGTCACTGACTTACGATATTCGTAACGGTAGTGGAGCAGCAAACGGCGTGTCGTTCAGCCTGACGATACCGAGCCAGTTCCAGTTCAGCTCGGCCAGTGCAGGTGCAGGATCGGCTTGTAGTGGTGTTGCTGCGGGAGCTAACGGTGGTACGCTGACTTGTACCATGGGAACGCTCGCTGCGAGTGCATCGAGAACGGTGACGGTCAATCTGATTCCTAGATTGGCTGGATCCTATAATTTATCGGGCTTTGTAAACTTTAACGGGTTTGCAAACGATCCGAAGCAGTCCAACAACACACGGGTGATTGCAGTCAGTCCAAGGTAAGTGCGGGTGTGACGAGTTAATCGCTCGTTGTTTATCGAAACCACTGGAACGCAGTTTGTTCCAGTGGTTTTTTTATCGCCGGGAATTTGGAGTCGGATGTTGGTCATCCTCTTCTGATAAATGAAAGTAACGATGTATCAATGCATTGTTAAAGAATTATTAATACTTGTTAATGTTAAAAGTTATATCTGTTAACACTCAAATGTTGAGTAATGTTAGTTCGGAAAACTATCACCTGATAACTATCCATTTATGCACTATCCCATTACGATGCACTCCAAGAAAGCTAGTGAGTTTCACTTGGGGTAATGCGATTTATACGGTATTGATGGGTATGGCAATTTTTTATGAAAAACGGACGAGCGAGCGTTTCGATTTGCGCTGCCTCGTCATTACAGAAGAAGAAAGGGGCTGGTCCAGAGACATCAGCTCTACCGGGATTTATTTTACGGTGCCTGGCAGCATGAAAAAGAACGAAACCGTGCACATGACGATTAAGCTCGGCAAGGAATCGGTCGTGCAGTGCGAAGGTAAGGTGATCCGTGCAGACAAGCAAGACGAAGGATATGGTGTGGCAGTTCAGTTTACTAGGATGTTGTTTGGCTCGTAAAATAGCGGGTCACGGCAGACTCTCGTGCCAATGCGCATGAGGGTCTCAAACACATAAGAGGATAGACGATCATGGCAATTGTGGTGGATTTGAACGGTGCCGGTGCAGGATCCGGTACGACCGGCAGTTATACGGAAAATCAGGGGGATCTGATTCTTTTTGGCTCGGCCACGATAGTGTCGAGTGGCAACAGTGTGCCGGATACGGTGAAGGCGATATTGAGCAATCCTTCGTCTGCAGAATCGCTGGCGGCGACATTCTTGCCCGCGGGGTACACCGCCAGTTATGCAGCAGGGGTACTGACCATCAACAGTGGCAGCGGAGTGATTTCGGATGCCAACTGGCAGGCGGTGCTGCAATCCATCGTATATAACAACACTTCGAATGCGCCACTTATCACGCGCACGGTGAAAGTCTCGGCAGCCGATACCCTGGGTGGACAAACATCGTCCAGTACTGCTGTCACCGATACGATCACCATCACGGTAGTCAACGATGCGCCGGTGATTGCGGGTGATTTGTCTGCCAATGTTTCAAGTGGAGGAACCTATGTACTGACCACAGCCGATCTAGGCGAAGCGGATCCGGATGATTCCAGTGCGGGGTTGACCTACACCGTTGATGCGTTGCTGAATGGTGTCGTACGGGTCAATGGGAATGTGGAATCGAGCTTTACTGCCAAGGATGTGGTCGATGGCAAGGTCAGTTTTGTGCACGATGGTTCCATTACCACCGATGCCGGTTTTGAATTTACCTTAGCGGATGGTGGAGAAGATGGTGTTGTGCCGGTTTCGGGTACCTTCAGTTTTGTGGTGAATAATGCGCCGACAGGCAATGCCACCGCGACGCTGACCGACGGTACCGAGGATGTGGATTACACCGTCAATGCAGCGGATCTGCTGCAAGGTTTTACCGACAGCAACGGCGATACCTTGAGTATTTCTGCGATGACTGCGGATCGGGGCAGCGCGACCGATAATCTCGACGGCACGTGGACGATCCATCATGCACTCAATTACAGCGGTGTGGTGAATCTGAGCTACACCGTCAGCGATGGCAGAGGGGGCAGTATTGAGGCACAGCAGAGCTATGCCTTGACGCCGGCAAACGACGCCCCGGTTGTCGTGGCGCCATTGGTAGCGCAGGCTGTGCAATACAACACGCTGGGCTGGAACTACACTGTCAGCGCCGCCTTTAGCGATATTGATGCAGGCGACGCGCTGAGTTTTGGCGCCACATTGGCGAATGGCGATGCGTTGCCAGCCTGGATGCAGGTCGATGCGGACACGGGCGTCATTTCAGGATCGCCGCTGTTCGGTGATCTGGGGACGTATGCCCTGAGCGTCATTGCCACCGATGCGCTGGGTGACAGCGTGAGCGCACCGTTGACGGTGGCGGTTACGGTTTTCGACGCGGGACAGTTGTTGGTCAGTACCGGCGGCAACGATGTGCTGGCTGGTACATTGCCAGCCAATGACACGGTGACTTATGCCTTTGCTGCCGCGCCGGTGACGGTTTCTGCGGCGATCGCTGTGCAACAGAATACACTGGGTGCCGGACTGGATACGCTGACCAATATCGATAACCTGATCGGCAGCGGTTTTGCCGACGCACTGACCGGCAATGTCAGAAACAATGTGCTCGATGGCGGTGCCGGAATCGATACGCTCAAGGGTGGAGCAGGCAACGATACCTATATCGTTGACAATACCGGAGACATCGTGACGGAAACGCTGACCGGTGGTACCGATCTGGTCATGAGTACCGCAACTTACACGCTGAAGGCCAATGCGGAAAATTTGACGCTGCTGGGATCAGCAGCCATCAATGGAACGGGAAATGCCCTGGCGAACATCATCACCGGCAATAGCGGCAATAATGTGCTGAACGGTGCGGCTGGTGCGGATACCCTGATCGGTGGGCAAGGTAACGATACCTACACGGTGGATCACAGTGGCGATATCGTGACCGAGCAATCCAATGCCGGTACGGACAAAATCAACAGCGCGGTGGATTACACATTACCGGTCGAAGTCGAAAATCTGACCCTGACGGGTGCCGTGGCAATTATCGCAAACGGCAACGATCTGGCGAATGTGCTTACCGGGAATGCCCTTGATAATCATTTGAATGGCGGTATCGGTAATGATACTCTAACAGGCGGTGCTGGAAACGATACGCTCGATGGCGGTACCGGTAACAACAAGCTGACAGGGGGAGCGGGGGCGGATCTGTTCCGTTTGACGACGGCAGGTCATAGCGACACGATCGCCGATTTTGCAGTCATCGATGACACCATCGAAATCAGCAGCACAGTTTTTACATCACTGACAGCAGGCGTTCTGGCTGCCGATCAGTTTGTCATAGGTACCGCAGCAGCGGATGCCAATGATTTCATCATCTATAACAAGAATAACGGGGCATTGCTGTATGATGCCGACGGCAATGATCCGACCATTGCGGCGGTGCAAATCGCCAAGCTGGGTATCAATCTGGCGATGACCAATGCGGATATCGTTGTGATTTAAGGTTAGGGGAGGTAGCTACCTGGAAATTGCGATGTTGCGGTTTTCGGGTAGCTTTCAACAATGCATTGCGTTGTAAAGTAATTTTTCTTAACGCAGTGTGGTTCTAGCGCAGCAAGACCGGGAGTAGTTGTTTTTCCGGATTTATCTAACTCATCCTGGGAGCTATCGATGTCCATCGAAGTCGATTTACACACGCAAGGAATTCAATACATCGAGAATCAGGGTAGTCTGATCCTTTTCGATTCGGCCACAATCTCATCGGCTGATAATCCGGTTGATACCGTAACTGTGAGCCTTGCAAATCCTTCCGCTACGGAATCGCTGGTTGCAACGACACTGCCGGAAGGGTACAGCGCCAGCTTCGATATTGATACAGGCGTTCTGACGATAACCGGTGGTAGCGGTGATGTGTCGGATGCCACCTGGGAGTCCGTGCTCCGGTCCGTGCAGTACATCAATACTTCCGATGATCCTGCGACAGACCAGACGGTGACGGTTGTTGCGTCCGATACGATAGGCCCTGACCTTGCAGACAGTCTCGCGATCTCTGTTGCGATGACAGTCGCGGCTGTCAACGATGCACCTGTGATTGCCGGTGATCTGACGGCCACCGTCGATGCGGGCGGAATCTATCTGATCACGCAAGATGATCTGGCGGCGGTGGATCCCGACGATACGGTCACAGGGTTGACCTATACGGTGCAGACGCAACTGAATGGTCTGGTGAGGGTCGATGGTTTGGCAGCAAGCACATTCAGCTTGCAAGACATCCTCGATGGCAAGGTAACTTTCGCTCATGATGGCTCCGCAACTACTCAGGCTGGTTTTGGCTTTACATTGGCGGATGGCGGTGAAGATGGAGCCGTTCCGGCTACCGGCAATTTCAATCTGACGGTCATACCGGAGAATCATACTCCGCAACAGATTGCTCCCTTGGTCGATCAGGCCGTGCAGATCGGACGCACTGAC
>JAAEXZ010000012.1 GCA_017879645.1 Nitrosomonas sp.
GAAGGTGAAGAGGAAGAGGATGAGGAAGAAGGTGGTGGGGAATCGTCTGGTGGTGAGGCAGCAGTAGGTGATGCCGATACCGAAGATGATGAGGATGAAGAGTAAGTATAGGTCATTGCACCAGTCCAGGGTTGAGGGCTGATGGCTCGGATGAGTTGATTGCCCAAACCCCTGGAGGACTCAGATCTCCAGTGTCAAATCTAGAGAATTATAAAAATAAATCCAAACTGAAAAGATGCGCGAAATGAGTAAGTCATGAACATGGACTTCGAGTTCTATCAGAAACGTTCTAAAAAAACTTAATAATGTTTCAATTCAGTTAGTAAATAATTAAACATCAGTCTTTCCTTGATTTAAGCTCATTTACTAGCGTTTATAAATTGATAGAAGGGCTCTCGTGGTGACAGAAGAGTCACGTAAAAGAACTGCTTATGCTGGCAAGCTTGGTTTTAGTATGCGCCGGCGCGTGCGTGAAAAGTGCATAGAAGCTATGTTGTTTGCATCAGCGGTGCTATCGGTTGCTATCATGTTGGCAATTGTGGTTATGCTTGTAAGAGAATCAATCGTTTTTTTTCAGCATGTGTCCATTTGGGATTTTTTGACAGATACAGAATGGACGCCATTATTTGACAATGCACATTACGGCATTCTTCCTCTAATTTCTGGAACTGTTGTTAGTTCATTAATTGCGTTAGTTGTTGCGCTTCCTCTTGGCACTATCATTGCGATTTATTTATCAGAATTTGCACCCTTTGCAGTACGAGAGATTGCAAAACCGTTTTTAGAGTTGTTAGGTGGAATTCCAACCGTAGTATACGGTTACTTTGCTTTACTGTTCATCACACCGTTGTTGCAATCGGTTTTGCCAGAATTGCCAGGATTTAGTTTGTTATCAGCAGGTCTGGTGATGGGAATAATGATTATTCCGTATGTAAGCTCGATGACGGAAGACGCTATGCGTGCAGTACCCATGAATCTACGAGAAGGATCGTATGCGATGGGCGCAACACGTCTGCAAACTGCATTGCGTGTGGTGATGCCCGCGGCATTCTCAGGTATTGCGGCAGCATATATTCTAGGCATATCGCGCGCAGTCGGAGAAACTATGGTGGTGGCGATTGCGGCTGGTATGCAGCCCAATCTGACATGGAATCCGATGGAGCCAGCTGCAACGATTACGGCCTATATTGTGCAGGTCAGTTTGGGAGATTTACCACATGGAAGTATCGGATATCAGACTATTTTTGCAGCAGGATTGACTTTGCTGTTATTGACATTGGTATTCAACATCATCGGCCACATTCTACGCAAACGGTATCGTGAGATCTACTAAATCCAGAGAATCTCAATCAGCCTTCAAATTATGAATTTTGATCAGAAATCAACCTGTTGTTATGTGCCGGTAATTTCGCAATGAACAATATAAATAATTTACAAGAGATAAGAAAAATTATCAGTGTTCATAAATGCTGGGACTTGATATTCATGATTTCTGGCATTTTAGCTTTGATGATTGCTGTTTTGACATTTATTGCGCTATTTGCACACATGGTGCTAGATGGGGCGCCACGATTAACGTGGGATTTTTTTACATCTTTTCCCTCGCGTCGAGCAGAATCGGCCGGTATTCTTTCGGCGTGGGTTGGGACAACACTGGTCATGTTAGTAACTGCATTTTCTGCAGTGCCACTTGGAGTGGCTGCGGGAGTTTATCTGGAAGAGTATGCGCCTAAAAACTGGCTCACAGAGATCATTGAAATCAATGTCACAAATCTAGCCGGTGTGCCTTCGATTATTTATGGCTTATTGGCGTTGGGTATGTTTGTCTATCAATTGGGGTTTGGGCAAAGCATACTAGCCGCAGGGTTAGCGCTTGCGTTATTGATACTGCCTGTAGTGATAGTTGCGACACGAGAGGCAATCCGCTCGATTCCTGTAGCAATACGTGAAGGAGCCTATGCACTGGGGGCGACCAAGTGGCAAACAGTATCAGATCATCTGCTGCCCTACTCATCTGCAGGCATATTGACGGGGATCATAATAGGGCTTGCACGGGCCATCGGAGAAACTGCTCCCATTATCACAATTGGTGCTTTAACCTTCATAGCTTTTCTACCACCGTCTCCAATCGAAAGTGAATTTCCATTTGTCTCATTCGAGTGGCTATCGGCTCCATTCACTGTAATGCCGATTCAAATGTTTAATTGGGTTTCGCGTCCGGAAGAAGCTTTTCAGCTCAATGCGGCTGCAGCTGGATTGGTTTTGGTTGTGATGACGCTAGCCATGAATGGACTGGCCATCTACTTACGCTATCGTATGCGGAAAAATATCAAGTGGTAGAACATGCAGACAAATCAAGAGAAAACCATGGATGTAATGCAGTACAAATCTGAAGTCAAAAACCTCAATTTTTATTATGGGCAGTTTAATGCTCTTAAAAATATCAATATGGTTCTGCATGACAAAAAGATTACAGCACTAATTGGTCCTTCTGGTTGTGGTAAATCGACCTTCTTGAGATGCTTCAATCGTATGCATGATCTGTATCCTGGCAACAACTATCAGGGTGAAATCATTCTACATCCTGATGACGTTAACATTCTTGCGCCCAATGTTGATCCAATCGAAGTACGTATGCGGATAAGCATGGTATTTCAAAAGCCTAATCCTTTTCCTAAATCAATATATGAAAATGTTGCATATGGTTTGCGGGTAAGAGGTATCAAGCAGCGAGCCATTCTGGATGAACGTGTTGAGGAAGCCTTACGGAATTCGGCACTTTGGGAGGAGGTTAAGGATCGTCAACATGACTTGGCCTTTAATCTCTCGGGCGGTCAACAGCAAAGGTTATGTATTGCGCGAGCCTTGGCGACCGATCCGGAAATATTGTTATTTGATGAACCGACCTCAGCATTGGATCCAATCGCTACCGCCAGTATCGAGGAATTGATCACCGATTTAAAAAGCAAGGTGACCATTTTGATTGTGACGCATAACATGCAGCAAGCCGCTAGAGTGTCGGATTACACTGCGTACATGTATTTAGGTGAATTAATTGAATTTAATGTAACCGATACTATTTTCATCAAGCCGAAAAATAAACAGACGGAAGATTATATTACCGGGCGTTTTGGTTAAAGCGGGCTGGCATAATTGGATTCGCATCGGCTGCCATAATGTGAGATACTTCGCATTTAAGAACCGCAATTGACGGAACAAATAATCGAGGGTAGCATCGACCCTTTTTAGGAATTGGGACTGGAAGTAATATGCGTAAAAAGTTGGTTGTTGGTAACTGGAAAATGCACGGTAATTTGAATGAAAATAAACAGCTGATTGATGCGCTAGTTACTGATCTGACTGAATTGAAAGATGCACAATTTGCCGTATGTGTGCCTTTTCCATATTTGTATTCCATGCAGGGGAGCTTGCGAGAAACTAATATATCCTGGGGGGCTCAAAATTTAAGCCAGTTTGATAAAGGCGCATATACAGGTGAGGTTTCGGCAAACATGCTTAACGATTTTGGTTGCAAATACGTGATTATTGGACATTCGGAGCGAAGGTCTATTTTTGGTGAAACAAATCAAATTGTTGCAGAAAAATATGTTGCGGCCCAGAATGCCGGGTTAATTCCAATATTATGTGTTGGAGAGACGCTGGAGCAAAGGGAAGCTGGTCTCGCAGAAAAAATAATCGATGAACAGTTATCGGTAGTGATCGAGTTAGCGGGAATTGATACTTTTGATAAGTCAGTAGTTGCATATGAACCGGTTTGGGCAATTGGAACGGGAAAGACAGCCTCGCCGCAACAAGCTCAAGAAGTGCATGCGTTTATTCGTAAGGGCATGGCGGAAAAGAATCACAAGATCGCAGGTGAGTTAGTTATCTTGTATGGTGGAAGTGTTAAAGCAAGCAATGCATCGGAGTTATTCGCCATGACTGACATTGATGGTGGCTTAATTGGCGGAGCATCACTGGTTGCAAGTGAATTCGCAAGCATTTGTCGCGCATTGAATAATTAAACTGGAGTTTTAATTGGAAATTTTTGTTTGGACTGCGCATGTTTTGTTTGCAGTTGTGCTTATAATCTTGGTGTTGTTGCAGCATGGCAAAGGTGCAGACATGGGGGCTGCGTTTGGTAGTGGTTCGGCAGGTAGTCTTTTTGGTGCGAGTGGTTCGGCAAACTTCCTGAGTAGGGCGACCAGCATCACGGCAGCACTTTTTTTTGCTACTAGTATGGGATTAACTTATCTGTCGTCAAATCAACCGAAAGATTCAAGTGTGATGGGTAGTGTCATGGACCGAATGGAAAATGTAGAAGGCAATGCTCCAGAAGATAAAAAGAATAAAAGTTTAAACGAAAACGGAAAAAGCACTGTGGATGAGTCTGAGGGCTCAAAAGTCAATCAAATTCCTGATTGATCTCTTAAGAAGAGATAGATATTTAGCGTGAAGTACTAATCGAAAACGCAAGGTAAATGCCGACGTGGTGGAATTGGTAGACACGCTGTCTTGAGGGGGCAGTGGCGTAAGCTGTGCGAGTTCGAGTCTCGCCGTCGGCACCAGAGAAATTATTGCGATTATTAAAATGCTTGAAAATTATTTTCCAATATTGTTGTTTCTAATTATAGGCTTCTTGGTTGGTGCGGCATGTATATTGGGGGGCTGGTTGTTGGCTCCTAATCGACCGGATAGTGAGAAGTTGTCGCCATACGAGTGTGGCTTTGAAGCCTTTGAAGATGCGCGCATGAAGTTCGATGTGCGTTATTACTTAGTGGCAATCTTGTTTATTTTATTTGATCTGGAGATTGCATTTCTTTTTCCGTGGGCAATTGTTCTCGATGAAATAGGGTTGTATGGGTTTGTTGCAATGATGATTTTCCTAAGCATCCTGATTGTGGGTTTTATTTATGAATGGATGAAAGGGGCTTTAGAGTGGGATTAGTATAACATGAGCATCGAAGGCGCTCTGGATAAGGGCTTTATAACGACAACACTCGATTCAGTAATAAACTGGGGACGAACCGGTTCAATGTGGCCGATGACATTTGGCTTGGCATGTTGTGCCGTTGAGATGATGGAAACTGGTGCATCGCGTTATGATCTTGATCGTTTTGGTATTGTGTTTCGTCCTAGTCCAAGACAATCTGATGTTATGATCGTGGCAGGTACGCTTTGCAACAAGATGGCTCCAGCCTTACGCAAGGTTTATGATCAGATGGCTGAACCTCGCTGGGTGATTTCCATGGGATCTTGTGCGAATGGCGGAGGATATTACCACTATTCATATTCAGTGGTGCGTGGTTGTGACAGGATTGTGCCGGTCGATATCTACGTACCGGGTTGTCCACCCACTGCTGAAGCATTACTGTATGGAATAATCCAGCTGCAGAATAAAATCAATCGAACGAATACAATTGCCCGTTGAATTAGCATGACTAGCACAGATAACAAAGAGGTATTGGCTGAAGTTTTGCAACGAATTTTGTCAAATAAGATTGTCAATATTCAAACCAATCTCGATGAAGTAACCATTACAATTCTTGCAAATCACGTGCGGGAAGTAAGCGAAATTCTGCATAATGACTTATTGTTGCAATTTGATACATTAATAGATTTGTGTGGTATTGATTACTTGACTTACGGTGAAAATTTATCTGAACTAAATCAGTTACAGAATAAGCGTTTTGCCGTTATTTATCATTTACTTTCGGTAGCTCTCAATCAACGATTACGATTACGCGTGATAGCTGAGGACGATGAGTTGCCGGTGGTGGAGTCTGTCACGGATATTTGGCCAGTTGCAAATTGGTTTGAACGTGAAGCATTTGATTTGTATGGAATTGTATTTACTGATCATCCAGATTTACGACGCATACTGACAGATTATGGATTTATTGGTAGTCCATTTCGAAAAGACTTTCCCATTACCGGTTATGTAGAGATGCGTTATGATGCTGATCAGAAGCGTGTCGTGTATCAACCAGTAACAATCGAACCCAGAGAAATCACACCGCATGTTATACGCGAGGAATTTTACGGTGATGCTGGATTTCAATGAGTCAATTAAAAGATTGACGGAAATCTAAATAAAAATAATGTCAGAAGTTAGCTATGGCTGAGATACGTAATTACACCATGAATTTTGGACCTCAACACCCTGCTGCGCATGGTGTGTTGAGATTGGTACTGGAATTGGATGGAGAGGTTGTGCGACGTGCAGACCCGCATATTGGGTTGTTGCATCGTGCTACAGAGAAACTAGCCGAGAATAAAACTTATCTCCAGTCAGTTCCATACATGGATCGTTTAGATTATGTGTCCATGATGGTTAACGAACATGCCTATGTCATGGCAATTGAAAGATTAATGGGTGTCGATGTGCCGCTTAGGGCGCAATACATCCGTGTCATGTTCGACGAAATTACAAGGATATTGAATCACTTGTTGTGGATCGGTGCGCATGCTCTAGATGTGGGTGCCATGACGATGTTCCTGTATGCTTTTCGTGAACGAGAAGATCTCATGGATTGCTACGAGGCAGTTTCGGGTGCGCGTATGCATGCGGCTTATTATAGACCAGGTGGAGTTTACAGAGATCTCCCCGATAGTATGCCCAAATATCAATCATCAAAAATTCATAGCGAAAAAGAAACTCGAATACGTAATGCTAATCGCGAAGGAACTTTGCTTGATTTTATAGAAGATTTTACAAATCGTTTCCCTACCTATGTGGATGAATACGAAACACTGTTGACAGATAATCGAATCTGGAAACAGCGCTTAGTTAATATTGGTGTGGTGTCTCCAGAACGTGCATTGGCATTGGGATTCACAGGGCCGATGTTGCGTGGATCAGGAGTGGAATGGGATTTAAGAAAAAAACAGCCCTATGAAGTGTACGATCAGATTGATTTTGATATACCCATCGGTGTGAACGGTGATTGTTATGATCGCTATCTGGTGCGAATAGAGGAATTCCGTCAGTCTAATCGTATTATCAAGCAATGTGTGGAATGGTTGCGAAAAAATCCTGGATCTGTGATTACCGATAATCATAAGGTAGCTCCACCTTCTCGGGTAAATATGAAACAAAACATGGAAGAGATGATTCATCATTTCAAATTGTTCACAGAGGGATTTCATGTGCCACCAGGAGAGACTTACGCAGCAGTTGAACATCCCAAAGGGGAATTTGGTATTTATTTGGTATCAAATGGTGCCAATAAGCCCTATCGAATGAAAATTCGTGCACCAGGTTTTGCTCATCTGGCTGCATTGGACGAGATGTCGAGAGGGCATATGATTGCAGATGTGGTGGCGATCATTGGTACGCAAGATATTGTATTTGGTGAAATTGATAGATAACAAGATGTTAAGCACTGAATCTCTTAAAAGAATAGATCACGAGATCACAAAGTATCCCGAAGATAGAAAGCAGTCGGCTGTGATGTCGGCGCTTGCCATCGCGCAAGAGGAAAAGGGTTGGTTATCCAATGAGACAATTGATTTTATTGCAACCTATCTGAGTATGCCGGCAATCGCAGTCTACGAGGTTGCGACTTTTTATAATATGTATAACCTTGAGCCAGTCGGCAAGTACAAGATTACGGTCTGTACTAATTTGCCTTGTGCCTTATCAGGCAGCAATGAGAGCGCGGCATATTTGAAAAAGAAATTGGGAATCGAATTCAATCAAACTACTACAGATGGCAAGATAACCCTCAAGGAAGGGGAGTGTTTTGGAGCATGTGGTGACGCTCCAGTATTTCTAGTTAACAATAAACGTATGTGCAGTTTCATGTCCAACGAAATGATCGACAAGTTGTTGGAGGAGCTGAAATAAATGAATCAATATCCTCAAACTCTAATGAATGGGGTTGATCCCTCGGATGTCAACAACTGGCGTTTAAAAAGTTATGAGAAGCGCGAAGGTTACGCTGCCTTAAGGAAGATTCTTGCAAAAAAAATCAAACCCGAAGAGGTGATCGAAGAAGTAAAAAAATCTGCACTGCGTGGTCGTGGAGGTGCTGGCTTTCCTACTGGATTGAAATGGAGTTTTATGCCCAAGGGGTATGATGGGGATAAATATATTGTCTGTAATTCGGATGAGGGAGAACCTGGAACATTCAAAGATCGCGACATCATGAGATTCAATCCGCATTTGTTGATTGAAGGTATGATTATTGCTGCCTATGCGATGGGAGTTAAAGTTGGATACAACTATATTCATGGTGAAATATGGGAAACTTATGAGCGAATGGAAGAGGCTGTCGACGAAGCTCGAGCGGCTGGCTATCTTGGAAATAACATATTAGGTTCTTCGTTTGATTTCCAGCTCTATAATCACCATGGTTACGGTGCCTACATTTGTGGTGAGGAAACTGCTTTACTTGAGTCAATTGAAGGAAAAAAAGGACAACCGCGTTTTAAGCCTCCCTTCCCGGCAAATTTTGGTCTCTATGGTAAGCCAACGACAATTAATAATACCGAAACCTTTTCATCTGTGCCTTGGATTATTCGACATGGCGGCGAAAAATATCTTCAACTGGGAAAACCAAACAACGGTGGGACTAAGATTTTTTCTGTATCAGGTCATGTGAACAAACCAGGAAATTACGAAATACCACTCGGTACACCATTTTCAGAGTTACTTGATCTGGCTGGCGGAATGCGTGGTGGGCGCAAATTAAAAGGCTGTATTCCCGGCGGTTCGTCGATGCCTGTTCTGCCTGGTGAAATTATGATGCAGACTGACATGGATTATGATTCCATAGCCAAAGCAGGTTCTATGCTAGGTTCCGGTGCGGTGATCATTATGGACGAAACAACATGTATGGTCAGAGCTCTTGAACGTTTATCCTATTTCTACTTCGAAGAATCCTGCGGACAATGCACGCCTTGCCGCGAAGGTACCGGATGGTTGTATCGCATTGTCAACCGAATTGAGCATGGAAAGGGAAAACAGGAAGATCTCGATTTGTTAGATAATATTGCAAATAACATTCAGGGACGTACAATTTGTGCCTTGGGTGATGCGGCTGCCATGCCGGTTCGCGCGATGATTCAACATTTTCGTGAAGAATTTGTTTATCACATTGAACACAAGAAATGTTTGGTTTGACTGCTGAAACAGCAGGAATAATCCATTAAATAGTTCGTAATTAATCCAAGAATTTTAGCCGATGGTCAACATAGAAATCGACGGTAAGCAAGTATCTGTTCCAAAGGGTAGCACCATCATGGATGGCGCAAAGCAGATTGGTATATATATACCGCACTTTTGTTATCACAAAAAACTATCGATTGCAGCAAATTGCCGTATGTGCTTGGTGCAGGTCGAAAAAGCACCAAAGCCTTTGCCTGCTTGCGCAACACCGGTAATGGATGGGATGAAAGTTTATACGCATTCCCAACAAGCTGTGACGGCACAGAAAGGTGTGATGGAGTTTCTTCTAATCAATCATCCACTGGACTGTCCCATTTGTGATCAAGGCGGTGAGTGTCAATTGCAAGATTTGGCAGTTGGTTATGGTGCAAGTGGATCCCGTTATACGGAAGCAAAGCGTGTAGTTGTCAATAAGAATTTGGGACCCCTGATCTCAACGGATATGACACGATGCATCCATTGCACACGGTGTGTGCGTTTTGGCCAGGAAATCGCTGGAATCATGGAATTGGGCATGGTGGGGCGTGGTGAACATTCAGAAATACTCGCTTTTGTCGGAAAAACAGTCGATTCAGAATTGTCAGGCAATGTCATAGATTTATGTCCAGTTGGTGCGCTGGTAAGTAAGCCATTCCGTTACTCTGCTCGTACTTGGGAATTATCGCGCAGAAAATCGATCAGTCCGCATTGTGGTCTAGGGTCAAACTTGGTAGTTCAGGTCAAGCAAAATCGGGTGATGCGAGTACTGCCCCGTGATAATGAAGCGATTAATGAGTGCTGGTTATCAGATAAGGATCGATTTTCATATGAAGGTTTGAATTCCGAAGATCGGCTGACTCGGCCCATGATTAAGCGAGATGGACAATGGGTAGAATGTGAATGGCAAGATGCACTTGAGTTCACAGCCAATGCATTGCAAGCTATCAAGCAAAAATATGGCGCAAACAAAATTGGTGCTTTGGGGTCCGCCCATAGCACTTGTGAGGAATTGTATTTACTACAAAAACTCATGCGCGCAATGGGAAGCGGGAATATCGATCACCGTCTGCGTCAATCTGATTTTCGTGCTGATGAACAATTAACTGGCATACCGTGGTTAGGAACGAGTATTGCGGAAATGTCGCAATTGAAATCGACCTTGATTATTGGAAGCACATTACGTAAAGATCACCCTTTGCTGGCACAACGTTTGCGTCAGGCTGTCAAGAACGGCATGGAATTGAATATTGTTAATCCTGTTGACGACGATTTGCTGGTAAATATTAATAATAAAATCATTGCTGCGCCGTCAGCAATGGTGAGATCGCTGGCAGAGATTTTAAAAGCAGCTGTTGAAATCAAAGGAAATGTATCACAAAGTGATGAATTACAGCGATGGATTGGTTCCGTCAATATTTCAAGTTCTGCTGGTGCATTTGCCATAGCTTCGAGTCTGATAGAACACGCACCTGCTGCGATCTACCTGGGAAATATTTCACAACATCATCCTGATTACTCTGGGCTTCAAATGTTAGCGAACTGGATTGCTGATGTTACCGGAGCGAGTTTTGGCATTTTGGGAGAAGCAGCGAATAGTGTTGGTGCCTATTGGGTAGGTGCCATTCCAGATTCTTCTGCACTATCAGTTTGCTCGAATGCTAGCACGTTAAAGGTTAAGGGATTGAATGCCGGACAGATGCTACAAATAGATACTGACCAATCTGAACAAGATAAATGTGAAGCTTTGCTTCTGCTGAATACTGAACCAGAATATGATTGTCATAATTCACAGAAAGCAGTACAAGCAGTTCAGTCGAGTGAGTTTGTCATATCGTTGACTGCTTATAAAGGTCATGCACCTGAGTATGCCGATGTGTTATTACCAATCGCGCCCTTTTCTGAGACTTCTGGAACCTATGTGAATACTGAAGGAATTACGCAGAGTTTTAATGGGGTCGTAGCACCATTGGGAGATGCGAGACCTGCTTGGAAAGTGCTAAGGGTATTAGCTAATTTGCTGGGGCTTGAGCGATTTGAATATGAAACTCCTGAGCAAATCCGCGCTGAGATTTTTCCTGAAGGAACGAAACTCCAACAGTATCTGGGCAATATATTAAAGTATACGGACATTGATGTTGGCATGGTAGAGAATAAGGGGTTGCAACGCATTGGGGAAGTTCCTATTTATCAAGCCGATCCTATCGTTCGTCGGGCAGAATCTTTACAATTAACGCATGATGCTTTGCCACCCAAGGCATGGATGTCACAATCAACCTTACAAAGTCTGAATGTGAACTCGGGTACTCAAATAAAAGTTAAACAAGGTACAGAGACCATTCAGCTTGAGACGGCTTGTGATGATAAATTACCGGTCAATTGTGTACGGATAGCTTGTGCTCATTCTACAACTATGGGACTTGGCGATTTGTTTGGGGAAATTTTTGTAGAAAAATTGTAGGGTAAAGGGTTAGGGTTTTTGATGGATTTCATTCAACAGCAATTCATAATGTTATTGGGAGCACAATGGGGTTCCATGTTGTTTTCACTGATGACTAATGTCTTTTTTATCATTGTTATCATTGTGCCATTGTTGCTTGGTGTTGCTTATCTGACATTCGCTGAACGCAAGATAATTGCATATATGCAGATCCGTGTAGGTCCCAATCGGGTGACCTTTTTCGGTATTCCTTGGCTGAGAGGGTGGGGGCAGCCGATTGCAGATGCTGTAAAAGCAATTATGAAAGAAATTATCATACCGACAGGAGCCAATAAATTCCTGTTTGTTTTGGCACCCGTTTTGACTATCATGCCTGCACTAGCCGCTTGGGCAGTTGTTCCGTTCTCGCCAGAATTGATTTTGGCAGACATCAATGCCGGTTTATTGTACATACTCGCGATGACTTCGATGGGTATTTACGGCATCATCATTGCAGGATGGGCTTCAAATTCTAAATATGCCTTTCTTGGCGCTATGCGATCTGCAGCTCAAGTAGTTTCATATGAATTGGCTATGGGGTTTGCACTGGTATGCGTTTTAATGATGTCGAAAAGCTTGAATTTGGGGGATATTGTCAGCGGTCAACAAGGAGATAGTTTCCTTAACTGGTACTTGATACCTCTTTTTCCCATGTTTTTGGTCTATCTCATTTCTGGTGTAGCAGAAACAAATCGCGCTCCATTTGACGTGGCAGAAGGTGAATCTGAAATTGTTGCAGGATTTCACGTTGATTATTCTGGTATGGCATTCACGGTGTTTTTCTTGGCGGAATACGCTAACATGATTCTTGTCGCAACATTGACCTCTATCATGTTTTTGGGAGGGTGGTTACCACCTATTGATATTGCGCCGCTTAATTTGATTCCCGGGATTGTGTGGTTATTATCAAAGATTGCATTTATCTTGTTCTTTTTCTTGTGGTTTCGTGCAACCTTTCCACGTTATCGATATGATCAAATTATGCGACTGGGATGGAAAATTTTCATTCCCATCACTTTGGTGTGGATTGTAGTTCTGGGATTGATCATGCAGCTTCCTGAATCGATAAGAGATTTACCGCCACTAAATATTTGGTTTTAAGATTTAGAGAAAATTGATGAATCGTATAAAAAAATTTTTCAGTACCTTTTTGCTTTTCGAATTATGGAAGGGTATGGCAGTTACCGGGAAATATTTGTTTAAACCCAAAATTACTGTTCATTACCCAGAAGAAAAGACTCCGCAATCTCCACGCTTTCGTGGATTGCATGCATTGCGTCGATACCCTAACGGAGAAGAGCGGTGTATAGCCTGCAAATTATGCGAAGCGGTATGTCCTGCCATGGCTATAACGATTGATTCAGAGCAGCGTGATGATGGAACTAGGCGTACAACGCGTTATGACATCGATTTAAGTAAGTGCATTTTTTGTGGTTTCTGTGAAGAATCTTGCCCAGTCGATTCCATTGTCGAGACACGAATTTTGGAATACCACGGTGAGAAACGTGGAGACTTGATTTATACCAAAGAAATGCTATTGGCAATTGGCGATCGTTATGAAGAACAAATTGCCAAGGACCGTGAAGCAGATGCTCGCTATCGTTGAAACTCGTCAGTAAACAAGATATGAATTTTCAAGATATTATTTTTTATACCTTTTCGGCGATATTGATTGCTTCGTCATTGGGAGTGATAACGTTTCGAAATCCAGTATATTCTGCATTACTGCTTGTATTGGCTTTTGTTTCCTGTGCTGGTTTGTGGTTATTATTGGAAGCTGAATTTCTGGCCATTGCATTGGTGTTAGTTTACGTGGGCGCTGTAATGGTTCTATTTTTATTTGTCGTTATGATGCTGGATATCAATCTTGACCGACTTCGTGAAGGTTTCTGGAAATGGTTTCCTTTTGGTGCCTTGATTGCACTGATTATGATTGGTGAAATGGCGATGGTTCTGATGGGTAAGCACTTTGGATTGGAGGAAATGCCAATACCTAAAGGGCAGTCGGCAGATTATAACAATACAAGAGAACTGGGACGCCTGATCTATACAGAATATGCTTACGCTTTCGAGTTAGCCGCAGTTTTATTGCTGGTGGCGATGGTAACAGCCATTGCGTTAACACTGAGGCATCGTGAAGATAAGAAATCAGTCAATCCATCTGACCAGGTTAAGGTCAAAAAGGAAGATCGATTGCGTATTATATCGATGCCATCTGCAAAGAAAGAATAGTTTTTTAATTGTCTTCACTATAAAAATAGAGGATGTAACTTGATATCGTTATCACATTACTTGGTGTTAGGTGCGATTCTTTTTGCCATAGGAATTGTCGGTATCTTTCTAAACAGAAAGAATGTCATCATCATTCTGATGTCGATAGAATTAATGTTACTTGCAGTAAATATGAATTTTGTTGCATTTTCTCATTATTTACAGGATATTACAGGACAGATTTTTGTTTTCTTTATCCTAACGGTAGCTGCAGCGGAATCTGCAATCGGTCTTGCGATACTTGTTGTACTGTTTAGAAATCAGCAAACAATTAATGTTGATGATCTGGATAAACTCAAAGGTTAAGTATTCAACAAGTATTAGCGAAAACTCTTAATTTGATAAAAATTTAGTCGAAATGCAGAAACTTTATTTATTAGTTCCACTGGCGCCATTACTTGGAGCAATTATAGCCGGATTATTTGGCCGTTACGTTGGCCCTACCTGGAGTCATAGAGCAACAATTTTGCTTGTATTCGTATCTTTTCTAGCATCGGTTCGAATCTTTTTCGATGTGATGGAAGGAAATACATTTAATGGCACAGTCTATACTTGGTTAATTACCGGTGATACCCGATTCGAAGTTGGTTTTTTGATTGATCAGTTATCTGCAATCATGATGATTGTCGTCAGTTTTGTGTCGCTAATGGTGCATATCTATACGATTGGTTATATGCATGATGATCCGGGTTATCAGCGATTTTTCAGCTATATATCATTATTCACATTTTCGATGATGATGTTAGTCATGTCGAATAACTTTGTACAGTTATTTTTTGGCTGGGAAGCAGTAGGACTGGTTTCATACTTGTTGATTGGTTTTTGGTATACACGACCAACAGCAATATATGCAAATATGAAGGCATTTCTTGTCAATCGCGTAGGGGATTTTGGTTTTCTGTTAGGTATTGCAATGATTCTGATGTATTTTGGAACATTGGATTATGCCTCTGTCTTTGCACAATCCTCTGATTTTGCTAATGAAAAAATTGAATTATTTCCGGGTATACCCTGGTATGTGATCTCGGTGATTTGTATTTTGCTGTTCATTGGTGCTATGGGTAAGTCTGCACAGTTTCCACTGCATGTGTGGTTACCAGATTCAATGGAAGGTCCTACGCCTATTTCGGCACTTATCCATGCAGCAACAATGGTTACAGCAGGAATATTCATGGTGGCACGAATGTCCCCACTTTTTGAACTATCCGAAACCGCATTGACAGCTGTTTTGATCATCGGTGGAATTACTACTCTATTTATGGCATTGGTTGCTGTTGTTCAGAATGATATCAAGCGTGTAGTCGCTTTTTCCACTCTCTCGCAGCTTGGTTACATGACAGTAGCGCTGGGGGCATCTGCTTACTCTGCGGCGATTTTTCATCTAATGACACATGCTTTTTTTAAGGCAGTTTTATTTTTAGGTGCAGGTTCAGTAATTATTGCTATGCATCATGAGCAGGATATGCAAAAAATGGGGGGGCTCAAGCGGTATATGCCTATTACCTATGCAACTATGTTTATAGCTGCGCTTGCTAGTGCTGGTGTGCCAGGTTTTTCGGGATTCTTTTCAAAGGATGCCATCATAGAAGCGGTTCATTTTTCGAGTATTCCAGGTGCAGGGTTTGCATATTTCTGTGTTCTGACAACAGTATTCGTAACTGCCTTATATACTTTCCGTTTAATTTTTATGACTTTTCATGGTCAGGAAAGAATGGATAAACATACCAAGGAACACTTACATGAATCGCCTTGGGTTGTGACAGTACCATTGGTTATTCTTGCAGTACCAACCATTGCTGCGGGCTGGTTGATTGATCCTGTAGTTGTAGGCGATTATTTCAAGAATGTAATTTATGTCGACACTAATCACGATGCTATAAAGCAATTAAGTACTGAATTTACTGGTGTGATTGGAATGATGTCTCACGCACTCTCTACCGCCCCTTTCTGGTTATCGCTAATTGGCATATTTACGGCGTGGTATCTGTATTGCATACAAACTGCAATTCCTGAAAAAATAAAGAATCATTTTGGGATTATTTATAATTTGCTCGACCGCAAGTACTTCATCGATGAATTCTACTCTTGGTTTTTTGCTAGTGGTGCTCGCAACTTAGGGACTGTGCTTTGGAAATACGGGGATGTGAAAATAATCGATGGTTTTTTTGTCAATGGAACGGCAAAAGTTGTTGCTTTATCTGCGTCGATTGTTCGACGGTATCAAACAGGCTATATCTATCATTACGCATTTACAATGATTGTTGGTATCGTCGTGATTCTGACATTCTGGCTTTATTAGTAATGCCAGTAATCCTGTTTACAATTTTTGATATGATTTGAAGAACAGTTACTTAGCAATAATAAGTACAAACAATTAATCGGAACAAGCATGTCGTCTGGATTCCCACTTTTAAGTTTGATTATTTGGTTACCAATTGTCTTCGGTGTTGCTGTTTTCGCTACTGGAAGTGATCGCAATGCTGCCTTAGCACGCTGGATTGCTTTAGTTGGATCACTTTTGGGGTTTCTAATAGCGATCCCGTTGGGAAACGGCTTTGACACCACTACAAGCGCAATGCAATTTACTGAGAGTTATCCTTGGTTTGAGCGATTCAATGTCAATTATCATATTGGTATTGACGGGATATCAATGCCATTGATCCTCCTGAATTGTTTTTTTACCCCTATTGTTGTAATGGCGGGGTGGGAGGTTATCAAAGAACGTGTTTCTCAGTATATGGGGGCGTTCTTAGTGATGTCAGGTATCGTTAATGGAGTTTTCGCATCACTCGATGCGGTACTATTTTATGTGTTTTGGGAAGCTTCTTTAATTCCAATGTTTTTAATCATTGGAATCTGGGGAGGACCAAATCGAGTTTACGCAGCAATCAAATTTTTTCTGTACACCTTGCTGGGCTCATTGTTGATGCTGGTAGCACTGATTTATCTTTATCAGACCTCGGGGGGTAGCTTTTCCATTCTGGATTACCATCAGTTACCTATTCCTTTTACACCACAAATTCTTATTTTTATTGCATTCTTTCTGGCTTTTGCAGTAAAAGTACCCATGTGGCCTGTTCATACTTGGTTACCTGATGCGCACGTGGAAGCGCCTACAGGGGGATCAGTCATACTTGCAGCGATACTACTGAAACTCGGAGGCTATGGCTTCTTGCGTTTTGCACTACCCATTACACCCGATGCAAGTCATTATCTGGCATCAACTGTCATCGCGCTATCCCTGATAGCAGTGGTTTATATTGGTTTGATTGCATTGATGCAAGCCGATATGAAGAAGTTGATAGCTTATTCTTCCGTTGCTCATATGGGATTTGTAACTTTGGGATTTTTTCTCTTTAATGCATATGGCATTGAAGGCGCAATGGTACAGATGATTTCTCATGGATTTATTTCCGGCGCCATGTTTCTGTGTGTCGGTGTGTTGTACGATCGATTACATTCGAGACAAATTGCTGACTACGGTGGTGTGGTGAATAAAATGCCAGTCTTTGCTGCTTTTTTTATGTTGTTTGCAATGGCTAATGCGGGTTTGCCAGGAACAAGTGGCTTTGTAGGCGAATTTATGGTGATCATGGGATCGATAAAGATTAGCTTCTGGTATGCTTTCTTGGCAGCAACAACGCTGATTACAGGGGCCGCATATACTTTATGGATGTATAAAAGAGTGATATTTGGTGCCGTTGCTAGTCCAGCTGTAGAGGGACTCGAGGATATCTCCAAACGAGAATTTGCTATATTGACAATACTAGCCATTTTTGTTTTATGGTTTGGTTTATATCCTTATCCACTGACGGATGTCATGCATGCTTCAGTGGATCATCTGCTGAATCATGTTAGCAATAGTAAATTGTAATAATTAATGATTGTGCGAGATTTTCCTGGAAAAAGGATTGAGCGTTAATGAATTTTATACCACCTGATTTTGCACCTGCATCTTCTGAAATTTTTATACTGATCATGGTCTGTGTCGTCATGCTGGCTGATCTTGGTGCGGGTGAAAGTAGACGTTATGTTGCCTATTTATTGACACAAATGGCACTTCTGGGTTGTGCGATACTGACTTTCCTTTCTTTTTCGACTGATGTGAGTCAGACCTTTTCAGGCATGTTTGTCGACGATGCCATGGCAGATATTCTGAAGTTGATGGTTTACGGTACGGTTGCTGCTGTGTTGATTTATTCGCATTCCTACATAGAAGATCGGGGGATGTTACGAGGAGAATTTTTTAGTCTAATTCTTTTTGCAACGTTAGGTATGATGGTCATGATTTCCGCTAGTCATTTCCTGACATTGTATATCGGTCTGGAGTTACTCTCCTTGTCACTTTATGCTCTGGTTGCCTTGCGACGTGACTCTGTTGTTGCGACTGAAGCAGCAATGAAATTTTTTGTTTTGGGTGCATTAGCCTCGGGTTTTCTTCTCTATGGCATGTCTATGGTGTATGGAGCAACTGGAACACTGCACGTGACTCAGCTTGCTCAAATTATTCAGAGTGAGGCCAGTAGCAGGGAAGTTTTGGTGGTTGGTTTGGTGTTCATTGTTGCTGGAATTAGTTTCAAGCTGAGTGCTGCACCATTTCACATGTGGGCTCCTGATGTATATGAGGGATCGCCTACAGCTGTAACCTTGTTTATTGGATCGGCTCCTAAACTGGCTGCATTTGGTTTTGTTATGCGTTTGCTGATTGAGGGGTTGGGGGAAATGGCAGCGGATTGGCAAGGTATGCTGGTAATACTTGCTGTCATGTCAATGGCTATAGGCAACATTGCAGCCATTGCTCAAACTAATGTCAAGCGTATGTTAGCTTATTCAACAATATCGCATATGGGATTTGTTTTACTTGGCTTTATCAGTGCAGATTCCAATGGGTATAGCTCTGCTTTGTTTTATGTATTTGCATATGTATTGATGACATTGGGAAGCTTTGCAGTGATCATGCTGCTTTGTCGCTACGGATTTGAAGCAGAGAATATTTCAGATTTCAAGGGATTGAGTAAGCGAAATGCTTGGTACGCATTTGTCACATTGTTGCTGATGCTTTCTTTGGCAGGCATTCCACCTATGATTGGATTTTATGCCAAGTTTGCAGTTTTACAAGCAGTTATCAATGCAGGCTATATTGAACTTGCAATTGTTGCTGTCCTATTATCACTTATCGGTGCGTTTTATTATCTGCGTATTATCAAATTGATGTACTTCGATGATCCAGAAACGGATGAACCGATTTTACCCAACAGTGATGTCAAAATTTTATTGAGTGCTAATGGTTTTGCTGTTTTACTTTTAGGTATTTTTCCTCAAGCACTCATGGGCCTTAGTCTTTATGCCATTCAGAATTCCATGTAAGTAAATTATATTTCGGGGATTTGCTAGAGATTCCCGGGATATTGAATATTTGGAAGTGACTAAAATTTCTTTTACATTCTATATTTGAAGTACTGGATTATCCCTGTGTCGGATCATGTCATTCAAGTGGAATAATAGGTTTCCGTGACTTGATTTCTTTTGCATTGTCCCAATATCTAAAAAAATTTTAGGAGATAAACGTGCAAACCGAAGCAACTAAAGAGCATTTAAACTTTCAGACTGAAGCCAAGCAACTACTGAAATTGATGATTCACTCCTTGTATAGCAACAAGGAAATTTTCTTGCGTGAGCTGATTTCTAATGCATCCGATGCGGCAGACAAATTGCGCTTTGAAGGTCTGACGGATGCCGCCTTATTTGAATCTGATTCGGATTTAAAGATTTGTGTAAGCTACGACAGTGACGCAAGAACTATAACGATTTCTGACAATGGCATTGGCATGTCAAGACAGGAAGTGATCGATCATATCGGCACAATCGCCAAGTCGGGTACGCGTGAGTTTTTTGATTCTCTGACTGGAGACCAGGCCAAGGATGCTCATCTGATTGGTCAATTTGGCGTAGGCTTTTATTCAGCTTTTATTATTGCCGAGAAAGTGACTCTGACTACTCGACGGGCTGGATTAACAGCCGAGCATGGTGTTCGCTGGGAATCAGCCGGAGAGGGCGATTACACCCTGGAAACGGTAGAGAAACCGGCGCGTGGTACCGAAATCGTCTTGCACTTGCGTCAGGAAGAAGATGAATTCCTCAACGGCATGAGGATTCGCACCATTATCCGTAAATACTCCGATCACATTACTCTGCCTATTGTGATGAAGAAAGAGGAATGGTCATCCGAAGAAAAGAAAAACATCATTACGGATGAAGACGAAACCATCAATCAAGCGAGTGCTTTGTGGGCAAGGCCCAAGAGCGAAATTACCGTTGAACAGTATCACGAATTTTACAAGCATGTTGCCCATGATTTTGAGCCTCCACTTGCTTATTTGCATGCTCGTGTTGAAGGTAAACAGGAGTATACGCAATTGCTGTATATCCCAGCGCGGGCGCCATTCGATCTGTTCGATCGTGAGCGCCGTCACGGAGTGAAGTTGTATGTGCAGCGCGTTTTTATCATGGACGATGCTGAGAAATTGCTACCGAATTACTTGCGCTTTGTTCGTGGTGTCATCGATTCCAATAGTTTGCCACTCAATGTTTCACGTGAGATTCTCCAGGAATCCAAGGATATCGATACCATTCGGGCAGGTGTCGTCAAGAAAGTTTTGGGATTAATTGAAGACTTATCCAAAAATGAAGATGAGGAAGGTAAAGACAAATTCCGTACTTTTTACCGAGAATTTGGTCAAGTTCTTAAGGAAGGAGCTGGAGAGGATTTTGCCAATCGTGAACGTATAGCCAAATTATTGCGATTTGTCTCGACTCAAAGTGAGAGCGATGAACCATCTATTTCTCTGGAAACATACAGTCAACGTATGAAGTCCGGGCAGGAGAAAATTTATTTTGTAACAGCCGATAATCTAAAAGCTGCAAAAAATAGCCCACATCTTGAGGTTTTTCGTAAGAAGGGTATCGAAGTTCTTTTGTTGCATGATCGTATCGATGAGTGGCTCGTATCGAATCTGACTGAATTTGAAGGCAAGCCTTTACAATCGGTAGCTAAAGGTGGATTGGACCTTGGAGGCTTGGAAGACGAAACTGAAAAGGATGAGCGGGAAAAGGAAACTACTGCCTTTCAGGAACTGACAGAAAAAATGAAAGCCACACTGAGCGAGCAAGTGAAAGATGTGCGTGTTACATTGCGGTTGACCGAATCACCGGCATGCCTGGTTGCTGATACGTATGACATGGGCGGGAATTTGGAAAGACTGCTAAAGTCGGCTGGACAAAAGGTTCAGCATGTCAAACCCATTCTCGAAATCAATCCCCACCATCCGATGGTGCAAAGATTGAAAATAGAGGAAGAACATTTTGAAGACTGGAGTCATATCCTGCTCGACCAAGCCCTGCTGGCAGAAGGAGGACAGCTTGAAGATCCGGCAACATTTGTAAAACGGTTGAATGATTTGTTGCTGTCCAGATCCTGATTAGAAAAATTGATTCGTTTCCTGTTCTTCCGGTACCGGACTCTCTGCTCCGGAAGAACTGTACGAGAGGAAACTTCTTTGTTGATAACTTGTCAATGAGTTTTGCATATTGATAAATTCTCAATAATTTCATGATTGTTTTTCGATTTGAAAGTGAGTAAATCCAATAATAATCAACTTGCTACTTTCACGAAAGTCTACCAAGCAAAGCTGGTGGCGCCTTTTGCAGTGCTGGGAATCGTGACGGACGAGGACTGGCTAACCGATATTGATTATCTGCCTCTGGACACCAAAGCTCTGACACCACGGAATTATCTGGCGAAGGAAGTTTGTGAACAGCTGGAAGCCTATTTTGTAAATCCTGACTTCTGTTTTGACTTGAGTCTGCATATTGGTGGGACGGCTCATCAACGACGTGTATGGCAAGCGATTCAGGCTGTTCCAAGTGGAAAAACAACCAGCTATGCAGATATTGCCGCACAGTTGCATTCAGCTCCGAGAGCTGTTGGTCGGGCATGTGGTGCCAACAGACTGCCCATCATCATTCCATGTCATCGTGTTATTGCAAAGAATGGCGGGCTGGGGGGATTTATGAATGCAAGTGATGGTAATCCCTTGGAAATCAAACGTTGGTTACTGCGTCATGAGAGTGCTTGAGCTGGATGCCAATTTACTGGATGAATTTTCTGATGCCCTGTGGCTGGAAGATGGCTTGTCGCGCAATACACTGGATAGTTATCGGAATGACTTGCGGCTTTTTAGTGAATGGCTAAGAAAACGTGGAGAGAATGATCGTATCCTGACGGATGCAACGCATTCGGATTTGCTCGAGTTCCTGGCCTCCCGGGTATCCGACAAAGTCAAAGCCAGTACAACCAGTCGCGAATTGTCAAGCCTGAAGCGGTTTTATCGGTTTTTACTGCGACAGGGAAAAATTGCAATTGATCCCAGTCTCAATATAGAGACACCAAAATTGATGCGTAGCCTACCCGAGAGTCTAACCGAAAATGAGGTGGAGCTATTGCTGAGTGCTCCTGATATCCAGCAATCACTTGGATTGCGTGATCGAGCTATGCTCGAGGTGTTGTATGCCAGCGGATTACGAGTGTCGGAACTGATCAATCTGAAGTATTCACAGGTAGGGCTAGATGCGGGAGTATTGAGAATCATGGGCAAAGGCAGGAAGGAACGTCTGGCTCCCATCGGTGAAGAATCGCTCGAGTGGTTGAATCGTTATACCAAGGAATCCAGACCGTCGCTCTTGAATGGTATCGTGACTGATACCATTTTCGTGACGGCACGGGGAGCTGCCATGACCCGGCAAGCCTTCTGGTATCTGATCAAACGCTATGCGCTCATGATCGGTGTCACCAAAAAGTTGTCGCCACATACGCTAAGGCATGCTTTTGCGACCCATTTGTTAAATAATGGCGCTGATTTGAGGGTGGTACAAATGCTGCTCGGTCATGCCGATATCTCCACGACACAAATTTACACGCATATTGCTCGCGAACGTTTGAAGCAATTGCATGCCAAGCATCATCCTCGCGGCTAGAATGAACGGGATCTATGATTCCTGGCGATTAATAGATATAACGAGATCGCCCCCAGACTCACGAAAGTGAGTAGAGACCAATCCGGGATCGTTAAAGTAAGAAATCGCCACTCGACGTTGGCACAATCGCCATTTGCCTCAAACATGCCGGGCCACCAAGTGGCAAACGGTAGCGCATTTAAAAAAGCTTCTTCTGGACTGATGCCACACTCGAATGACTTCGGATACCGAATCAGCCAGGCATGACGTGCCGCTACGATGGTTCCCAGCAAGGCCACGGTCGTCATGAAAAAACCGTATATACGTCGTCCAATACCCTGCGGGGCATGTGTAAACCCAATTAACGCGATTAAACCGAGCAGTCCGAAAGCCAAACGTTGTGCGACACACAAGGGACAGGGCAGCAAGCCTTGCACATGCTGAAGATATTGTGCGTAGGCCAAAACAGTAGTGCAACACAGCAGAATCGATAAAAATAATAGTTTCATGATTTGTTCGATAAATGATTTTGGAAGTTTCTTGTTTTTCCCTTACACAATGTGGATTTAGGAAATGGCACGATGCTATAAATCATAACAAAATGCACCGTATGATGAGAAACGCTATACAACTTTCCTGAAGATTTCCAGTGTCCGATCGGGAACATACAACAGAGCATAATCAATTATTAACGAACCCGGTGATTTCTTGAATCAAGTGTTGTTTACCGCATACTGCCTTCGACCATCGTGTACTTGAATAAACGGCACTCAAGAGCACCGTTGAATAACGGGGTACGACGTGAAGCACTCAATCGGATTGATTTAGGCAGTAAAGGATCGGCAGAAAAAAGATAGATAGTCCAGCCTGCAAATTTTTTCTTGAATACATCGCCCAGCTTGGGGTAAAGCGCGGAAAGGGATTGAGCCTCGCCCAGCCGCACACCATAAGGTGGATTGGTAATCAGGATGCCATGGGGTTGGGGAGCGGATATCTCGAGAATATTGGCCTGCTTGAGATGAATATAATCCAGGAAATTGGCCGCTTCCAAATTAGTGCGGGTATCGTCCAGGGCCTTGCCATGCAAGTCACTGCCATAAATGGGTTGCGGTGATGCAGGATGCTGTAACGATAGCGCTGTGTCCCTGATTTGTTGCCATGATTCGCGATCGAATTGATTAAACTGCTCAAAAGCAAAATGTCGCTGGATTCCTGGGGCAATATTGAATGCCCTTTGTAAGGCTTCGAGCAAAAATGTACCGCTGCCGCACATGGGGTCAAGCAATGGTATGCCGGGTTGCCAGTTCGACAGAGATAAGATACCGGCAGCAAGATTCTCGCGCAGTGGAGCCGTTCCTGCTGCGGTGCGATAACCACGTTTGAAAAGAGCTTCTCCGGATGTATCCAGATACAATGAAAAATGTTGTGCATCCAGAAAGCCATGTATGCGTATGTCCGGTGTAGTAGTGTTGACGTTGGGACGTTGCTTGACCGATTGCCGGAATTTGTCACATATCGCATCCTTGATCCGGAGTGTGACGAAATCCAGACTACGCAGTGGACATTTAATGGCTGCCAGATTGACGCGTATGGTGAGATCCGCAGAAAACCATTCCGGCCAGGGTAATGCCAATGTGGCATGATAGATGTCAATTTCCGTGCGATACGGCTGGTCGGCAATTTGCCACAGAATACGGCTGGCGATGCGGCTTTCCAGGTTAGCCCGGTAACATGTTTGCCAGTTTCCCTGAAAATGCACGCCTCCATGTGTGGCTTTGATTGTGCTGGCTTCGATTCCTTTCAATTCCTCGGCAAGCACGGACTCCAGTCCCCGTGGGCAGGGTGCAAAAAATTGTTGTGTCGCTGCTGTCATAGCGGGAGAGCCGGTTGAGTCATAGCCTGGCATGAATAGGTCAGGGTACGATCAGGGTGTTATGCAGGAATTATTATTTGTCTTTCCAGATGGCGTATACCACCAGTGCCCAGGCACTCATGAAAGAGACTCCGCCAAATGGCGTGATCATGCCAAGACTGCGTATTCCGCTGATACTGAGTACATATAGACTGAAGCTGAACAGGATAATACCGGTCATCATCAGCCAGCCTGAAATAGGTAACCAGCGTGATTTGGGAAAATGCATGAGGAGCAGACCAATCACAATCATGCCGAAAGCATGATAAAAATGATATTGCACACCAGTGTGATACACGGTGAGCATATCAGTTGACAGGATTTGTTTTAGACCATGTGCACCGAATGCTCCCAAAGCGATACAGAGTAATGTATTCAGCGAACCCAGGATTAAAAAAGTTTTTGGCATGAACAGCTGGACCTTTGTTGAAAATGTAGAACGGCAATGCGAAGAATCCATATCAATCAGGAATTCTGTATTTGGGTGACGTCTGCTTCGCATGATCCCGCTGCGAATTTTACCTGAATTTTGTCTCCCGATTTAAGTTGTTTGCTGCTGCGGATGATGCTGCCAGCCGTCGTATATGTGATGCTATATCCTCGTTCGAGTACAGTTTGTGGATTTAGATGCTGAAGTTGTGTGTGCCAATGCTGAATGTTTGTGAAGTGTATTTCAAGGTAGCGGTTCAGGGCATTTTGCAGACGGGATGCTGTAATCTGATGATGCTGTTCGAGTCGGATGAGATCGGGGCTGACAGTCAGGTATCGTTGATTCAGCTCGAGTTGTTTCCATTTTCTTTTTTCGGTCTGATGCTTCCAGGCGCGCATGAATCTGTCGTGAAGTTGGCGTAAGTGAGCGCTTTGCTGAATGATTCTATCCCCGGGGTGTATGAGCCGGTGCGACAGGATATCGATCTGCTGCATTATGCGCTCGATGCGATGCAAGGCTGCGCGGGTAGTGTGCTGATGCCATGATTGCAACTGCCTGATCAATTCAATTCGGTCCTTGCTGACCATTTCAGCAGCGGCAGTGGGAGTGGGGGCGCGCAGATCGGCGACGAAGTCGGCAATGGTGAAATCGGTTTCATGGCCGATGCCACTGACCACAGGAATCGGACAGGTGGCAATGGCTATGGCAACAGCTTCTTCATTGAATGCCCATAGATCTTCAATGCTTCCGCCGCCACGACAGAGAATCAGTACATCACATTCCGCTCGCTGGCAGGCCATATTGATGGCTTGCACGATGTGGTGCGCGGCAGCTTTTCCCTGTACCAGGGTAGGATAGATGATCACTGGCGCAGCGGGCATGCGGCGTTGCAGCGTTGTCAGCACATCGCGGAGTGCTGCTGTATCCGGCGAGGTGATGATACCGATCTGCCGTGCAAATGCTGGTAAGCGTCGTTTACGAGCTGGATTGAACAGGCCAGCTTTATCGAGCTTGGATTTGAGTTTCTCAAAGGCTTCAAAAAGTTCGCCTAAGCCGGCCCGTCGCATGACTTCAACATTCAACTGATAATCGCCACGTGGTTCGTACAGGGTGACCAATGCCAGGATTTCGACTTGTGTACCATCCGCAGGTTGCCAATCGACATGCTGATTTCTGTGGCCGAACATGACACACCGTACCTGTGCATGCAGATCCTTCAGCGTGAAATACCAGTGGCCGGATTGATAGCATTTGAGGTTGGAAATCTCCCCCCTGACCCAGAGCAGTGGAATGTTCTGTTCTAGCAACTGTTTTGTTTGCTGGTTCAGCTCTGAGACTGAAAATATTTTGTAATAATCCATGGGTGATGTTGGTTGTAATGGGCTGTGCTGGTATAAATAATCCACATTTTAATCAGTGCGTTTTTAAATACTGTAAGAAAACTTGAGTGCACAATCTTGTTTTTAATTTGTTTATAATCAACATGATATATAAAATATAATAAGTGATTTTCTGGAAATATATTTATATCCGCTAGCTTGGTGTTGATCTGTCAAATCTATTCACATACTTATCCACAACCAAGAACAGAGTGGCTAAGCAACTTTGTTGCTGAAAACAGTCGATCAGGGTAGATTACATGCTAAAAAAGCTGCATGGATATAAAATAAACAAAAGCCGGTATTGCTGAGTGCCGGAATAGTGTCTTAACCTACAGTAAGTGAGGAGATTATCGCGTGTTATCTTTGATTCAAGCTGCTGGTTGGCCAATCTGGCCAATAATTATAGCCTCGATCGTGGCACTGGGAATCATTGTGGAAAGAATGTGGACACTGCGTGTCACTGTTATTTCTCCAAAGGAATTGTTACCCAAGGTTTTAAACGAATACAGAAGAAGCGGCGTCAATCCGGAAATGATTACACGGTTGCAGAATCACTCGCCGCTGGGAGAGATACTGGCTGCCGGACTCAGAAATGTGAGAAGTTCGCGCGAAGTGATGAAGGAGTCGATTGAGGAATCGGGGCGGGTGGTTGCCCATGATCTGAATCGCTATCTGACGACCTTGGGGACAATTGCTGCACTAAGTCCGCTGATGGGATTGTTCGGTACTCTGGTCGGAATGATCGAGATTTTCGGTTCCAATTCACCTACTGGCAGCAATCCGGCACAGCTTGCCTACGGTATATCCGTTGCTCTGTACAATGCGGCTTTCGGGATTCTGGTCGCCATTCCCAGCATGATTTTTTACAGACACTTTCGCTCCAGGGTGGATGGCTTCGTGCTCGAAATGGAATTGCAAGCCTTGAAATTAATAGAAATAGTGCATGGAGAGCGTGAGAATTAACAATTCGTTATTCTCCTTAATCGGAAAAGTTAGCGCGCTCGCACGTCCTGTCTCCTGTTTTTCCCAGTTTCGGAACAGAAGTGCGGGTGAGTAGTGTATACTGCGGTCCAGCCGTTTTTGGGCAAAGCCGAATCTATCGTGTTTTCTTATTTATCAAATAATTATTTTTCCAAGACAATCTGTTTCAAGAATCAATGAGTGAGCGTACCGGAATTTTGCGATCAGGCAGTATTCGATTAAAAACCAGATACTTGATTGTTCTTGCATTAATGCTCTGTGTTGCTCTCTTGCAAGGGTGTGTCACAACGCCGAAGGAAACGGAACAGCGTCATCTGGATCCCGTCGATCCGCATGAAAAGGTCAATCGTGCATCCTATGATTTTACCGATAGAGTCGACCGTTTGCTGTTCGAGCCTGTTGTCAATGTCTACATCGATTACGTTCCTAACGCGGCACAGCGGTCGATCGGGAATTTTTATGACAATCTGGGGTATCCCAATGTCGTTCTGAATTCCTTCCTGCAAGGCAAAGTCAAGCAGGGCTTCGAAGATAGTCTACGTTTTTTTGTGAATTCATCGATCGGTATGTTTGGATTATTCGATATGGCGACACACATGGGATTGCAGAAAAACGATGAAGATTTTGGACAAACACTCGGTGTTTGGGGTATTAATCCCGGTTCTTATCTGTTCATTCCCTTTCTGGGACCCAGCAGTGAACGTGATGTTTCAGGCATACCGATCAGTGTACTGACCAACGTACTGTTTTATGCCGGATTAGTGGTGGGGTCATATTTCACGGCGCCATTGACGATTCTTGGTGCGATCGACAAACGTGCACGTATGATCGGTCCCATGCGTATTCGCGATGAGGCTGCTTTGGATCCGTATTTGTTTGTGCGGGAAGCATCCATGCAGCAACGCGAGTTTCTGGTGCATGACGGTAAACTGCCATTGGATCTCTATTATGAGCCTTTTCAGGATAATCCTTTCGAAACAGACCCGAAGAGCAACACAAAACCCGAGAAGAAATTATAATTCACTCTTGCTGCAGATTTGTTTGGAAATATAGTTCCCCGTTTTTTATCAATCCGGTAGTGGTAGTGTTAACACAGGTGGTATAGACATTATGCCCATGGGAAAATGATGTAGCCCAGAAGTCCAGAAAACTATTGATCGATTCCAGAGAGTATAAAATATGACACCGCAACACAGTAATTTTGCTCTTAAGAGCGATGCCGCAGAAAACAATATGAGTAACGATACCAAGCAAATGGAAATCAACGCTGACGAACTGGAAAGTAAATTCCTGCAGGCCCGTTCAGCCATTCTGGCACTGCAGAATCCGGATGGCCATTGGTGTTTTCCTCTGGAAGCGGATTGCACGATTCCTGCAGAATATATTCTGATGATGCATTTCATGGATGAAATCGATGTCATTCTCGAGAATAAGATTGCACGTTTCATCCGTGAGAAACAGGATATGACGCATGGCGGTTGGCCGCTCTATTATGGTGGTGCGTTCGATATCAGTTGTACCATCAAGTCGTATTATGCCCTGAAGCTGGTCGGTGATCCTACCGATGCACCGCACATGGTGCGTGCGCGGGAAGCCATTCTGGAACGGGGCGGTGCTGCCAAGGCCAATGTTTTCACCCGCCTGCTGCTGGCGATGTACGATCAGATTCCGTGGCGCGGGGTTCCGGTCGTGCCTTCCGAACTGGTGCTTTTACCAAGCTGGTTTCCGTTTCATCTCAGCAAGGTTTCCTATTGGTCACGTACGGTGATGGTGCCGCTGTCGATCCTGTGCACGCTGAAAGCGCGCGCGATCAATCCCCGTCAGGTGAATATCCGGGAATTGTTCATCACACCGCCGGAAGAAGAACAAAATTATTTTCCCAAGGCTGATACGGCGCTCAAACGGGTTTTCATGCTGGTCGAACGCCTTTTGTCGAAGATTGAACCCAAGCTTCCGCAATCCATCCGGCAGTATTCGATCCGCAAGGCCGAAAGCTGGACACTGGAGCGCCTGAATGGCGAGTGCGGCATCGGCGCCATTTTTCCTGCCATGGTCAATGCCTATGAGGCATTGACGCTGTTGGGCTATTCCTACGATCACCCGAATCGTGTGCAAAGTCGGAATGCGCTGCGTGGGTTGCTCATCGACGAAGGTGAACGCGCCTGGTGTCAACCCTGCACTTCCCCGGTATGGGATACGTTGCTGACCAGCCTGGCGCTGCAGGAAGATCCCACAACCGATCAGGAGCCTGTGCTGAAGGCGCTGGATTGGTTGACCGAGCAGCAGGTGTTCGATGCACCCGGAGACTGGCGTGATAAAAAACCGGATTTACCGGGTGGTGGCTGGGCTTTTCAGTACGCCAATCCGCATTATCCCGACCTTGACGATACTGCGGCGGCAGCCTGGGGGCTGTTGCAGGGTGGTGCCGAACGTCATCAGTTTGCACTCGAGCGTGCGGCCAACTGGCTGGCTGGCATGCAATCGCGCAACGGTGGTTTCGCCGCATTCGACATCGACAATGTGCATCACTATTTAAATGAAATCCCGTTTGCTGATCATGGTGCACTGATCGATCCACCTACCAGTGATGTCACGGCGCGCTGTGTTGGTTTGCTCGGCAAATATGGCAGACACCAGTTGGAAGTGTGGCGTGGTATCAGTTTTTTGCTGCGAGAGCAGGAAGCCAATGGCTCATGGTGGGGGCGCTGGGGTACCAACTATATTTATGGAACCTGGTCGGTGCTGGAAGCCTTCCAGTTGGCGCAGTTCGATATGCAGCACAGCTCGGTGCAACGTGCCGTGAGTTGGCTGAAATCGGTACAGAGAGCCGATGGCGGATGGGGGGAAACCAATGATTCCTATCTCGATCCGAAACTGGCCGGGCAATTTTTCGAGACCAGTACTGCATTTCAAACGGCGTGGGCCATTCTGGGGCTGATGGCTGCGGGAGAAGTCGATAGCGATGCCGTACGCAACGGTGTACGCTATTTATTGAAGCATCAGGACGAGAGTCATCTCTGGGAAGAGCCTTGGTTTACCGCACCGGGTTTTCCACGGGTTTTCTATTTGCGCTATCACGGTTATTCCAAGTTTTTCCCGATATGGGCATTAGCGCGCTACCGTGCGCTGACCCGCACGGTCGCTGCATGCACCTGATTGGGGTGGTCACGGCTTTAAGGGATGAAGCGAGTTGCATCACATCCGGGCCCGTTCCGTTTAACGAAAAGCTGCAATTGAGCGATCAGGCCATGCTGTGGCTCAGTGGTATGGGGGCGCAGGCCGCACAGGTGGCCGCACAGGGGTTATGCCAACACAGCGCTACTGCACTGGTGAGTTTTGGCGTGGCTGGTGCATTGCACGCCGATTTGAAACCGGGTGATCTGGTGCTGCCCGATGCGATCGCATCGGAACAGCAGTCATGGCCGGTGGATCGTGCCTGGCGGCAACGTTTGAGACAAACGTTGCAATCCCGTGTAACGGTGGTGGATGGGGTGCTGGCGGATAGTGCCGTGCCGCTGACCGATGAGCGATCCAAAAGAAATCTGGCCCAGTCGACAGGGGCCTGTGCCGTGGATATGGAGAGCGCTGCCGTGGCAGCTGTAGCGGCCCAAATGGGAATGCCGTTCATCGCAGTTCGCGCCATCATCGATCCGTTGCATTTTTCACCCCCTCCGGCATTGCTGGGTGCGGTTTATCCGGATGGTCGTGTCAATCCGCTGCACTTGACCCGATTGGTGCTCGGCCGAGCCGTACAGATCGGTACACTGATCAAGATGGGAATCGGTATGCGTGCTGCCCGTAAAACCCTGACGAAAGTCATGCAGATCACTGGCCCCGATCTGCAATTTCAGATGAGCGACTGAATCGCCGGAAATTATTGCGACTGGAGTTGCAACGCGGCTAGGCGCGCGTACAGGGAACTGGAGTGCAACAATTCGGTATGTGTTCCCAGCGCATCCAGTCGACCTTGATTCAGCACGGCAATGCGATCCGCCGATTGTACCGTCGCCAGACGATGTGCGATGATCAGTGTGGTGCGACCCCGCATCAGTTCCTGTAAAGCCTGTTGTACCCAGTATTCGCTCTGCGCGTCGAGTGCGCTCGTGGCTTCGTCGAGCAGCAGGATAGGTGCGTTGGCGAGCAGTGCACGCGCAATGGCAAGTCGCTGTTTTTGCCCACCCGACAATCCCAATCCTGCATCGCCCAGCTGCGTGGTATAACCCTGCGGTAACGCACAGATGAAATCATGTGCATAAGCCGCAATCGCAGCCGCCTCGACTTCGGCATCGCTGGCATCGGGTCGGGCATAACGCAGGTTGTCACTGATGCTGCCGTGAAACAGTACCGGATTTTGCGATACCAATGCAAAACAGCCTCTCAAGGCGGATAGATCGAGTTGGCGGATATCGATACCTTCCAGTTTGATAGTACCAGACTGGCAATCGAAGAAGCGCAGCAGTAAATCGAACAGGGTCGATTTTCCGGCGCCGGAAGGCCCAACCAGCGCAAGGGTTTCACCAGCCTGGATGGTCAGTGTCAGATCGTTGAGGGCCAATGCCTCTGGGCGTGAAGGGTAAGCAAAAGCCAAATGCGCGATGGTGATGTTGCCCGATATCGGTGGCAATGTTTGCGGTGTCGTGGGTGACTGGATCCGGTTGGGCGCTTGCAGTAGTTCCATGGTGCGCTCGGCAGCACCGGCAGCACGTTGCAGTTCGCCGACGACTTCCGAGATTGATGCAACGGCCGAGCCCACAATGACGCTGTAAAACACAAAGGCAGCTAGCTCTCCTGCACTGATGCGGCCTTCTATCACATCCATGCCTCCAATCCAGAGCATCATCCCGACCGCACCCATGACCAGAAGAATGACCATGGTGATCAGTAATGCGCGTTGTCTTGTGCGCTGTTTGGCGACGATGAAAGCCTCTTCCACGTGCTGGTGGAATTGCTGCTGATCGATGGATTGGTGATTATAGGCCTGAACCGTCTTGATCTGTCCCAGCACCTCGCCGACATAAGCACCCACCGAAGCAATCTTGTCCTGACTCTGGCGCGACAATTGTCTGACACGGCGTCCGTATACCAGAATGGGTACGACTACCAGTGGCACGCAGATCGTTACCACGGCGGTCAGCTTGGCATTGGTAATGAATAACCAGACGATGCCGCCCAGCATCATGATGAGGTTGCGCAAAGCAAAGGAAATCGAAGATCCGATCACGGTCTGCAATAGTGTCATGTCTGCGGTCAGGCGCGACTGGATTTCAAGGCTGCGATTCTCCTCGAAGAATCCCGGATGCAGATGGATCAGGTGATTGAACACTTTGGTGCGAAGGTCCGCGATGACGCGTTCGCCCAGCCAGGTGACCCAGTAGTAACGGGTAAATGTACCCACAGCCAGCGCAATGACCAGCAATAAAAAGATAAGAACATACTGGGTCAGCAAGGTTTGTGACTGCGTGGCAAATCCTTGATCGATGAGCAGGCGGATGCCTTGTCCGATCGATAACGTGATCATGGCGGTAAAACCTAAAGCCAGCAGGCTGTAGATAACCTGGTGCCGGTAGGGGGCAACGAACTGCGCTGCCAGTTTGATGGCTTGCCAGCGTGTCATTGAGGGATTGGCAGAGATCATAATGGAAGTTACGTTCGTGATGGCCGCGTTTGCAGCCAATCAGGCTGCAGCAGCAAGTGCCTGCTCCAGATCCAGCAGAATGTCATCGATATGCTCGATACCGATGCACAGGCGGATCATATCAGCCGACACACCCGCACTGGTCAGTTCGGTTTCGGTAAGCTGGCGGTGTGTAGTCGAAGCCGGGTGAGCCGCCAGTGACTTGGCATCGCCGATGTTGACCAGGCGTTTGAACAGCTTGAGTGCATCGTAGAATTTCACGCCGGCATCCAGTCCGCCCTTGATGCCAAAAGCCATCAGTGCGGAAGGACGGCCTTTCATGTATTTTTGCGCCAGTGCATGGTACTCGGACGACGGTAGACCGGCATATCTGACCCATGATACACGGGGGTGCTGCTGAAGATACCGCGCTACTTTCAGGGCATTTTCCGTGTGCCGTTCCATGCGCAGCGACAAGGTTTCGATTCCCTGCAGGAAGAAAAAAGCATTCATGGGTGACAGGGCGGAGCCAGTGTTACGCAGGGCCACGGTTCGTACTCGTCCGATATAAGCTGCTGGACCGAATTCCCGGGTGTAGACGACCCCGTGGTAAGCCGGTTCGGGTTGATTGAGCATCGGGAAGCGGTCGGCATGATCCGGCCAGGGAAATTTTCCGGAATCCACGATGATGCCACCGATGGATGTGCCGTGACCACCCATGTATTTGGTCAGCGAGTGCACGACAATATCTGCCCCAAATTCAATGGGTTTCATCAATGCGGGTGTGGGTACGGTATTGTCGACGATAACGGGAACGCCGTGCCGGTGTGCCATGCTGCAAATGGCTTCCATGTCGGGGATGTTGCCTGCGGGATTGCCCAGTGATTCGCAAAACACTGCCGCTGTCTTCCGGTCGATCAACGGCTCCAGGCTGGCAGGGCTGTCATCCCTGGCGAAGCGGACTTCGATGCCCAGTTTCGGCAGCATGTGTGCGAACAGCGTGTAAGTGCCGCCATACAGCAACGGTACACTGACGATGTTACTGCCAACCTCGGCGATGTTGATGATCGAATAATGAATGGCGGCCTGACCGGCGCTGAGTGCCAGGGCAGCTACACCGCCTTCCAGGGCTGCCACGCGCTGCTCCAGTACATCGTTGGTTGGATTCATGATGCGGGTGTAAATATTGCCCGGCACTGCCAGATTGAACAAATCTGCTCCATGCTGGGCATTATCGAATTCATAGGCGACCGTTTGGTAAATCGGAACGGCGACGGCCTTGGTTGTGGGATCGGTAGTATAACCGGCATGGATGGCCAGGGTTTCGTCTTTCATGAGTGCCTCCTCGGGAAACTGGCAGGGGTGAATGGATTCAATGGCGCTGATGATACAATCGGGTTATAGCGAGGGGAGCATTGTCTCCGCTTCGTCCTGATCAAGTCAATCGATGTGCTGTTCGCAAATGGATGTCTTGGGCGTAATCGTTTTCGGAGCTTGGCAGGGTAGGGGATGCGGAAGGTGATGATGCTTTATCCTTTTATTTTTTCAGCGTGTGAGGTTATGAAATGAAAAGAATTCTGGCCGGTGTGTGTGTCAGTGTGGTGTTGGCTTCGTGTACCTGGGTGACGGTGACGGCAAAAGGAGAAGGTGTGCGTTTCGTGCAGTCGCTCAAGACCGTAGAATCGTGCAAGCAGCTGGGACAGGTCAATGTCAAAGTGGTCGATCAGGTGATCTTTCATCGCGATGCCGACAAGGTGGCCGGTGAGCTTGTCGATCTGGCGCGCAATGAAGCGGCCATGATGAATGGGGATACTATCGTACCGGTTTCCGAGATCGTTGACGGCAGACGCCGTTTTGCCGTTTTTCAGTGCATGCCGGCAAAGCGGATGGATTGAGTCGGGCGAAATTACAGTCCCCGTCGAGTATGAAATTTGGCGGTAGCCAGAATTTCGTGATGGCGTTGGATTACTAGCAAGTATCGCCGATTTGCTTGCACCATGAAGTGTGGGTGTACAAACCGGCGATAAATTTTGAATAGTCAGCTGATTACAGTTTTTGGGAAATTCTGGCAGTTCCAGAACTATCCAGATAAGATCCGAGCCGGATGGCTGGTATCAATAACCACGATGCCATCGGGCAGCGTGATGACCGGTAAGGGATGGTGTTAATCGTTACGTTGTGTGACTTCCAGCAAATGATAACCAAACTGGGTTTTGACTGGTCCCTGAACTTCTCCAATGGGGGCGCTGAAGACCACGGTGTCGAATTCCTTTACCATCTGACCGCGGCCGAATTCACCCAGCTCGCCACCCTGCTTGCCCGATGGGCATAGTGAATGTTCTTGGGCCAATTTGCCAAAATCGACGCCACTCTCGATTTCGCTTTTCAGGTTGTTGCATTGTTCTTCGGTTTTTACCAGTATGTGCCGTGCGCTGGCTCGAGCCATGTGATTCTCCTCGTGTCATGATCAAAAAAATGGTGCTTACGTGGTACATTTAAACACAATTTGGTGCAGGCGTTAACGCCGGTTTGTTCGTGCCATGTAATGAAATAATATTTTGGATTGAATTTCAATATGTTGACGATGTGTCGTGGTGAGTATGCTTGAGTTATGCAATGTCAGTAAAAGTTACAGGGAAGGTCGGAAAGTGCTGGACCGGTTGACTTATACCTTGGCAGCGGGGGAATACATCGCCATCATGGGGGAATCCGGCGTGGGCAAATCGACCTTGCTGAATTTGATCGCCGGTCTGGATACACCGGATTCAGGTGAAATCCGTATCAATGGTGTCGGTGTATCGGCGCTTGACGACGATGCTGCCACGCTATTGCGGCGCGAACAACTGGGTTTCATTTTTCAGGCATTCCACATCCTGCCGCATTTGACACTTTTCCAGAATATTGCGCTACCTTTGTTGTTGAATGATCAAAAACTGGATCGGGTCGAATCCATGTTATCTGCGGTGGGACTGGGCAATCGCGGGCATCATTTTCCACACCAGTTATCCGGTGGTGAATTACAGCGTGTGGCCATTGCCCGGGCGTTGGTACATCGTCCCAAGCTGGTGCTGGCCGATGAGCCGACTGGCAACCTGGATCCCGACACAGCACGTGAAATTTTGCAGTTGATGCGTGCGGAGATCAAGGCCAATGGCGCTGCTGCGATACTGGTGACGCATTCACACGTGGCAGCGGCGACGGCGGACAGGATACTGGATCTGAAGCGGGATGGACTGCATCCTGCCGTTTCGGGGAATGCAGTATGACCGCGGCCGTCTTGTCGCGCTGGTTATTATGGAGCGAATGGCGTGCACACTGGATGCAGGTGATCGTGGCATTGATCGCCATTGCCACCGGTGTGGCCATGGCTTATTCGATTCATCTGATCAACTCTGCGGCATTTAACGAATTTTCCGCAGCGAGTAAAAGTTTGTCTGGACAGTCCGATTTGCAGGTTCGCGGGCGGGCAGCATTTTTTGATGAGTCGCTATATCCCAAACTGGCGCGGCATGCGGGTGTAGCTGTGGCCAATCCTGTACTGGAACTCGATGTGGCGGTGCCTGGAAAGCGCCAGAACCGCAACGATCATAAATTGAAGATCATTGGAATCGATACCTTTCGTGCCATGCAGATTGCCCCTGATCTGCTGGGTATGCCAGCGGAAGGTAAAAGCATGGACCGGTTTGCCGAAGATGCCCTGTTTTTGTCTCCGGCGGCAATGGCGTGGCTACAGGTCGAGCAGGGCGATAGCCTGCAACTGCATGTGGGGCTGGAAACGGTTATCCTGCGTGTTGCGGGTGGCGTGGTGCGTGCCCGGGCAGGACAGCGCATCGGAGTCATGGATATTGGCGCACTGCAATGGCGTATGCAGCAACTTGGGGTGTTGTCACGTATTGAGTTGAAACTGAAAGAAGGGATCAATCACGCAGCTTTCAAAGCCGATCTGTCACGGGAACTGGGTGAGGCCTATGTTGTAGTGGAATCTGGTGATCAGGAGCAGCGCGTGGCCAACATGTCCCGTGCCTATCGCATCAATCTGAATATGCTGGCGCTGGTCGCACTGTTTACCGGCGTTTTTCTGGTATTTTCTACCCAGGCGTTGTCCGTTATCCGGCGCCGGCAGCACTTTGCACTATTGCGTGCGCTGGGGTGGACGAGGATGCAGCTGTTGCGGCAGATGATTTGGGAAGGCGCAGCATTCGGTATGATCGGTTCCTTATTGGGTCTGGCATTGGGTTATGCCATTGCGGCACTGGCCATCCAGTTTCTGGGGGGCGATCTAGGTACCAATTTTTTCCCTGGTATCAAGCCAAGCATTCATTTTGACGGGGTATCCGCACTGTTGTTCTTTTTGATCGGCTTGTTCGTCACGGTACTGGGTAGTATCGTTCCGGCGCTGGAAGCGGCGCGGACCAAACCAGCGCAAGCCTTGCGTTCGGGTAGCGAGGTCATGGCGCTGGTCAAATTATCCAAGCCGTGGTTTGCACTTGTCTGTCTGCTGGTGGCGCTGCTGTTGACGCAATTGCCTCCATTGTTCGAACTGCCGATATGGGGCTATCTGGCTATTGCCTTGCTGCTGGTGGGAGGGATTGCGTTGATGCCTTATTGTGTCGGGTGGTTGTTCAATACCCTGATGATACATTGTCTGCGATACCCCATTCCTGCGATATTCACGCTGGTGCTGGCACGTTTGGCGAATGCACCCAATCAGGCAGCCATAGCACTGGGTGGAATTCTGGCCAGCTTCAGTCTGATGGTTGCGATGGCGATCATGGTGTCGAGTTTTCGTTTATCCATCGATGACTGGCTGGTGCGTGTGCTACCGGCTGATTTGTATGTGCGCACCATTGCCAGTGGCGATCATGGCGGCTTTCCTCTCGAAGCGCAGCAGGACATAGCCGGACTGCCCGGTTTTGATCGGGTCGATTTTTTCCGTTCCCAGACACTGACGCTGGACCAGAGTCGCCCTGACATCATGTTGTTTGCGCGTCCCGTCGATCCGGTGGATGCGCGTAATACCCTGCCGATGACAGACGCGTGGATCGCGTCGGATTTGTGGCCGCAGCAGGCCATGCCCATCTGGGTGTCAGAAGCGATGGTGGATTTGTACGGTTACCATGTTGGTGATACTGTCGAATTGCCATTGGGTGCGTCGTCGAGGCAATTTTTTGTGGCGGGTGTCTGGCGCGATTACGGACGCCAATTTGGTGCCGTGCAGATGCGACTGACCGATTATCAGAAATTGACGGGGGACCTGAGTGTCAACACCATTGCCATAGGGTTGCAGGCGAACACGACAGCGGATACGGCAATCGAACGCCTTCGGCAACTGGCGTTCGGCTCCAGGCTTGAAATCTCCCAATCGGGAGACATGCGAGCCCTGAGTCTGGAGATATTCGATCGCAGCTTTGCGGTGACATATTTACTGGAGATAGTAGCGGTTTTCATTGGATTGCTGGGTGTAGCGGCCAGTTTCTCTGCGCAAACGCTAGCACGTGTCAGGGAATTTGGCATGTTGCGGCATATTGGTGTGATGCGTCGGCAGATTTTGTGGCTGCTCGCCGCGGAGGGCGGTATGCTGACTGCAGTTGGTATCCTGCTGGGATTCGTATTGGGCTGGAGCATTAGCCTGATCCTGGTTTTCATTGTCAATCCACAGTCGTTTCACTGGACCATGCCGTTGTATGTGCCCTGGACTTGGTTGTTCTTGATTGCGATTGTGCTGCTGATTTCTGCATCGATTACGGCAGTATGGGCTGGACAACGCGCGGTGTCCGGTCATGTCATTCGTGCCGTTCGGGAGGACTGGTGATGAAGCCGGTAGAAGGCGCGATGCCACGATTTGGCAGGTTCGTTGTTGCCCTGTTCCTGTTGATGGCCTGCTTGCTGACCATACAGGTCGGTGCAGAACCCTCGCGGTTGCAGCAGGTGGTGCCAGGCCGTCAACTGACTTTCCCGCATGATTTGGGCGCGCATCAGGATTTTCGCATCGAGTGGTGGTACATCACCGGCTGGCTGGAAACCGGGGATAGCAAGCCACTTGGTTTTCAGGTCACTTTTTTTCGCTATGCGACGGATCAGCATCGCGAGAATCCCAGTCGCTTTGCTGCAAAGTATCTCATTATCGCTCATTTGGCGTTATCGGATCCTGCAACAGGGAAGCTGCGGCACACAGAAAAGTCGGCGCGCGAAGGGTTTGATCTGGCTTACGCCAAGGAAGGCGATACCGATGTCAGGTTGGATGGCTGGTCGCTGGTGCGTGATACTGATGGACAGTATCAAGTGGACATGCAGACTAACGACTTCGGTTTGCGATTATCGTTGATGCCCACACAAAGTGTGATGTTGCAGGGTCAGGATGGTTTTTCCCGCAAGGGACCCGAGCCGGGACAGGCGAGTTATTACTACAGCGAGCCGCATTTGAGTGTTTCAGGAACAGTTTTTCGTAACGCCAAGCCCGTCGATGTGCGGGGTCGAGCCTGGCTTGATCATGAGTGGTCGACGACCTACTTGGCGCCAGAGGCCGATGGATGGGATTGGGTAGGCGCCAATCTGGATGACGGGTCGGCATTGATGTCCTTTCAGATTCGCCGTAAAGGTGGGGGCAAGGTTTGGGCCTATGCGGCATTACGCGACCGTTCCGGAAAAATGACTTTTTTCGATACCGATCAGGTTGAGTTCATACCGCTACGGACCTGGAAATCGCCGCAGACCCGTGCGGAATACCCGGTGGCGATGCAGATTCGCACTGGTGATATCAAATGGGAGCTGACGCCATTGATGGATGACCAGGAACTGGATGCGCGCCAATCCACATCGGCTATCTACTGGGAAGGCGCCGTAACATTGAAACGAAATGGAGAGTCGGCTGGAAAGGGCTATCTCGAGTTGACCGGCTATGCCGATCCACTGGCATTATGAAAAGGATGAACAGGATTCTGGCGCGCCAATCCAGGGGTGATCTGGATTTGATGGTGATTTTCCGGGTGATTTTGTAGTACTGTCAATTACAATACTTTCATTGTTGATAAATGTGGGTTAGAATTCTTGGGCAAATTGATCAGGGTTGTAATTTATTACTGTAAGTTTGGCAGTAAACTCGGTTCCTTAAGCTACTGATCGGCATAATAATAAATCGAAGGAACAGAGAAAGTGCATAATCGCAAGACTTGCGGTTATGAAAGTAGGGGGGGTCGATTTTATTCGACTTTATTTAGTTAAGTAAGTAGTAATTACGAAATCCATTAAATAAGGAGATAAGTTATGAGCGAAATCAACAGAAGAGAAACAGATGCACAAGTACTGAGACTGTTCTTCATTTCTACCGCCGTTTTCATCGCCATCGGCGCAGCAATGTACGGAATATTCTAAGCTGAATTATTTCTAACGATAGAATGTGACGGCAAAAATTTTACGGTGCTATCGCTATTCAGCTATTCGCAGTAAAACCCCGTGACAATTCAATTAGTGTAGAAGTATAAATGCCCATTTATAGGTATAACCAATAAGTGGGCATTTATTTTTTAGTCGATTGACTGCTTCATCCTTTCAAAGCAATCCAAACTCCTTTTCTGCCAATAGGACTAGAATTCTCCAGTCTTGATATAAGGCTGCGACCAGAGAATTACCTGCATCAGTACAGATTTGCGCCATGCATCCTGCATGCGATCGACATCATCACGTGAATGGCCGCCTTTTTCCAGGAATGGGCGCAGTGTGGTGGTGATCGGGATCAACAAAGCAAAAATATAGTGCAGATGGATGATCGGTACCGATTTGACATTGTCGGTCGTGTTCTTTTTCGAGCTGTGATGGCGCAAACCGATTTCATATTGATAATTGAGCCAGTTCTGATCGTATTCGGCATTGGCTGTATCCAGGATCCACTGACCAAAACGCTTGCGCACGCCGCCGAGATAATCCATGTTGGGCTGACCATCGGCTGCATTGGTGAAATAATGCAGCAGAAACGGCGTTGAACCCACGAAGCCATACCAGACATCCAGAATCTGTTCGGTTTGATCCTTGAGAATGTCATGCGACATTTTCAGGTAACGCACATCATCGTCGCCGAATAATGTGGCTTGTTTTAGCTTGGCAAAATCGTCAGTGGAAACTGGGGATTGTTGCAGTGAGACGCTACCATAGGTGTAACCTGGTATCGTTGATGTCATAAAAGTTTTCCTTTGAGTTGATGTTAATGCATGGTTGGGCAAGCGCATTGCTTTTTGCTTCCACCATGCTTTGGATATCATGCAGTGACTGCAATGAAAGATGGTCATCAATACTGGAAAAGCGTTGCTCCAATATTTGAATGGCGGATTTTACAGGATTTGGTCAGGTTAATGAAATCATCATGATACTTGCCCATCCCGACAGGAAACGAATTGATGGATTCCGTTATTTGCTGCTAACGTTCTGGTGACTGCACTACTGTATCCAGCCAGTTTTTCCAGCGTAAATATTTGCGGTACAAGGCGGAATCCTGTTGATAGGATTCATCGATTTTCAGGGAAGAGGAGGGGTGAGCAATTTCCAGATCTCGAGCGAGCCAGGCTGCACCGAGCAAGCTTGCTTCCTTTTGCTGCAAGTGAAAGACCGGTACGGAGCAGCATCTTGCAATACCTTGTTGCAGGCAGGTTAGTTCCGACAATCCTCCCGATAGATATATGGCATTTAAGCTGGAGTGTGCTTGAAAATCCTCCAAAATACGCACGACACGAAAGATGATGGCTTCGAGCAGCAATGCGGCGATTTCTTGAGGATTCAGGTCAGCACAGGCAGGCGGATAATGGGATGGGTCAGGTTTGCAGAAATAGGGAGCACCCAGGCCGCTGGGTTCGGCCAGACAGAAAAAATCTTTTTTTGCCAGATCGTCGATCCGGCAGTCGTTCGCCGGATAAGGGGCTAGAGCCGAAGCAATTGAATTGAGCGTGCCTTCAATGGCGAATTGTGTGTGTCGTTGTGCATCCTGATAGAGCAGGGTTTGCAGGTAACCCGTTGCAGTCGGGGTGCTGGAAGTACAAGGATGAATGACGAAACCGCCTGTACCGAGATTGACCAAGGCAGCCTGGTGATCCTGTCCCAGGCCGGCTACGCAGGCTGCGGACTGATCGCCGACACTGGCTTGTAGTGTCAAACCCAGTTCTGGCAGGACGAGGTCGAGTCCGACGGAAGGTTTGATGG
>JAAEXZ010000081.1 GCA_017879645.1 Nitrosomonas sp.
TTGTATCCTCTCAACCGGAAATAGCCGGTTGAGAGGAGTTATGCCTGGTTCGTGTGAAGACAATTGACCAAAAAATACCCGGTAACTTACAAATAAGTCGAAAATTACGCTCCTAAAAAGTTTGGATGATTTTGCAAAGGTCTCAAAGTAATAACGCATCCGCCATGCTTTCTGGCCGTCTGGCTGTACTCACAAGACAAGCCCCTTGCCATCGACCAGGCTGTAACGCTTATCCTTGGGCTTGGCTGCCTTGATGATTGAATCGGTGAGCTTCACGCACCCCCCTGAGTACCGTTAAACAAAACCAGAAACGGGTAACGAAAACAGGGTATATTTTTTTACCCATACTTTTACCCGCTTTGCTCAGGGTTGGCTAGAGTTAGCCAAATTATCGTAAGATTATTTATTTTAAAGGGATTTTTTGGTGTTTCTGGGCAACGTTTGGAGCATCTTTGGCGGAGAGGATGGGATTCGAACCCATGTGCCAGGTTACCCTGACCAACTGATTTCGAGTCAGCGCCGTTATAACCGCTTCGGTACCTCTCCATAATGATATATATTACATTTGCCCGAACCGGGCAGATTACAAAAAGTTACCTAGTACTTGCCTCCATGGCACCGCGCATTTTTTGCAACGCTTTGGCCTCAATCTGCCGAACTCTTTCTGCAGATACACCCAATTCCTCGGCAAGATCGTGCAGGGTTGCTGTATCTTTTTCTCTTAACCAGCGAGCTTCTATGATATGTCGACTGCGATCATCCAAACAATCCAGAGACTGCTGCAATCCGTTTTCACGCATATGGACAATCTGTTCGCGCTCTAGGATTTGTGATGGTTCTGCACCATCAGTAAGATAATTGATTGGACTATACATATCATCTTCATCATCCGATATGGGCTCCAGCGAGACGTCCGAACCACTGAAGCGCTTTTCCATTTCGATAACTTCCTCCGATTTAACACCCAGTTGAGTTGCCATGGCATTAACTTCTTGTGGATTCATCGTATCCAACCCCTGCTTCATGCTACGCAGGTTAAAGAACAATTTTCGTTGTTGCTTGGTCGTGGCAATTTTGACCAATCGCCAGTTACGCATGATAAATTCATGAATTTCCGCCTTGATCCAGTGAACAGCAAAGGATACCAATCGAACACCACGTTCAGGATCGAAACGTTTGACGGCTTTCATCAATCCGATATTACCTTCTTGAATCAGATCGGCTTGAGGCAAGCCATATCCCTTGTAACCACGCGCTATGGCAACGACAAATCTCAAATGCGAGAGAATCAACTGCTGTGCTGCCTCAAGATCGCCATAATTCCACAGGCGTCGTGCCAAATTAGTTTCTTCTTCTTGAGAGAGAATGGGGAAAGAATTAGCTGACTGAATATAACTTTCCAAACTTCCTCCCAAAGCAGGTAGAGCCAAAGCATTCGTCATTGCAATAATCTCCTGAAAAGTTGAATCTCAATTTTTCTTCGAGCTATTCTAGCACTCGCTTCATGAGAGTGCCAGCTTTTTAAAAAGTTTCGAAATGACTGAAATCGCTATCGCGGCTCAATTTGCCATAAATGATTGGCAACGGAAAGTCGTGCTCCTAGCCAACCAAGCAAAGTCGAAAAAATGAGCAGGCTGATACCATCTTCCAAGATTAGAAATTGCATTTGCAACTGGATGCCATATAAATTCGACAACTCAACTAGTTCTAGATTAACGGCGGATAGGGCATAGGCAATGATCATCCATGCTGTAGCACCACCTGCCAGCCCTTGGATGGCACCGAAATACAGGAATGGTCTCCGGATGAAGCTATCCGTTGCACCGATTAGTTTAGAAATCTCGATCTCATCCCGTTTGGTTAGGATTTGCAAGCGAATGGTATTGAACATGATAGCGATAATGGCGATGCTAAGTATGGTTGCCAACAGCAGAACCGAAAAACGCCCCAGTTTAAGCAAAGCATCCAAACGCTCGATCCAGACTGAATCAAACTGCACATATTCAATTTCTGGCCAACCTTGTAACTCGGCCTGTAACTGCCGCATGGACTCTGCCCCCTCATTTTGCAAATGCAAGATAAAGGCATCCGGAAGTGGATTGCGTTCAAGACTGGTGGCAACATTGGCAAAGCCGCTTCTTTGTTGCAATTGCTGCAATGCTGTTTCCTTGGAAACAAATTGGTGTCCAAGGATACGTACATCCCGTTCCAGCCGTTGCTCAACCTGCTGGACATCTGCTGATTGCATGTCCGTTCTCAGAAACAAACTCATTTGTGGTGCGTGGATCGCCTGACCAGACAAGTTCTGCAGATTTTGCATCAGCACATAGACCCCCGTTGGCAGACTCAAAGCGATGCCCATAACACTGATGCTGAGCAAGCTGGTTACAGGCGATGCAATCAGACGCTTGAGGGTATGAAAGAAAACAAATCCATGTTGTGTTAACCACGCACTGATCATGCGGCTAGTTTTCCTTGTTTGAGTGACAGGATGCGGTGTCGGGTGTCCTCGAGCAATGAAGCATCATGAGTAGCAATCAGCACGGTTACGCCAACCTGGTTGAATGAGGTAAACATTGCCATGATATCGCGAGCATATTCCACATCCAGGTTTCCGGTCGGTTCATCCGCGATCAATATGCTCGGTCGATGCACCACGGCCCGTGCAATGCATAATCGTTGTCTTTCACCACCGGACAAGGTAATCGGCATGGCTTTTTCCTTCTTCAACAGTCCGACCTTGTCCAAAGCCGCGCGCACCCGACTGGCGATCATCTTGTTATCGAAATGACTGATCTGCAAGGGGAGTAGTACATTCTCGTATACATTACGATCGAACAACAACTTATGATCCTGAAATATGAAACCGATCTTGCGGCGCAGATAGGGTAAAGCACTGAGTTTGAGTTGTGCGATGTTTTGTTCATTGATGGCGATCATACCGGAAGTCGGGCGCTCGATCGCAGCGATGAGCTTCAACAGTGTGCTTTTTCCGGCTCCAGAATGCCCAGTCAGAAAAACCATTTCGCCTGCCGCAACCTCAAGGTCGACGTTATTCAATGCCACGTATCCATCGGGATAACGCTTGGAAACATTTTTGAAAGTGATCATATGTTTATTGAAATGACAAGAATCCAATCAGTCAAACATGGCATCGACGAACTCTCCCGCATCAAAAGGTCTTAAATCGTTCAGGCCCTCACCGACGCCGATAAAGCGCAGGGCCGGCGGGTCTTGCGGGTACTGTCCTGCGATGGCCGCAACCACGCCGCCTTTGGCGGTACCATCAAGTTTGGTCAGGACTAGGCCAGTAACGTTCAGGGCTTCATCAAATGCCTTGACCTGCGTGATAGCATTCTGTCCCGTATTGGCATCAAGCACCAGCAGTACTTCATGTGGTGCATTCGGTATGGCTTTGGCTATGACACGCTTGACCTTTTTAATTTCCTCCATCAAATGCAATTGTGTGGTTAAACGCCCGGCGGTATCAGCGAGTACGATGTCAATGCCGCGCGCCTTGGCCGAATTGATTGCATCAAAAATCACCGCTGCGGGATCACTTTTTTTCTCGGGATCAGCATCGGGTGCTATGACAGCAATATTGTTGCGCTCACCCCAAACCAGTAATTGTTCGCGCGCTGCGGCACGAAAGGTATCACCGGCAGCAAGCAAGACCGATTGGCCTTGACTCTGGAAATATTTGGCAAGTTTGCCGATCGAAGTGGTTTTTCCAACACCGTTGACCCCTGCGATCATGATGACAAATGGCTTGTGCACGGTTGTATCCAAGGGTTGAGCCAGCGGTTCCAGCATGGTGACAAGCGCTTCCTTGAGCGCCTGCTTCAATTGTGCGGAATCCGTCAGTGCGTCGCGTTTGACCTGTTTACGCAAATCCTCGAGCAATTGCTGGGTAGCATTGACCCCAACATCGGATGTCAGCAAAATGGTTTCCAGCTCTTCGTAGAGATCCTCATCGATTTTGCCGCCACCGAATAAATTGGATAGTTGCCGCCCCAGATTCTGACGCGTGCGTGCAAGCCCCTGTTTGAGCCTGCTGGCAAAACTGGCGGATTCTTCGGGTTGCGCTGCAGGCTCGCTTTCAGAAACGGGCGCCACCTCAGCGGAGTCGGGTTGTTTGGGTTCTTCCGTATTCTTTTTGGATTTAAAAAAACTAAACATTCTGGTAGGCTCTGCAAAATAGGTATTGGAAATTTCAAGGAAGCTCCGGCGCGGCTGTTTCGAAACAACCATTCCACGTTGAAATCGGACTTGCACGCTCCTTGCTCACTATAGACAAACTGTGCTTTGCGTCTGATTTCGTGTTGTCTGGTCGTTGCTTACCGTCTATCCGGAATATCCTCAAAGCTTAATTTTATTCTGTTTACTTACTTTTTGAAATGAAACCTGATTACGGTATGACTGGGATACGCATTTTTTCATTTCTCGCTCTGTTCCTGGCGAGTTGGTGCATCAGTATTTCTGCACACGCAAATACACATGAATTTTTGCTGGACAATGGCTTAAAGCTGATTGTCAAGGAGGATCATCGCTCACCGGTGGTAGTAACACAAGTGTGGTACAAGGCTGGCAGCATCGACGAGGTCAACGGTGTCACCGGGGTGGCGCATGTACTTGAGCACATGATGTTCAAGGGTACGGAAAAAGTACCCAATGGCGAATTTTCCAAAAGGATCGCGGCTGCTGGGGGACGGGAAAATGCCTTTACCAGTTATGACTACACTGCCTATTACCAGCAATTGCATAAGCGCCATTTACCCATGGCGATGGAGCTGGAAGCCGATCGGATGCACAACCTGATTTTGACTGAAGAGGAGTTTTCCAAAGAAATCAAGGTAGTCATGGAAGAAAGAAGATTACGTACGGACGATCAGCCCCGCTCATTGCTGTATGAAAAGATGATGGCGGTTGCTTTTCAATCGCATCCTTACAAAAATCCGATTATCGGCTGGATGAATGATCTGGAAAATATGCGCGTTACGGATGCAAAGGCTTGGTATGACCACTGGTACGCGCCGAACAATGCCATCCTGGTTATCGTTGGTGACGTGGACGCCAAAGAGGTGTTTCGATTGGCGCAAAAAAATTATGGCGCGATCCCGGCGGCGCGTAACCTGCTGCCCATCGAAGGTCGCAAACCGCAAACCGAACCTGCACAAATCGGCATCAAGCGCATGATAGTCAAGGCACCGGCGGAATTGCCTTATGTGATGATGGGTTACCATGCACCCACCATCCGGAATGTGACCACAGACTGGGAACCTTATGCACTGGAGATTCTGGAAGGCGTACTGGACGGACATGCCTCCGCACGGCTCAACAAGTCTTTGGTGCGTGAGAGTCAGATTGCCAGTGCTGCCAGTGCAGGTTATAGCGCCACGGCTCGCGGCTCAGGTCTATTTTTTCTAAGTGCTGTGCCAAGTGCCGGTAAAACGGCTGCCGATCTGGAGCAAGCCCTACGTAACGAAATGGCCAGAATTATCAGCAATGGCGTTACCGAGGAAGAACTCGCTCGGGTCAAGGCTCAGGTCATAGCAGGCCATGTGTATCAGCGTGATTCCATTTTTTCCCAGGCCATGCAAATCGGCAGGATGGAAAGCATGGGCTTATCACATCGTGACATCGATGTCATATTGGAGAAACTGAAATCGGTGACAGCGGAGCAGGTACGCGATGTGGTCAAGAAATATTTCAATGATGACAGCTTGACAGTAGCTGTGCTCGATCCACAACCACTGGAGCGAAAGGCACCCGCCAAGATTCCTGGCGGATTGCGACACTGATTGGATAATCTTTCCTACCCAGATCGTACTCTGAGTTAATGATCCGGGCAGGCTCTACTCAGTCACATAGTGTGTGAGGTCAATTTTTCGATCTCAGTGTGCGTGATTCGATGACTTTGACTTTTGTTGATCATATTGATGCATGTGATCCATCATGTGGTGCATTTCTTTTTCATCCAGAAAACCATCCTTGTTGGTATCCATTTTGTCAAACATGGCTTCATGGTGTTTCATGAATTCGTCCTTGCTGATCTTGCCATCTTTGTTGGCGTCCACTGCAGCCATTTTATGTTCACATTGTTGGTGACTGTGGTGATTACCATTTTTTGCAGCAGATTGTCCGCCTGAATGCTGATGATCGCTTGTTGCCGCGCTATCGGCGGCAGAAAATACGGGTGCACTGAGTACGGCAAGCAAGATCGTTCCAACTGTCATCGCCATCAGATTCTTTTTATGCAGCATGTGTGTTCTCCTCAAAGGAATGAATGAAAAGGAAGTGTTTTCCTGCGCAAGATTAGAATGACACCCGCCAGGAAAGTTCGGATTGCAATTCAAGCTACGATGAAATGCTGGCGGTAATATTTGAGTTCGTTGATGGAATCGTAAATATCCGACAAAGCTTCATGCTTGCTGTCTTTCGAAAAACCGGATGCAATGTCGGGCTTCCAGCGTTTGACTAATTCCTTGAGTGTACTGACATCCAGGTTTCGATAATGAAAATAGGCTTCCAGTTGCGGCATGGAACGCACCATGAAACGCCGGTCCTGACAAATGGAGTTGCCACACATCGGGGAAGCACCGGAAGGCACATGCTGTTTCAAGAATGCAATCATCTGTGCCTCGACATCGGCTTCTGTCAGCTGGGATGCCTTGATCTTGTCGATCAGACCGGATTTGGCGTGCGTGGATTTGTTCCATTTGTCCATTCCGTCCAGGACGGCATCGGATTGATGCACGACAAGGACCGGACCTTCGGCCAGGGTATTCAGTTGCGAGTCCGTAATGACCAGCGCGACTTCAATGATGCGGTCGGTATCAGGATTGAGTCCGGTCATTTCCATATCGACCCAGATGAGGTTATTGTTATCTTGTGCCATAATTGAATGAGAATTTTTTGAATGCAACGCGGTCAATTGTGTCATATTGGTATCTGTCCGTCACGATGATACGGAAAACTAGCTACGAATTCCTGCCCAGATTGATAGATTCGAACCGACCCTGTGTTCAACATTAACCCCGTAGATAAGAGATTATGCAAACATTTACATTGATTTTTTTGATTGCCCTGGTTTTGACGACACTGACCCAGGTTTGGCTGGCGGCAAGACATATACGGCATGTGCGCACGCATCAGGACAAGGTGCCGGATGAATTTGCCACTCAGATTAATTTGACCGATCACCGGAAAGCTGCGGAGTATACCTGTGCCAAGACACGTATCAGTTATCCGAGTATCGTGTTGCATGGCGTGTTGCTGCTTGTCTTGACTCTGGGAGGCGGTCTTAACGCCCTGAGCGGTTTCTGGGCAAATTGGACAAGTGATCCGCTGATACATGGCATGGGGCTGATTATCAGTACCTTTGTCATTATGAGCCTGGTTGACCTGCCATTGAGTTATTACCGTACTTTTGTCATCGAGGAACGATTCGGATTCAACAAGATGACGCCGGTCATGTTTTTCACCGATCTGCTCAAGCAGGCTATTCTCGGATTGTTGCTAGGTGCACCGCTGCTGCTTTGCGTACTGTGGTTGATGGAAAAAATGGGGAATGACTGGTGGCTCTACGCCTGGTTAGCCTGGATTGCATTCAATCTGTTCGTACTGGCCATTTTTCCAACATGGATCGCACCACTGTTCAACAAATTCACTCCACTGGAAGACGCCACACTCAAAACGCGAATCGAGCAACTGATGAGTAAATGCGGGTTCAAGGCGAGCGGTTTGTTCGTCATGGATGGATCACGCCGCAGCAATCATGGTAATGCGTATTTCACCGGGTTCGGCAAAACCAAGCGCATCGTTTTTTTCGATACTTTGCTGGCGCGCCTGAATGCAGCCGAGATCGAAGCTGTTCTCGCGCATGAACTCGGGCATTTCAAACATCGGCATGTGATCAAGCGTATCGTGATTTCATTTGTCATGAGCCTGGCATTTCTGGGATTACTCGGGTATCTGATGCAGCAGGACTGGTTCTACGCCGGTCTGGGCGTGAATGTTGACTCGGTACCGTCGACCGCAATGGCGTTATTATTGTTTTTTCTGGTGATGCCAGTATTCACTTTCCTGTTTCATCCCATTTCCAGTCTGTATTCACGCAAGCACGAATTCGAGGCCGATGCCTACGCTGCACAAAATGCTTCGGCGCATGACCTGATTCGGGCGCTGGTCAAGCTATATCAGGACAACGCAGCGACCCTGACACCGGATCCATTGCATTCTGCGTTTTACGATTCCCATCCTCCAGCATCCATCCGGGTGGCGCATTTACAAAGTCAGGGGCAAGCATGAACCAGAATATCTGTGAATTAGCCACCAAACAGTGCAAACCCTGTGAGGGTGGCGTACCGCCACTGGATGATGCCGAGATTACCGGATTCATGCAGCAGATCGAAGGCTGGCAATGGCAGGATAAGCACATCAGCAAGACTTATGTATTCAAGAATTACTACCAGACCATGGCATTCGTCAATGCAGTTGCATGGATCTCGCATCGCGAAGATCATCACCCTGACATGCTGGTGGGTTACAACCAATGCGCGGTGACATACACAACGCATGCGATCGGCGGGTTATCCGAAAATGATTTCATCTGTGCGGCGAAAATCGATCAGTTATTTCTGATTTGAGTGCTCGATTGAAATCTTCCCGGTCGGCAGGGCATCAACACGGACAGGTCATTGCCGCGTTTGGTCGGCATTTTTCGGTCAAAACGGATGCAGGAACCATCATTTCCTGTGTCATGCGCGGCAAAAAAGGCGGTGTGGCCTGCGGCGATTGGGTCGAGTACCAGTTAACCGCCACTGGACAGGGGGTCATCGAGACCATCCAGACGCGCACCTCAAAGCTGTATCGTAGCGATGCGTTCAAGGAAAAGATCATCGCTGCCAATGTCACACAAATCATTATTGTGGTGGCCGCTACGCCCAGTTTCAGTGAAGAATTGATCAATCGCTGCCTGGTAGCAGCCGAAAACGAAAATATCGGCATGCTGATCGTACTGAATAAAGTCGATCTTGTGGAACCAGCGCAAGCCGCCATGTCGACCCTCTCGCTTTACCGGGAACTAGGCTACACCGTGCTGCCATTAAGTGCCTTGCAGGATGTTTCGGTGCTGAAACCCTATTTGCAGGGTCATGTCAGCGTTCTGGCGGGACAGTCGGGCATGGGTAAATCCACCTTACTCAATGCGCTGATTCCACAAGCCAATCGCGCCACCGCGGCCATCTCGCTGGCTCTCGATTCGGGTTGCCATACCACGACACATTCACAGCTCTATCAGTTCGATACCGATAGCGCCATCATCGATTCTCCCGGATTCCAGGAATTTGGCTTGAGCCATATTGCAGCAGAACATCTGGCGTGGGGATTCGTCGAGTTTCATCCCTATCTGGGGCAATGCAGGTTCAGTAATTGCCGTCATGTCAAAGAGCCCGGCTGCGCCGTGATTCAAGCTACACAGGAAGGAAAGATACAGGCCAGGCGACTGACCTATTACCAGAGACTGTTAAGCTGAGGCTGCTGTCCGTTCTAATGCACTCCCTCAACCGGCTACTGCCGGACCGGTACCTCGAAACCATGAAGGTAGCATTCGGAAAATAACCGATTCCTCCTGTTTCCGACGACCAGTAGCATGCCATTCACGGCTTCTTCGATACTGCTTGACTGCATTGGCGTTGTGGTGAAGTCGCGGGTCTGCTATGTTGCCATGGTGTAAGGACACTATTCTGAACAGCCGCGAATCAATCGCGGTTCCAATTTTTATAGACCGTTTCTTTTCTACTGGAAAATAAATGAATACTTTAATCTCGAAACTGGGCTGGGTCCTTTTTTCCCTGACTGGGGCATCGGCCTTTGGGGTCATCGCACTGCAACGTGGTGAATCGATCGGTGCCATCTGGATCGTCATTGCGGCAGTATGCGTATATCTGATTGCGTTCCGTTTTTACAGCCTGTTCATCGCCAACAGAGTGTTAAAACTGGATGCGACACGCATGACACCGGCTTTCAAGCACAATGATGGTCTGGATCATGTCCCTACCAACAAATATGTGTTGTTTGGACACCACTTTGCCGCAATTGCCGGTGCAGGGCCGCTGGTAGGGCCAATCCTGGCGGCGCAGATGGGCTATCTGCCCGGTATGTTATGGTTGCTGGCGGGTGTCGTGTTTGCCGGTGCGGTGCAGGATTTCATCGTTCATTTCCACGCGGCGCAATGGCCGGTCACTGGGAGATCTGATCAAGTCCGAACTGGGGCAATTGCCCGGTATGATTGCGATGTTCGGAACATTTTTCATCATGCTGATTTTACTGGCCGTATTGTCATTGATTGTAGTCAAGGCGCTGGCTGAATCACCCTGGGGCACGTTTACCGTGGCCGCAACGATTCCGATTGCAATGTTCATGGGCGTGTACGCGCGTTATTTTCGTCCTTGTGCCATCGGTGAAGTGTCGCTGATCGGTTTTGTGCTGCTGATGCTA
>JAAEXZ010000013.1 GCA_017879645.1 Nitrosomonas sp.
AGCATCCGAGAATGCATTCGAATGGGAATTGTCGAATGCCGCGTTCGAGCTTGAATCAGAAGCCACTGTAGCCCGCCAGGCCCGCAAGCAGTTCAATAGACTGCAAAAAGATTATGCCCGGCGGCTTGGTGTGAATACGCATGGCCAAGTCCATCACGCCATCGAGCTTCAAGCACTCAAACGTTTTCCGGGGGTGTTTACTCCGGCGGAGCTCAACAACTTCCGCAACATGCGCGGAATTCCGCGCGAATTGCCCGCCGGGGTGCGATCGCCCAGTCAGGTACGGGATTGGAAGCGCGGACAGCGTCAATTGCATAATGCCAAAATCCGTGAAATCTGGGATCGTCATTACGCCAATCTCAACCGCGAAATACAAGCGCGGGGATTGCGTCCCAACACACCGGCTTATAATGATTTTGTGCGCCGGTATATGACGGCGGCGCGCGCTGAAATTGATTACGTATTGGGACAGTTCTTTACGGAATATCGTACGGGCCGTCCACGGGCTTTCTTGTGAAACCGGATTATACGTTCGCTGAGAACTTTCCATCCGCTTTTGATTTTGTGAAAGCAAGTAATTCCCAAGCTGTGCAACAGCTTCAAGATTTTATCCGTATCCCCAGCGTCAGTTCCGATCCAAAAAAAGCAAAGGATGTTAAACGATGCGCTAAATGGTTAGCACAACATTTACATACTATCGGATTGCATCGGGTGCGTGTTTTGCCGACAGGCGGCCATCCGATTGTTTACGGCGAATGGCTCGGTGCAACCGGAAAACCGACAGTCCTGATTTATGGCCATTACGATGTGCAACCGGCAGAACCTGAAAGCGAGTGGAAAATTCCTCCTTTTGCCGGAATTGTTCGAGATGGTTTTATATATGGGCGCGGTGCAAGCGACGATAAAGGGCAATTATTTACGCATATCAAGGCTATCGAAGCGTTGCTCAAAACTACCCGATATCTTCCGGTCAACGTTAAATGCCTGTTCGAGGGAGAAGAGGAAATCGGCAGTCCCAATTTACTGCCGTTTATTCAACGTAATCGACGTGCGTTGCAAGCCGATGCTGTGGTTATGTCCGATACGCGTATGCTCAGTCAAGATCAGCCGGCGTTGACCTATGCGCTGCGCGGACAAGTTGCGTTGGAACTGGAGGTGCATGGGCCGGATCATGATCTGCATTCGGGCAATTTTGGGGGTGCGGTACACGATCCGTTACAGGCTTTATGCGAAGTGATTGCGCGCTTGCACGATCGCACTGGGCATATTGCCGTGCCGGGTTTTTACGATAGGGTTCGCCGCTGGGATAACAGTGAGCGCAGTTATCTCGCACAAGCGGGACCAAGCGATGCGGATATCTTGCATGAAGCGGGTGCATCTACGGCTTGGGGCGAACAAGGCTATTCCCTTTATGAACGGGTAACACTACGGCCTTCCTTGGCTATTACCGGCATGCGGGGTGGGCATGGCGGAGTTGGGCCGAAAGGCGTGATTCCTTGTCAGGCTATCGCTAAATTAAGCTTTCGGCTTGTGCCGGATCAGGAACCCGCCGAGATTGAACAACTTGTGCGCCGGTATATCGAGTGCATAACGCCACCCACTGTCCGCATTCGCATTAAAACGCATATTCACTCACGTCCGGTATTACTCGACCGCAAGAATCCGGTCATGCGGGCTGCTGCAGTCGCATATTGGCGTATATTCGGCCGGATGCCGGTTTGGCTGCGCTCAGGTGGAACTATTCCGGTCGTAAGTCAATTTCAGGATGTACTGGAGATGCCGACTGTTTTGATGGGATTTGCTTCACCCGGAGATAATCTGCATGGTCAGAATGAAAAGTTAAGCGTGAAAAATTTTCACCGCGGTATCCTGACCTGCATGGCTTTCCTCGAAGAGTATGGTCGTATATCGCAGCGCACCCGAAAACAAGGTTTGAAACCGGCTGGGGTGCAATATGCTGATTGACGGCCACTGCCACGCCGGGCAGGGCGATCAACTGACGGCTCCGTGGAATACCGATGCACCGCTGGAATCCTATTTGCGCCGTGCGCGTCGTGCCGGAATCGTTAGAACCGTGGTTTTTCCCGCTTTTCATACGGATTATGCCACTGCAAATCGTGAGCTGGCCCGAATCGTGGCAGAGCGGCAGCCGCAGCTTGTCGGATTTGCGATGGTGAATGCCAAAAGCGATGCCGGGCGGGTGCGGGAGATGTTGCAGGAGGCAGTGATGCGGCTCAAGTTGCGCGGTGTCAAGGTGCATGGGCATGAAGCGCTGCCGACGCGCGAGGTTTGTGAGGCGGTGCGCGCATTTCGTTTGCCGATGCTTGTCGATGTCGCCGGCAAGGCGCATGTGATCGATATGTTTGCGCCGCAATACCCGGATGTGAATTTCATCATCGCGCACCTTGGTAGTTTTGCCGACGATTGGCGCGCACATGAGAGGGTGATCGAACAGTTGGTGCGCTACCCCAATGTTTACGCCGATACGTCCGGTGTACGGCGTTTTGATTACCTGGTGCAAGCCGTTCGGCGCGCTGGTGCAAAAAAACTGATCTTCGGGTCCGATGGGCCCTGGTTGCATCCCGGACTGGAATTACACAAGATCAAGTTGCTGGGTCTGCCGGCTCAGGAGGAAGCCCTGATTCTGGGAGGCAATGCCAGCCGGCTGATTTTTCCTCGTGCTGTGGGAGTCAGGCATCGTCGTCGGAATACGGGTTCAGTCATGCAGTTTGCCCGTCATGATGTTCGATAATGGCCAGTATCTGCCCTGCGGATACGTAACTGCCCTGCTTGCAGAATAGTTGTTTTATGGAACCGGTGATTGGGGATTCCACTGGAAACTCCATTTTCATCGATTCGATCAGCATGATCGGTTGTCCTGTCGCGACGTGCTCACCTTCCTGAACCAGCAGCTTCCACACGGTACCACTAACCTGTGCGCTGATGGGATGAGCGCCTTCGGGCAGATCCAGCTCGCTTTGTGCATCGGCTTCATCCAGAGTGTCCTCGGTGACAGAATCGCTTGCTGAACTGCTTTGCCAGCGTTGCCGTTCGGCCTCGAAGGCTGCTTGCTGGCGGTTTCTGAATGTATCGATACTGCTACTGTGCTCGTGTAAGAAATCGTTGTACTGTTTCAGATTCAGTACGGTATTTTCCGTGTTCAAGCGGAAACGTCCGCTGATGAAATCCTTACGCATGTTGAGCAACTCGCTTTCTGAAACCGGATAAAAGCGGATCTGATCGAAGAAGCGTAAGAGCCAAGGCTTGCCATCCGTGAAATCGGCAGTCTGACGATAGCGGTTCCACATCGGTATGGTTCGCCCAACGAACTGGTAACCGCCGGGGCCTTCCATGCCATAGACGCATAAGTAGGCACCGCCGATGCCTACGGCATTTTCCGGTGTCCATGTGCGTGCCGGGTTGTATTTGGTGGTGACCAGACGGTGGCGCGGATCGAGCGGAGTGGCAACCGGTGCGCCGAGGTAAACATCACCCAGTCCCATGACCAGATAGCGTGCTGAAAATACGATCTCCTGCACCGCTTCGATGTTGTCCAGCCCGTTGATCCGTCTGATGAATTCGATGTTGCTCGGACACCAGGGTGCGTCGTGACGTACCGACTGCATGTATTTCTCGATTGCCAGGCGGGTGGCGGCATCGTCCCAGGATAATGGCAAATGCACGATGCGCGATGGTACTTCCATGTCGTCGATGGCAGGCAGTTGTCCTTCTGCGGCAATCAGCAGATCCATCAGTGCGTTGCGCGACAACCGGAACGAATCGAAATGAATCTGCAGGGAGCGGATACCGGGGGTGAGATCGATGATGCCGTGCAAGGTTTTGTCGTCGATACGTTGTTGCAGCCACATCATCAGGGCGTGCACGCGGAAACGCAGATTCAGGTCGAGAACCGGCGGTCCATATTCGATTAGCACATATTTATCCCCGGATTGCCGGTAGGTGACCGCCATGCGTTCGGGTTGTGCCGGAATGTGATGCAGGACCGGATTGCCGGGTGTGCCAGATTGGGCAGGTACCGGCATGGCATCGCCATCTTCGGGGTGCTGCAACAATTGGTTTTGCTGTTGTTCCAGAATGATGGCATCTTCGATGGTGATCGGATAAAAGCGCACCCGGTCGCCTGGTTTGAGCTGCCCCATTTTCCATAACTCGGCATGGGCAATGGTGGCCGGACACACAAATCCGCCCAGGCTGGGGCCGTCTGGACCCAGGATGATCGGCATGTCTCCGGTGAAGTCGATCGCGCCGATGGCATAAGCATTGTCATGGATATTGGAGGGATGCAGACCCGCTTCGCCACCATCGGTTCGCGCCCATTGGGGCTTGGGACCGATTAGGCGCACGCCGGTGCGGCTGGAATTGTGATGGACTTTCCATTCCACGGCGAAAAATTGCTCGATATCGGCTGCGGTAAAGAAATCGGGTGCGCCGTGCGGTCCGTACAATACGGCGATTTGCCATTGATCCGAATAATGCGGAATGAGTCGCGCCGGGAACAGTCGTGGTGACGGGCGCGCCGATGGCAGCGCCGGTACATGCAGCACATCGCCGGTACGCAATACACGGCCGGCATGTCCACCGAACTGGCCGAGCGTGAAGGTGGACTGGCTTCCCAGATAGGCAGGTACTTTAAAACCGCCATGCACCGCCAGATAGACGCGACTGCCCGATGATCGTACCTTGCCAAAGCGCAGTATGGCACCAGCCTTGATGAAATGCGTCTGCCATTGCACCAGCGGTTCGCTATCGATGTGGATATCGATCGGTGCGCCGCACACTGCGATGATGCTGTCGCAATTGAATCGCAGTGTCGGACCGGCCAGCGTGATTTCCAGACCTGCACAAGTTTCAGCATTCTGCACCAGCCGATTGGCGATGCGGAATGCCAGATTGTCCATGGGGCCCGATGGTGGGACACCGATATGCCAGTAGCCGAGGCGCCCGGGATAATCCTGAACCGAAGTCTGCACACCGGGATTCAGGACATCCAGCGTATGCGCCCGATAATGGAATCCGCCGAGGAACTGCGTGCTGTATCGTCCTGACTGGAATGCTGCGCTGTGGAGAATCTGCTGCAGATAGCCGAGATTGGTTTCAATACCTTGTAGTGCCATTTCCTCCAGGGCGGTCAGCAGTTTGGCAATGGCTTCCTCGCGATTGGGAGCATGCACAATGATCTTGGCCAACATCGGATCATAAAAGGCGGATACGTCGATTCCACGCTCGACCCAGGTTTCGACCCGCGCTGCAACAGGAAAGAGTGCTTCGGTCAAGGTACCACTGGAGGGTTGAAAATCCTTTCCGGGATTTTCCGCGTAAATTCGTGCCTGGATCGAGGCGCCTTGTGGTTTGATCGGGTAGGCGTCGAGTGCAGGCAGTTCATCCGCTGCCTGACGCACCATCCATTCCACCAGATCGACACCGGTGACTTCTTCGGTGATGCCGTGTTCAACCTGCAACCGGGTGTTGACTTCCAGGAAGTAAAATTGCTGCTGTACTGGGTCGAAGATGAATTCAACCGTTCCGGCAGACTGGTAGCCGATGGCTTTGCCCAGTTTGACCGCCGTGTCCAGCAAGGCTTGCCGCATGGCGGGTGATAAATCGGGAGCGGGTGTTTCCTCGATGACTTTCTGGTTGCGGCGCTGCATCGAACAATCGCGTTCTCCCAGAGCGAGAACCTGTCCCTTGCCATCTCCGAAAATCTGCACTTCGATATGCCGTGCCTGGTCGACATACTTCTCCAGAAACAGTCCGGCATCCCTGAAATTGTTTTGTGCCAGTACCTTGACCGATTCATAGGCATCCTGCAGTTCCGTTTCGTTCCAGCACAACCGCATACCGATACCGCCGCCGCCCGCTGTACTTTTGAGCATGACCGGATAACCGATATGCTTGGCGCGATGGCAGGCGCTCTCGAGGTTGTCGAGTAGTCCGCTGCCCGGTAGCAGCGGTACCTGATTTTCCTCCGCCAGGGCGCGTGCCGTGTGTTTCAGACCGAATGTGCGCATCTGTCGCGGTGTCGGACCAATGAAGCGAATGCCATGCGCTGCACACTGCTCGGCGAAATCGGCATTCTCGCTCAAAAAGCCATAGCCCGGATGAATCGCCTGCGCTCCGCTGTGTTGTGCAATATCAAGGATCTTGTCCGTGCGTAAATAACTTTCGGCGGCCAGACCGGTGCCGATGCAATAGGCTTCATCGGCCATGGCAACGTGACGCGACAGAGCATCCGCTTCGGTGTAAACCGCCACACTGGCGATGTTCATGCGGCGCAGTGTGCGAATGATGCGGCAGGCAATGGCGCCACGATTGGCAATCAGGATTTTGGTGAACATGGCATGATCCTTTCAAGAAATGTACAGGTACAGGCGACACGCGGTTACGGCTTGTCCCAGACCAGCAGCCGAATCGGCGTTGGGTTATAGGCATTGCACGGATTGTTGAGCTGCGGACAATTCGAGATCAGTACCAGCACATCCATTTCTGCCCGCATTTCGACATATTTGCCCGGCGCTGAAATGCCATCGATGAATTCCAGGCCACCTTCTTCGGTGACCGGCACATTCATGAAGAAATTGATGTTGCTGGGGATGTCACGCTTGTTCAGGTGCAACTGTTCACAGGCTGATTCGTGTGCCAGTGCGTGCAGGAAATTGTCGCGGCAACTGTGCATCGGCATTTTTTCCAGCGCATAACGCACGGTATTGCTTTCCGCTGCGCACGCCCCCCCGAGTGTGTCGTGACGGCCGCAAGTGTCGGCGATTATGGTGAGCATGACATTGCCGAAATTCGAATACAGCGGACTGTCCGTGGTCAGGTAAAGCTGGTTGCTGGCCCGGATGGTGTGGGTTGCGCTATAGCGTTCCTGCGCCTGGTGTGCGTTGAAGAACAGGGTGTCGACTGCCTGGTTGCCTTGCAGATCGACAATCCGGAATGTCTGACCGCGTTTGACCATTTTCACCCAGGGTTCACCGGCAGCGCAAATTTCATCGATGACGGCCGATGCGGGATCCAGTTGGCTGGTTTGCAGTGTATTCATGCTATGACTCCACCATAATAGTTTTCTGTATTGCGCAATGCGCGCTGATTTTCGGCGATCTGCAGGCAGGGTTGCAGCGCATCCGCCGGGGTGTGAAACAATTCCAGTTGTACGGCACCGGGCTGATAGTGTGGGTTGGTATCGAGCGGATGCGGTGCCGCCGACAACACCACCAGCGTGTTCATGACAAAACCGAGATCGACATGATCACCCGCCCGGCTGTGTCCGGCATGAAACATCAGTCGACCGTTGGTATCTGCACTCACTTTACTGAAAAAATTGACATTGGCCACGATGTCCCGCATGCCCAGTCCCCATTTGCCGAGCTCGATCAGCATGCCGTCCACGCCGTTGCGGTGCATGGCATTACGGTGTTCCTGATAGCGTGCGGTACCGTATTTTTGCTGTATCGATGCGGCGTCGCTGAGTCCGCAGACGGTATCGTGCCATCCCAGCGTGTCGCTGGTGATACCGCAAAAGATGCGTCCCATGTCGGAATGGCAAGCATGTCCCTGGGTAAGCCGGAAGGTGTGCTGCGATTTCAGGGTGTCTGCCATGTTGTAGCGCTCCAGTTTTTCTTCCTGATTGAAGAACAGCATGGCGGCATTGGCGCCACCCTGCTTGTCGGTCAAGCGCAGTGTGGTGCCGCGACGAACTATGCCGGACCAGTGGCATCCACCGGGTATGTTTTGTGTCCAGATCGGGGTGTTATGCTGATTCATGATGCGTTCCTTTTATGAGTGGGTTTTGCCATGCAGCCATTTTTGATAAAGCAGGTATATCGTAGTCGAGGTTAGGATGCTGCCGAGCACCAGCGGTGTGGCCCATAACTGCCACCACGGTGCATCGGCTGCTATGGCATACGGTCTGGGCCAGGCGATATTGATCAGTTCGAAGGCTGACCAGATAAAGGCCAGAATATTGACGAGCAATCCCCAGGTACCCAGTTTCAGTTCACCCAGTTGCGGATTCCAGCGTCCGGTCAGTCGTGCATACAGCGCAAATCCGGTGGTGAAGGTGAACATGGCGTAGAGGCCGCCGGTGCCAAAGGCGATAATGGTGGCGACGGCGTCGTCATTGAATCCGAATACGAGACCGCACCCGGCCAGCAATACGGTGAACAGTATGGCATTGCGCGGCGTCTTGCGTACGGTGACGTGACTCAACATGGCTGGCATGTTGCCTTCGCGTGCCATGGAATACACGATGCGTGACGTGTACTTGACCATGGATGCACCGCAGGCCAGAAAAGCGGTCATCACGATGGCCAGAAAGGGTGTTTCGAACCATTCGCCGATGCTGCTGGCAATCAGCGGGGTGACGGGATCGGAGGTGTGGCTGGAGTGCTGCAGCGTGTCGTGCTCAAATGCCAGGATCAGTGCAGCCGAGTTGAACAGCACCACGGTACCCACGACCAGCAGCGACATGAAGATGGCGCGGGGCACCATGCGTTTGGGTTGATGAGTTTCTTCGGCAGTCGTGGAGCAGGCGTCAAAGCCGATAAAGGCCCAGCCCGAAATGGCCAATGCGGCCAGAAAGGCTGCCATTTCACTGGGCGCCGTACCGGTTCCCAGTTGCTGGAACAGTTCGGTGACCGGGTGCTGGCGAAAGAAAAAGAAAAGTATCAGCGCCACGCCGAACGAACCGACCACTTCCGCATACACACCGAGCTTGATGACCAGATTGAAAAGACTGACGGGGGCTAGATTGAGCAGCATGCACAGTAGCAGAAAGAACGCTCCCCAGAACACCATGGTGCCACCGCCTTCATCCGGGAATCCAACAAAGGTAGCGAGCCAGAAACCGCCGGTGTAGGCTGTCGTGGTGACCATGGCGATGGTGGAACAGATGTAGATGACGCCGGCATAATGTCCGGCTATGGTACCACCGAGTTGTCGTGCCCATTTGTAGGCACCGCCAGCGATGGGAAACTGCGAGGACAGCTCGGCATAAACTGTTGCGACCAGTAATTGCATGAGCAGGCAAACCGCCAGTGCGGCAAACCACCCGCCACCCGCCACGACAGTTTGCACACCGATGATGGCATATAGTCCGGCAACCGGTGAAACTACGGCGAAACCCAGGGTGAAGCTGTGCCATACGCTCATGCTGCGATGCAGCGTTTCGTTTAAGGCATTGTTTTCTTGGTGTGTGGTGATTGATTCTGGTGAATCCGACATGCCGAGTCTCCAAGTGTTAAGGTATGGCCCAGATTGTAATGTAACTCAGTACACTACTGCTTAACCTCCCGGGCTTTTTTCCCTCCGTGGAGTCTCGTTATCGCGAGACCGGAAACTCTTGGACCTGTCACCGTGGATTGCTATCGGCCGGAACCCTAGTTTCCCTGTTGATGCGTGTCGCATCATTAAAAATGCGCCAGCAACATTGGACGCATTCTAATTTTGAATGGTGAAAATTGCAATCATCTATTTGCTGACCTGAACATTGTTTGGTTTAGCAAGACCGACTTGGGTGATGCTTCATAGAGTTAGAGAGTTATCTGGAAAAATGGCGAAAGCCATGTGAACCGTATCGGTTGCCGCTATTTCTGAATGCGCCAGGGATCAGTACGGCAGCAACGGCAACGAAAACGAGTGTGGCTGCAGCAGCGGTTACTTTCCGCCAGTCGATTTCAGTTTTGTAGAATGGATAGTTCTCTTTCCACTGTGTATGCAACCAGATTTCTTCTGCTGCCATGTGGCGTGGGAGGTGGATTTTATTGTGAGTAACGATGACTTCATGATCTGATTTGACATCGATCGATTGCGTTTCATCGCTGCGGAGTGTTGCCTTGATTTCACCATTGATCGCAATGATGCGGGTTTGCTGTGAAGAAACGCCAATGTGCAGGACGGCATGGTGGGCCTGAATGACGGCATGCGGAGTTTCGATTTGCTGATGGCAACGGGATGTGTCGGTGTAAGCCTTGCCATATTTGAATTCATCGATCACGATCAAACATCCCGAATCCGGTTTTTTAAATTCGATATGTGCGCTGCTATAGGCTCCGGTATAGACCGACGACCCATTGCGGACAGCAGATTCATTCTTTGCGGGATAAGAATTGACGACTACGGCATTTTTCCCCGAAGTATGGATCCATCCCATGGTCTGATTCCCTGGTATGGCACTGTTACGCACGCGCATACTGGTTTTTTCATTCTGTTCCCAGAATCCACTTTCGACGGAATACGTTCTATCGTGAATGGGAACGGTTTTGCAGCCGGATAGCAACAAGACGATCAGTAATGTAACGAGTACCCCTATTTTTTGATGGTTATACAGACTTGAATGAGGGGTGCTGAGGATAGGTGGTTTGTGTACGGAATCCATTGCGCCTTTCCTTGTAGCGATTAGCCATGATTGTGGGGTTTGATGGTGCTACTGTATACGGGAAGGGGTGAACCAGAACTGAATGTCAGAACAATCAGTTAGAGTTTTTGGTCGTGATCGTGGTTACGGTCGGATAAAGATTGGCGCTGAACTATTTCTTGCTTGGCAGCTTGATGGTAATCAAGAATATCATTCTGTAATATGATATTCTGTTCTTGCAGTGGGGTATTTGTTTTTTAATAATGAATTTAGAAGGTTATGAACATGAAAGCAATTTTCAAACAGTTAACTGTATCGGTTTGCAGTGTATTGGCACTGGGTGTCATGCATAATGCTGTAGCTGATACATCAAGTGATACGGAAATTCTGCTGAATTGGGCCGAAAGGACCTATCCGCAGTATTTTCCAACGCATCAAGTAACACAGACTATTGATCCGTGGCTGTATCGTTACTATCCTGAAACTGGTATCTATGCTGGGGTAAACACGGGCGATACCAGTGCCTATGTGCTAGGAGGGCCATGGGGGGGATCGCCTGCACGCATTGATACGCTGGCAAGTTTGATTGTACAGATTTCCAATTCTGGTGGTAATGGCAGCGTGCCGGCATGTAATGCAGCCAATGCACCTGCCGGTTTGACTTATACGCAAAATGGCAATGTCGTTAATGTCACCACCAATGGACAATGTATACCTTTGCCATCGGACAATAATTTGTGTCAGGCGCCACCGCAAACTGCTGCGACAGGTATTTCAGTTTTGACCAGTACTTCAGTGACTTCATCCAAGTTCAGCGGAGTGTCCATCAGCATTCCAGGGGTTCCGAATCCGTTTGAATCTTTTGGCAATCAGTTTTCAAACAGTAAGTTCTGCACAATCAATGCACCCGCCGAAGGCATTAATCTGACGGTTAATTCGGATGTCTGTTTTGATATTACATCGCAATTTGGTAGTGATTTGAATAATGTTCCTGGAGTTATCGTAACACCGCCAATCACCATGGCGACGAAAAGCACCACAACGAGTCAGCAGGTTAGCGATTGTTTCGCAACCGATGCTGACTCGGTTTTTGATGCATTTACGAATGAATTCTGGATCAAGCAGAATGGTACTTTCGTAAAGCAGTCTTCATGATCGGTTGATCATTTGAAATTCTGCATGCGCAGACTATTAAGACAGTCTGCGCATGTTTCTGAAGTGCGATGGAATGTAGGTGTGGCGTACATCGCAATATATGAAAGTATGGATGCGATCGGATGCCAGTTGAGAAAGCTTCATTTATGTACTCACTATCCAATCTGTTGTGCAGTAATCGAATACCTGAAAGCCTCCGGGTCGAGTGGATCCAATGTTTTTCCGCCGGTCTCTCCATTGGGATACATGAAGTAGGCCAGTTTGGTTTGGGTATGCGGTAGTACGACATCATGCGCGGTGTTATAAGCCAGCCAGTTCATTTCCCAATGGCCGAACAATTGCTTGCGGATCATGGTCACTTTGGGATCGCCGATCTGCAGGTTGCCTGGTGGTTCTTCGAGCACGACTTTGCGCACATCTGCCGGATCGACCGGTATCCAGCCAAAGCCCTGAATAAAGCATTCCGCACGGCAATGTTGCGCCTTGCTGGCATTGGTGCTGCCCAGACCGAGACTCTTGTAGCCTTGTTGTGATGGTGCGATGCGCAACCCGTAAATGTCACGGGCCGGAATGCCGACTGATCGCGCCAAACCTACAAACAGGGTATTGAGATCGGCGCATTTGCCCCCGAGATAGCGTGTTTCCAGCATGGTTTTGACGTCACCCCGACCGCATCCCCTGATCTTGGGGTCGCGAAACGTGTTGTCGACGATCCACTCGTAGATTGCCCGTGCTTTTTCCAGGTCGGTACGGGAGAAGCGGGTGATGTTCAGGGCTGTGTCACGTACGATGCCATCGACCGGTATCAGTTCGGTCGGTTCGGTGTAACGCTTCATTTCGGTTTGTGACAGACCGGGGATGCGTGGATCGGGTGTGGAGAGATTCACGCTGCGATTACGTGTGGAAAAATGGCTGATGATTTCGATGGTTGGTTTTTTGATGCTGTCTTGCCAGTGCGCATAAAGCATCTCGGCGCCGTATCGGGGTTCGATGACAATCTGTGCCGTAGCGTTACCGTTCCAGGTATTGCCCAGTGGCTTGTGCCAGTCTGTTGAGGAGGCATAGGGTAGCGGGATCCATGCCCGCGTCTGGCTGCCGGGTTCCGCAATTTCCAGTTTCGTGATCACCTCGAAAGTGCGCCAGCCCTCGCTGGGTGCAGTGGGTGTCGCCCTGCTCGATGTCGACCAACCGGTCACGAGGGGTGCGGCGAGAGCGGCTTGCAAGAAAGTTCGTCGTTTCATGTGTTAATCACCGTTTGCGTGTGGCAGATAGGTTGTTCCGGTCAACGTTCAGTGTAACGGATTGCGCGATTGCAGATAATCCACGACTGCCTGTCCGGAACTCCTGAAGCAGGGATTAACCTGGCGGCGCTGCAGGGAATCGAGATACAGCGGGTCGTAATAGTATTTGACGAGTTTTTCGATCCAGATTCGGTTCGATTGCACGTCGTTGCGCTGCACCCATTCCGCTTGCGCATGATCCAGGTCGGTTGAAATCTCCTGATATCGCTGTCCACCCAGTTTTCTGCTGATCATCGTCAGGGCATGCCGGTATTTTTCAAACAACTGCAAAGCCTGATGGTACAAGATTTCCGTATCGACAGTATTGGCAACGGTTTGCTGTGATGTCTGGCGCGCTTGTTGAGCCTGGCCGATCGCGGAATCCAGAATGTAATCCTGAAAGATATTGTTTACGCGGGTTGCGAATGGTTCATCGATCCAGATGACTTCGGAGTTACGCATATACGCAAAAAAACTTGCCGGTAAATACACTTTGCCGATGTGCCGACTTTCGTCTTCCACTACAATTGGCTCGGATCGGTCTGCATGTTGAAGTTTTAGCAGATTGACGGCCAACCGGTTCTCAAAATCGATTTGTGAGGGTTGCGGGACAGGCAGTGCGCCGAAGGCGGAACCACGATGCCGGGCCATGGCTTCTATATCCAGCACCGGATAACGATTATCGATTTTCTGCAGCAGTCTGGTTTTTCCGCTTCCCGTCGGTCCGGTTACAACCAGCAGTGTGTGGTTATCACTGCAGCGGTCGATCGTGCCGATCAGAAACCGACGCGCCATCTTGTAGCCACCGGTGATCAGTGGCCTGTTCACACCGGCTTCCCTCAGCCATTGCTGTGCAATTTGCGAGCGCTTGCCGCCGCGAAAGCAGTACAGCACGGTGTGCGGATTATTGCGGACAAAATCCAGCCATTGCTGCACACGGTTCTGTTTTATGGCACCTGAAATCATGTCATAACCCAGTCGAACAGCAGCTTCGGAACCTTGTTGCTTGTAAGTGGTGCCGACACGTGCACGTTCCTGGTCGTTGAGGATGGGCAGATTGACCGAACCGGGCAGGGATCCCTGTATAAATTCGACGGGTGCACGCACGTCTATCAGTGGCGTGTCCGCAATGAATAAAGCAGTCAGGTCATCGATACCGATGTTTGGATTATGCAAAATGCACCGCTTTGTCTTGACGGGGCTGTACGATACCAATCACCGCAGCAGCCTGGAACCGGAGGCGCAAGGCTTGCAGCATGGTTTGGCTGGCATCGGGTGCGACACTCAATAACAAACCGCCGCTGGTTTGAGGATCGTGGATCAACAGGTTATGCAGTGCGTCCAGGCTGGATACGTTGATATGCGGTGCAGTATATTCCGCATTGGTCCGATGTGCCTTGGTCAGGAAACCTTGCTCTAGGCAGTGCATAGCCTGATCGAATCGGGGAAGTTTGGCGGTTTCGATATGCAGGGTTACTTCGCTGGCATGTGCCAGTTGTACGGCATGACCGGAAAAGCCGAATCCGGTAATGTCGGTGGCAGCGTGGACCGCCGCCTGCAAATCCGGTGTCATGCCGTCAATGGCGTTGTTGATGGCTGCCATGCTGTCCAGTGCCGCAATGATGTCTTCTTCACGCAGTTGCTGTCGCTTCACTCCGGCCGTCATGGTGCCGGTACCCAGTGCCTTGGTCAGAATCAGATGATCTCCGGGGCGGGCGCCTGCGTTGGTCCACACATGGTGTGGATTGACGAATCCCGTGACCGACAGGCCGAATTTCAGTGTGTCGTCGTCAATCGAATGGCCGCCGACGAAATTGGCACCGGCTTCGGCGATCTTGTCGCTGGCGCCTTGCAGGACATCGACGATGACGGTCTCGGGCAGTGTCGCAAGTGGAAAAGCCAGAATGCCCATGGCGGTAACCGGCTTGCCTCCCATGGCGTAGACGTCACTGAGGGCATTGGCAGCAGCGATTGCACCAAAAAGTTTCGGGGTGTCGACAATGGGTGTGAAGAAATCCAGTGTTTGTACCAGCGCCAGTTCATCACTGATTTTATAGATCGCAGCATCGTCAAAAAGCCTACCATCGACCAGCAATTCAGGATGTGCAACCGGAAACCTGACTTGCTGCAAAATACGGCGCAGCTCGGTTGCTGCAACCTTGGCGGCGCACCCTCCCTTTTGTACTGTTTGGGTCAGAGCGATTTTCTGTGAGTGCATGAATGCTTTGAGGCAGGAAGAAGTAGCCCATAATTGGGAAAGATCAGTGGGAAATGAAAGTACAGGAAAGAAAATGCAGTGTCAAACCGTGACTTCCGGTGCCGTGCGTATGTGGACAGATGTGCTTCCTGACTGCGGGGAAGTGTTGCAACTGATAGGCCTGATTGCTGGTATTTTGAGACATGAAGGGTTTTGTAATCCGGATGTCAAATGCGGTGATCAGGAATCTTTCTTTGCATATCCATAAAGATAATTTATTGAGTGCACGCCGGTTTATGAGTAAACTCACGCTTCAAAATATTTAAATCATTTTTTATCAGTAACAAGTCAGATTACATCATTAATTTAGGATAGTTCATGAATACCGAAGATTTTCGTCCCGAAAAAGCAGCCAGCATTTTCTACCCGCCACAACGTGTCCTGATGGGGCCAGGACCATCTGATACCCATTCACGCGTTCTGAATGCCATGGCGCGTCCGACCCTGGGTCACCTGGATCCCGTCTTTACAGAGATGATGGAAGAGATAAAAGGCTTGATGCGTTATGCATTCCAGACTCAGAACCGCATGACTTTTCCGGTTTCCGGCCCCGGTTCGGTGGGGATGGAGATGTGCTTTGTCAACATGATCGAACCCGGTGACAAGGTGATTGTTTGCCGCAACGGTGTGTTCGGTGGACGGATGATCGAGAACGTTGAGCGTCATGGCGGTGTGGCCGTGGTCGTGGATGACCCATGGGGCGAACCGGTGAGTCCACAGAAAGTCGAGGATGCTCTGAAGAGCAATCCCGATGCCAAGATCGTGGCTTTCGTTCATGCCGAAACATCGACAGGGGCGCAATCCGATGCCAAGACATTGTGCGAGATTGCGCGCAAGCATGATTGCCTGACCATCGTCGATACCGTTACCTCGCTGGGTGGTACGCCGATCAGGGTTGATGAATGGGGAATCGATGCCATTTATTCCGGCAGCCAGAAATGCCTGTCCTGCCCGCCCGGTTTGTCTCCTGTCAGCTTTTCCGAGCGTGTAACCGAACTGGTCAAGAACCGCAAGCAGAAAGTACATAGCTGGTTTATGGACATCAGTCTGCTGCTGAACTACTGGGGATCGTCTTCGCGTACATACCACCATACCGCACCGACCAACGCACTGTATGCGCTGCATGAGTCGTTGCTCATGCTGTCCGAGGAAGGACTCGAGCATTCATGGGCGCGTCATCGCTACAACTATGAGGCATTGAAAGCCGGTTTTGCGACTTTGGGCATGAATTATGTCGTCAAGGAAGAATACCGTCTGCCGCAATTGAACTCGGTTTATGTTCCGGGGGGTGTGGACGAGAAAGAAGTTCGTCGTCGTTTGCTGGATGATTACAATCTCGAGATCGGTGCCGGACTGGGTGATTTTGCCGGCAAAGTCTGGCGTTTCGGGTTGATGGGGACATCGTGCCGGATCGAAAATGTCATTTTCTGTCTGAACGCGCTGGAAGCAGTTCTGTCGGATCTGGGCATGAAAGTCGAGCGGGGTGCGGCTGCTGCAGCGGCACATCGTAGCTATGCCACGAAACCGCTGTCTTGAGGATTTGCCTAAAAAAATAGTTGTTCAGACAGGAGTTGTAGTCGCTTTCTCGTCAAACGCCGACTGGAAAGCGACTGCAATTCATTGCAAACTCATTCCGGATGATCCGGTCACCACATGACTCTGGATTTGTCTCTGACGGCGATCGCGGTATCGTTGTCGTCTTTTTTTGTCGCTTATTTCTCAATTCTCTGGCTGATCAGAAGCAAACCGGCCTGGGCGTTGGATCGACCTAATTCGCGCTCACTACATACCCAGCCCGTTCCACGCATTGGGGGACTGGGTTTGTGGTTGGGCGTGATCATTTCTGGGCTGGTATGGCAAATTCCGATTCCCATTGCCATTGGGGGGGGAGCGGGTATGTTGCTACTGGTATCACTTGCCGATGATTTAAAACCGCAACCGGTGTGGCTCCGGTTACTTGTGCACATGGTTGCTGCCGGTACTTTCGCGTATTGGCTGTTGCCGGGATTCGGCTCGCTTGCAATATGGGGTGCGGTGGCAGCCATCGTCTGGATGACAAATCTCTACAATTTCATGGATGGCTCGGATGGCCTGGCGGGAGGGATGACTGTCATTGGATTCGGGTATTTCGGGATATTTGCACTGTTAGCAGGCGACGGCAATTTTGCTATGATCCATTTTTCAATTGCCGCTGCCGCCATGGCTTTTTTATTGCATAATTTTTACCCGGCCCGTATCTTTCTGGGTGATGTCGGTTCCATTCCCCTGGGGTTTCTGGCAATAACACTCGGAATATGGGGGTGGACGCAAGGTGTCTGGTCACTGGGATTGCCGCTCATGGTATTTTCCCCCTTCATTGCCGATGCGACGGTTACCCTGGTCAAGCGCTTGCTGGCAGGGAAAAAAATCTGGCAGGCACACCGCGGACATTACTATCAGCGTATCATTCAATGCGGTTTCGGTCATCGCAATACTGCCCTCGCCGGATATGGTCTGATGCTGGCTGTGGGGGGCAGTGCATTGTGGATCGAAACGCAGGATCCGTCGGTACAGTTCAGGATGTTGCTGGCATGGGGGGGTATTTATTTGATTCTGATGATTGTTTTTGATTGTTATCAAAAAAATCATCACACTCGGGGATAGTATGTTCGTCAGCAGATTTGGAATGAGAACAGTAATAGCGTTTGCCCATGATTTCTTTGCTGTCGCCATTGCATGGATACTCTCATTTCTGTTTTGTTTCAATTTTGACGTTCCACCTTCGGTCTATTCGTTGTTACCCCAGGTGCTTCCCTGGACGATCCTGACACAGACGGCTATTTTCCTGCTGTTTGGCTTATACCGAGGACTTTGGCGATACGCCAGTCTGCCAGACATGAAAAGAATTTTTGTGGCAGTCAGTGTGGGAACATTAGCGGTATTGCTGATGTTGTTGCTTGCCGGTCTGTTGTCGATGATTCCGGTTTCGGTTCTGGTTCTGGAACCACTTTTGTTACTGCTGATCATGGCGGTGAGCCGGCTGGCTTATCGTGCCTGGAAAGAATACCGGCTGTATGGTGGCGAGGGTAGCGAAACGAAGCCGGTGCTGATCATCGGTGCGGGTGCGACGGCCATGACCCTAGTGAAGGAACTGGCCAGGAGCCGGGAATGGCATGCGGTCGGTATGCTTGATGATAGTCCCAAGAAGCTGGGGGTGCGATTGCATGGTGTCAAAGTGCTGGGAACCATCAACGAACTTTCACACTGGGTGCAGCAATTGACTGTCGAACACGTTATCATTGCCGTATCCAATGATGCGCACCGGATTTATCGCTATGCACTGGAAATGTGCTCGGAAATCGGCGCGAAAGTGATGATCGTGCCTTCCTATACTGATCTGATCAGCGGTCATGCCACAGTGAGCAAAATCCGTGAAATCGAACTCGATGATCTGCTTGGCAGGGTACCCGTTGTGCTCGACAACGATGGTCTGCATGGCTTGCTCACCGGAAAATCCATTCTGGTGACAGGTGCCGGAGGGTCGATCGGATCTGAGTTATGCCGTCAACTGGCTGCCTTTGAGCCCGACCGGATCGTGTTTCTCGAATTGAATGAGTATGCCCTGTATAGCATTCAGGAAGAATTCGTGTCGCGATTTCCTGGTATCAGGATGTCGTTTGTCATCGGTGACATCAAGGACCATGCACGAATGACACAGATCTTCATGCAGTTTCAGCCGACTGTCGTGTTTCATGCGGCGGCTTACAAGCATGTTCCCTTGATGGAACATGAGAATGCCTATCAGGCCATGTTGAATAACGTTCTGGGTACGTATGTGGTAGCACAGGTGGCAATGCGCTACGGGGTGCAGAAGTTTGTATTGATTTCGACCGACAAGGCGGTTAATCCGGTCAGTGTCATGGGAGCGAGCAAGCGTCTGGCAGAAATGGTTTGCCAGGCATTGCAGCAATCCAGTTCAACCTACGATCAGGGATCGGTTGCACAACACAGGCATTCCACTTGTTTTGTCATGGTGCGCTTTGGCAATGTTCTGGGAAGTACCGGCAGTGTCATTCCCAAATTCCGTGAACAGATTGCCAGAGGGGGGCCCATTACCGTCACCCACCCCGACATGACGCGATATTTCATGTCGATTCCTGAAGCGGCCCAATTGGTGTTGCAGGCGGCATTGATGGGAGGGACCACGGGAGGAGGGGAGATCTTCGTGCTGGACATGGGGAATCCGGTCAAAATCGTTGACTTGGCAAATGATCTGATTCATTTGTCGGGATTGACGGAGGAAGATATACCCATCGTGTTCAGTGGGTTACGGTCTGGAGAAAAGCTGCATGAGGAATTGTTGTCGACCAGCGAGAATACCTTGTCAACGCCACATGAAAAGTTGCGTATCGCTCAGGCGCGTCAGGTTGACGAGAACTGGCTGTTTGATCTGGTGACCTGGTTGAGCAAGGTGCCGGTTTTAAGCGATCAGGAAGTACGCACGGAGCTGGAAAAATGGGTGCCGGAATATACCCACAAGGAATCGGAATCGTCATGAATCGGACACTGGCCCGATGTGAGCAATAGTGTTGCTAATAATGCGGTGAGTAGTCGAGATACTGGATTTTTTCGGTGATACCACCGTCTTCTAGCACGATGATCCGGTCTATGTTTTTCAGGCTTGGTACCTGCTGACTAAAAATCAGTGTCGTACGGTTCTCAATCAAGGCTTCCAGAACGGGTAGCAAGTCATTATCGTTGCATTCCTCCTGCCTGGGGAAGTCATCCAGGATCAGAATACCCGGGTTTCTCAGAATGGCGCGTGCGATGGCAATCTGTTGGCGTTGTTTCGTCGTCAGAGGGGTGGTTGAATCGCCGGCCTGGGTCTGCAAGCCTTCGGGTAACTGGCGAATGAATGCCATAGCACCGGAAGCCTGAGCCGCAGCAGTGATTTCTGCTTCATTGGCACAGCGGTTGTCTCCGTAAGCGATATTACCGGCGATTTTCTCATCCAGTAGCACGGCATTTTGTGTAATCAGTGCGATATGGGCATGCCAGGACCGCAGTGCTATGGTCTCCAGGGGATGATCATCAAACAAGATGGTGCCGCAATCGGGCTGCTGTAATCCGAGGAGCAAATCGATGAATGCGTCTTTTTCGGTTGCCGAGCAACCGGTGATGACGATGGATTCACCCGGTTTGATGCTGAAGTGATACAAATTGAGGAGCGGGCGAGTCTGTTGCTTGCCATAAAAGCGGACTTGCTCGAATACCAGTTTTCCTCTGGCGTGTCTCGGGATGTCGGTTTTCCCTGTCTGTCCGGATGACTGGTCAAGGAATGTCAGCAGAGGTTGGATGACTTTCGCGTTGTACCGAAGCTTGGCGGATACCCGGGCAATCCGGCGAATGGGGGCGATCAGGAGTAGCGAGACTGCAATGAGTGCGGTCGCCTGCCCCAAATCGATTTGATGGTGGAGTGCCTGCTGCGACAGCAAGTACAACATGGTGATGGCGATGGCCGCCATGAGTATCTGTCCTAGGGCCATGGTCATAGCCGAGAGTTTTCCCTGCTGATGTTGAATCCGGGTAAGGGGTTCGGCTACTTTGTCGAGACGTTCACTTTCGGTACTGTATCCGGCATGCAGGTGGATCTCGCGATAGTGTTGCAGGGATTCCGATAGGCGTTGCAGCAGTTGCCGCGATGCCAGATGGTGCCGGTGATCGGATTGCTGCCGCTGATCGTGCATGACTTGCAGAATGAGTATCAACAAGGGCAGGATCAGGAACAGCAGTAGAGCATAATCGTCGTTCAGGTGCAGAACGCATGCCATGAGACCTGTTACCAGCATGCCATCATAAACCAGTGTGGTAAAAAAACGGATGGTCGCTTGTGCGAGTGGATCGATGCTATGGATCAGGGTTTCAATTTCATTATTATCCTGAAGGTGTGGATATTGCTGGATCGGCAGTGATAGCAGCTTGTCAAAAAAGGCATGACGCAGCGAGGTGCTGAAATGATTGCCGATCTGGTTGCTGGACAGGATACCCACGAAGCAGGCCAATCCGCGCAGACCGAACAGCAGCAAAAGTATGAGAATGGCAGACTGGGCGGATACGGGATCATTGTTAATAAAGGTATCATTGAGCAATTGCTGTACCGGAAGCGGGGACGCGGCCAGGGTTGCAGCCATGGTCAGGTGAGCTAAAATCGTGACGGTGAGCGACTTCCAGGATAAGTCGAGTATACCCAGCAGGCGGAGATGAAGCTGTAAATTGCGCATAATGGTCGATTTTACTACATCGGTTCCGGTGATCAATCCGTCAGACGAAGGTCTGGAGAAGTCTACAGATATAGTACAATCGCGTTTTGATGTATTTCATGAATTGGTTGAACAGGATTGGAATCAATGCTTAAAGCAAAATCTGTTGCAGTGCGGAATACTTTCAGCTTAGCATGGCCTCGCCGCAAGGGTTTGATCCTGGCGGGCGGTTCGGGAACGCGGCTGTACCCGGTGACCCAATCCGTGTCCAAGCAATTGCTGCCTGTCTTTGACAAGCCGATGATCTACTATCCACTCAGCACGCTGATGCTGGCAGGAATTCGCGAAATCCTGATTATCACCACGCCGCGCGACCGGGAGCAGTTCCAGGAATTGCTGCAAGATGGCAGTCAGTGGGGGGTGAGTCTAAGCTATGCGGTGCAACCAGAGCCGGAAGGATTGGCGCAGGCATTCATCATCGGTGAATCGTTCATCGGCAACGATCATAGTGCTCTGGTTCTTGGGGATAACATCTTTTACGGGCACGACCTACAGCATTTGCTGGCGAATGCCATGGCGCGTACTGAGGGGGCCAGTGTTTTTGCCTATCATGTTCACGATCCCGAACGCTACGGTGTCGTTGAATTCGATTCACAGGGCAATGTGATCAACCTGGAGGAAAAACCGCAGCAACCGAGGTCGCATTACGCAGTGACGGGGTTGTATTTTTACGATCAGCATGTGGTGGAATATGCCAAACGACTGAAACCCTCGGCGCGCAATGAACTGGAGATTACCGACCTGAACCGGATTTACCTCGATCAGTCGGCATTGCGGGTCGAGATCATGGGACGGGGTTACGCCTGGCTGGACACGGGCACACATGAATCATTGCTCGATGCCGGACAATTTGTCGCCACAATCGAACATCGGCAGGGTCTGAAGATTGCCTGCCCGGAAGAGATCGCCTTCCACCAGGACTGGATTGACGCAGCGCAATTGCAGCAGCAAATACAGCGGCTGGCAAAGAGTGGTTATGGTCAGTATTTGCAGCAAGTACTGACGCGCGAAATATGAAGATGGTTTAACGCATAAGGTAAATATGAAGTCGACGCCACTGGCCATACCCGATGTGGTTCTGCTCGAACCCCGTGTTTTTGGTGACGAGCGAGGGTTCTTTTTTGAGAGTTTCAACCAGCGTGAATTCGATTCCGCTGTAGGCAAATCCGTACAATTCGTGCAAAGCAATCATTCGCGCTCGACTCAGCATGTACTGCGAGGTTTGCATTACCAGATCAGGCAGGCACAAGGCAAGCTGGTGCGCGTGGTGGCCGGGGAAGTATTCGACGTGGCAGTAGACTTGCGACGCTCATCAGCGACTTTCGGGCAGTGGGTGGGTATGGTGTTGAGTGCCGAAAACAAGAAACAGTTGTGGATTCCACCCGGTTTTGCACACGGTTTCGTGGTGGTATCCGAATATGCGGAATTTTTGTACAACACCACTGATTACTGGGCGCCCGAGCATGAGCGCTGCATCATCTGGGATGATGCGACACTGGCTATCGACTGGCCCCTGACCGCGCATCCTGTGCTCTCGGCCAAGGACGCCGGGGGTACTGTTTTCAACGAGGCGGAAGTGTATGACTGATCGCTGCGATGGCCAAGCAAAAAAACGTCTATTCCTGTACTGAGTGTGGCGGACAAGCTCTGAAATGGCAGGGGCAATGTCCGCATTGCCAGTCGTGGAACACACTCGTGGAAGCCATTGCAGAGAAACAGGTCACGCGATTCAGTCCGGTTTCAGAAATCCGTCAGGTACAAAATCTGGCCGCGATCGAGGCGCGTGAAGAGCCTCGCTATCCTACCGGTATCGAAGAACTGGATCGGGTGCTGGGCGGGGGGCTGGTTCAGGGCGGTGTGGTGCTGCTCGGAGGCGATCCCGGTATCGGCAAGTCGACCCTGTTGCTGCAGGCGTTGTCCCGCATGTCAGCCGAACGTCCGGTGCTGTATGTCAGTGGCGAGGAGTCGGCGCAGCAGGTGGCCTTGCGTGCCAAACGTCTGGCGCTGGATGTTCACGCGGTGGACCTGTTTGCAGAAATCCAGCTTGAGCGTATTCAGTCGGTTTTGGCCGAGCGCAAGCCTGCCATTGCGGTGATAGACTCGATCCAGACGATCTATTCGGAAGTATTGCAATCCGCACCGGGTTCGGTGGCGCAAGTGCGGGAATGTGCAGCGCAACTGACCCGGTTGGCTAAATCGAGTGGAACCTGCATGATCCTGGTTGGACATGTCACCAAGGAAGGGGCACTGGCCGGACCGCGTGTGCTGGAACACATGGTCGATACGGTACTGTATTTTGAAGGCGAGATGCATTCGAGCTTTCGCATGGTGCGTGCTTTCAAGAACCGGTTCGGCGCCGTCAACGAGCTCGGCGTGTTTGCCATGGGTGAAAAGGGGCTACGTGAAGTCAAGAATCCTTCCGCATTGTTTCTTTCCCACCATGACAGTCAGGTTCCGGGGTCGTGCATTCTGGTTACGCAAGAAGGTACACGTCCGTTGCTGGTCGAAATCCAGGCGCTGGTCGATGAAGCGCGTTCACCCAATCCGCGGCGTTTGTGCGTTGGACTGGAGCAGAACCGGTTAGCCATGTTGCTTGCTGTTTTGCACCGGCATGCCGGTATCCCTTGCTATGACCAGGATGTGTTTATCAATGCCGTAGGAGGCGTCAAAATTACTGAGCCGGGAGCCGATCTGGCCATTCTGCTGGCGGTGGTTTCCTCACTCAAGAATAAACCCATGGCAGAAAAGACGATTGTAGTGGGTGAGGTTGGTCTGGCTGGAGAAATCCGTCCCGTTCAGCGTGGTCAGGAGCGGCTTCGGGAAGCAGCAAAGCTTGGTTTTCGGCAAGCGATCATTCCAGTGGCGAACAAACCCAAACAGAACATTCCCGGTATGAACGTCATTGCAGTGGCACGCATCAGGGATGCGGTCGAGCACATGCACGCTGTCTGCGAATGAGATGAATCGAAACCAGCACCTGATCATCATGGCAGTGATTTCGCTGTTGCTGATTCTGGCGGCAACGATATCACCGCCCTATGCGCAACCGGCGGAATACCACCAGTTTGCCGATCAGCGTCATTTTTTTGGCATCCCCAATTTCAATGATGTGATATCCAATCTGGCTTTCTTGCTCAGTGGCAGCGCTGGATTGATACTGTTATGGCAAGTGTACCGCACGCCTGCGCAGACGCTATTTCATGACATCCGGGAAGCAATTCCCTATGTCGTGCTGTTCATGGGGGTGGCCATTGCTGCGGTGGGATCCATGATTTATCACTGGAATCCCGGTATTGAACATCTGATGTGGGATCGGTTACCCATCGGTATCAGCATTACCGCGTTGTTATCTGCCACTGTGTTTGATCGCATTCATCCCCGGCTGGGATTGTGGATGCTACCCGTACTGGTTGTTCTGGCGGTGTGTAGCGTACTTTACTGGTATTGGACGGAGTTGCAGGGGCGGGGTAATCTGAATTTTTACATTGTCATGCAGTTCTATTCGATTGTTCTGATCGCATGGATCAGTCTGGTTTTCCCTTCCCGGTATGCACCAGATCAGGCCGTGTTTCAGGTCATTGCATTATATGGCGTTGCAAAAATCGCCGAAACACTGGATGCCCCGATTTTTGTCTGGACTCAGGGCTGGATCAGTGGACATACCCTCAAACATCTCATTGCCGCCGGTGCTGCTTATCGAATCAAGCAGCTCCTGCAACAGCGCCAGCGGCATTAAAGCAAAGTGTGAGGAACCTGTGAAGCAACGGCGGATCGTCCCTTTGAGGATGATTACATCGTCGTTGTCATCGCTTGGGACGGTGTGCGGTTATTTCGCACGAGCAAATTGGTGCTGGGTTTTGCTGGTGTTGTTGCGGAAAGCGTGATTCCGGTTTCCAGATTCGAAACCGCGATCCTGGTTGAAGGTGCGGCCACGTTGACCATTCCGGTTTCTGGGTGATTCACTGGCCAGTCCAAAGCCGGGCCTGGAATCCTGATTGCCATAGCCAGGACGTTTGCGTCTTTGCGCACCATTGGGTGTATGTTTGGCGTCGGGATTGCGGAAACGCGGCTTGATGCGTGGCTCCAGACCGGGAATGACATGCGATGTGATACGCTGCCCGGTGTAACGCTCGATCTTGCTCAGGTGAGCGCTATCCCGGTTGGATGCAAATGATACGGCAATACCGGCTGCGCCTGCCCGTCCGGTTCGTCCGATACGATGGACATAATCTTCGGCAAATTTGGGTAAATCAAAATTAATGACATGGGTGATGTCGGCGACATCGATGCCTCTGGCTGCGACATCGGTTGCAACCAGAACACGCAGGCCACCACTGCGCAGGCGCGTCAGAGTGCGGTTGCGTTCGCGTTGATTCATATCGCCATGCAGTGCTGCAGCAGCAAAGCCTTGTGCATAAAGATTGTCGGCCAGCGTATCGGCATCCTTTTTAGTAGCTGTGAAAACAATGGCTTGCTTTAAGGTTTGATCGCGCAGTACATGATCCAGCAAGCGGCTTTTGTGTGAAATGTCATCGACATAGTGAAGCCTTTGTTCAATATTTTCGAGCTTGGTTTTTTGCGATGCAACCTGGATGCGTTTGGGAGAATTCAACAGTTTCGACGCTACTTTATCGATAGCCTGATCCAGCGTGGCTGAAAACAGGAGCGTCTGGCGTGTCGGCGGTGTCGCAGCGGCGATCGTTTCCACGTCTTCGATGAATCCCATGTCCAGCATGCGATCGGCTTCGTCCAGTACCAGCATTTCTAGGCGACGGAAATCAATCCGGCCACGCTGTATATGATCGATGAGTCTGCCCGGGGTGGCTACCAGAATATCCACTGGTTGCGATAGCAATTTGTTTTGCAGGGGATAAGGCATACCGCCGAGAATGCTGACAACCTTGACGCGAGGCAGGTATTTGCCATATTTCTTGGCCGCTTCAGAGACTTGCAGTGCCAATTCGCGAGTGGGTGTCAGTACGAGAATGCGCGGCCCCCGACAGCGGAAAGTGGCCGGTGCTGCCAGACGGTCCAGGGCGGGCAGCATGAATGCAGCGGTTTTGCCTGTTCCGGTTTGTGCTGAGGCCATGATGTCATGACCAGATAATAATTCAGGGATGGCTTGCTGCTGTATAGGGGTGGGGGTGGTATAGCCTGCTTCGTTAATCGCCTTCAGTATGGCAGTATGCAGTTTCAGATCTTCAAAAGACACGTTGTTTTCCTAAAAAAAGTGAAAATCACACGCAAGCAGACAAGCCATACCATGCCTGTTCCAGACCGGACGCAATCCCGCTAGCGCAATTAAAAAAGTATCGCCACTAACCAAGATTGCCAAATATTTTCCGGAAAAACGTGAAAATTCGAAGAGAGGTCAGGAACGACAAAGCCGGATATAGATGATCAAAGCGCAAGTCAAAAATCATTTAAATACAGGCCTTCATTAACATGAGGCGCGGATTATACTGGATTACTTCGCAAACTGCAATTTGTAATTTTCTTGTATTTTTTACTTGCTACTTGCCGGAAGAATGGATCGTAACTCGCGCGAATTTTCTTTTCCCGACCTGAATGGTGACGGATGCTCCACTTTGGATCTGGATTGCCTTGTTTTCCACTTTTTTACCATCCAGTTTTACTGCGCCTTGATCGATCATGCGGAGTGCTTCACTGGTGCTGGCAGTCAATCCAGCCAGTTTGAGTATTTGAACCAGGGCAATTTCATTATCCGGGATTGGAATGGTGTGCTCCGGCATGTCCTCGGGCAATGCGCCATGCCGGAAGCGTGCCTCGAAATCCGCCAGTGCGGCTTCCGCAGCCTGCCGACTATGAAAACGTGCAACTATTTCTTGAGCCAGCAGTACCTTGATGTCGCGCGGATTGCGCCCGGCTTCGATTTCCGACCGCCATTGCTGGATGGTTTGTAGTGATTCGAATGACAATAATTCCAGGTAACGCCACATGAGCTGATCGGATATCGACATCAGCTTGCCGAATATTTCCTTGGGACTTTCAGTGATGCCAACATAGTTGTTCAATGATTTGGACATCTTGTTGACACCGTCCAGTCCTTCCAGCAACGGCATGGTGAGAATACATTGTGGCGGTTGGTTGAAATGTTTCTGCAATTCTCGCCCCATCAGCAGATTGAATTTCTGATCTGTGCCACCCAATTCAAGATCGGCTTTCAGGGCCACAGAATCATAACCTTGGATCAGTGGGTACAGAAATTCATGTATCGCAATGGCCTGATTGTTGCGGTAACGTTTGTCAAAGTCGTCCCGTTCTAGCATGCGTGCAACAGTGTGGGTGGCAGCCAGTTTGATCAGGTCGGCTGCGTTGAGTCGATCCATCCAAGTTGAATTGAAAACAACTTCGGTTTGTTCCGGTTTCAGGATCTTGAAAACCTGATCGGTATAGGACCGGGCATTTTCAGATACCTGTTCGCGTGTGAGCGGAGGGCGAGTGGCATTCTTCCCACTAGGGTCGCCGATCATGCCGGTGAAATCACCGATCAGAAACAGGATATGATGTCCGAGATCCTGAAGTTGTCGCAGTTTGTTGATCAACACGGTGTGGCCGAGATGCAGGTCGGGAGCGGTAGGATCAAAACCAGCTTTGATGCGCAAGGGTTTGCCCTGGGCAAGTTTGCTTGCCAATTCGGATTCGATGAGCAGTTCGTGGCAGCCACGCTTGATAGTTTCGAGTTGAGCGTTTCGGGGTGTATTCACGTTATTTTTTTAAGTTATTGATTATAATAATTTATAATTCTTAAGATGAGATTTCTAATTATTTTCAATTGTACTTAAGTACATATTTAATTTCTTTTCATGTTAGACTCGCGCCTGTTTGCAAATAAACACAAGACAGGAGGTACGTCGTAAGATGCTATATACACGACTTGGTAGCAGTCAACAAAAAAATCTAGCTCAAAAGTCCTCAAAACTAAACAAAAAATCAATTCGCTGGCTCGTCACCTTATCAAGCATCCCCTTATTTGGCATCGTCACTGCTTTCGGTATCGCTCCGAATACACCTTATGTCGATGATATACAAATTAAAAATGTTGTACGCGATTTATCGATTCCGGAAATACAGCCCGATACCCAATCCAGTCAAACTTTTTGGCAACAAGCTGACATTCGTCGTGGTGATACCATTGCAAGCATACTGAATCGTCTGGATATAAGCGATCAAGATTCAACCGATTTCTTGCAAGCAGCGCGTGGCAGTAAAGCTATGCGGCAATTGAGGCCAGGCAAGACGATACAAGTGCAAACGTCGGCAGAAGGTGAATTATTGGCCTTGCGCTATGTATTTGGCGATGAGCAGCTGTTTTTGATGGAAAAGACAGATGATGAATTCAAGATGACTGAGCAGCCACTCGAACTGGACAGTCAGATTCATATGAAGTCGGGTGAAATCAGCACATCATTGTTTGCCGCGACAGATAGCGCGGGTATACCCAACAGCATTGCGATGCAATTGACTGAAATTTTTGCATCGGAAATCGATTTTTATCGTGATTTGCGACAGGGTGATCGTTTTACCGTTGTTTATGAAACCTTATCCAACAGTGGGAAGCGTGCCAAAACGGGGCGCGTGCTTGCAGTAGAATTTGTCAATAAAGGTAAGTCACATCAAGCCATTTATTTCAAAGCTTCAAACGGCGCCGATGGATATTACACCCCGGATGGCGAGAGCTTGCGCAAGGATTTCCTGTTGTCTCCATTGGCATTCTCACGTGTCAGCTCTGGCTTCAGTCAGGCGCGCTATCATCCCATTCTCAAGGAGTGGCGGGCACATAAAGGTATTGATTACGCCGCGCCAACAGGGACACCGGTCAGAGCGACAGCGACGGGCATCGTGCAGTTTTCAGGATCGCAGCGCGGCTATGGCAATCTGATCGTGCTGAAGCACAATGGTAAGTTTGAAACGGCTTATGGTCACCTGTCACGTTTTGCCGGTGGTTTAAGCAAAGGCAAGCGGGTGAACCAAGGTGATGTAATTGGCTACGTAGGTGCAACCGGAATGGCAACCGGACCACATCTGCACTACGAGCTGCGAGTCGATGGTTTGCAGCGCGATCCAACCAAGGTGGCCTTGCCTACTGCGCCTCCCATAACCAAGCGGGATCTGCTGGCATTTCAGAAGCAAACGCAATCCTTGAGTGCGCGCCTCAATATCATGCGCAGCATTCACTATGCATCACTGGAGTAGTGAATAATCACTGTTCCTGGTGGTTTGTAGGTTTGAATTCTTTGAATCGATCGATCGCCCCGTGCGTTTCTGGGATTACTAAGATGGGTCGTACCGTCATTGCAACAACATGAATTTTACATCGGCATCATGTCAGGCACGAGCTTGGATGGTGTCGATGCCGTGTTGGTCACTCTGGATGAGCTGAAACCGGCTCTCATAGAATCTGTTTTTCTTCCGTTCGATGCTTCACTGCGCCAGGATTTGCTTGATCTGCATCAATCCGGGTATGACGAATTGAATCGTGCTGCACTGCTCGGTAATCACTTGTCGCGACGATATGCGGATGCAGTGCATCAATTGTTGGCGCGGACTGGAATGCGATGCGACCAAGTTGTGGCGCTGGGGTGTCATGGTCAAACCATACGACATTGCCCAGAAAATGAAAAACGATACACGATCCAACTCGTGAATGGCTCACTGCTGGCTGAGCTGACCGGAGTCACGGTGGTCGCGGATTTCAGGAATCGTGATATCGCTGCTGGGGGGCAGGGAGCGCCTTTGGTACCGGCATTTCATCGTGCCTTGTTTGCAGCACATGACTATCATCGCGTCATTGTCAATATTGGCGGAATCGCCAATGTCACGAATCTGGAACCCGATGGGCGTGTGACCGGATTTGATTGCGGTCCGGGAAATATGCTGATGGATGCTTGGTGCTTCATGCATCGTGGTGAGCAGTTTGATCGTGATGGTGCCTGGGCCAGGTCTGGGCAGGTTATCCCTATGTTGCTCGATGCAATGTTGCGCGAACCTTTTTTTGCACAACGACCACCCAAAAGTACCGGGCGTGAATTATTCAATTTGAGCTGGCTGAAAAGGCAACTATCGGGTGACTGCAAAGCCGAGGACGTTCAGGCGACATTGTTGCAATTGACCGCGCTGGGTATTACGCAAGCGATCCGGAATTATTGTATCACGGCCAAAGAACTATACTTTTGTGGTGGCGGTGTGCACAACACCGCGTTGATGCAGCAACTACAAGCCATGTTGCCAGACAGACAGTTGATGCTGACCGACCAATTGGGTGTGGCAGCGGACTGGGTCGAAGCTTTTGCATTTGCCTGGCTGGCACAACAATCTGTCAAGGGCAAGCCGGGTAATCTGCCATCGGTTACTGGTGCCAGTGGTGCGCGGATACTGGGGGCAATTTATCCCGCCTGAAGTGTGAATTCAGTATCGAGCTTTCAAACGGAGAAGGAAGAGCCGCATCCGCAGGTGCTGGTAGCGCCGGGATTCTTGATGACAAATTGTGCGCCTTTCAAATTTTCCTGATAGTCGATTTCAGCACCGATAAGATATTGAAAGCTCATGGGATCGACCAGTAACTGGACTCCGTTCTTTTCCATGATCGTATCGTCTTCGTTGATCGTTTCATCGAAAGTGAATCCATACTGGAAACCAGAGCATCCACCGCCGCTGATAAATACCCTGAGCTTCAGATTGTCGTTACCTTCCTCTTCCATCAGTTGCCTGACTTTGGAAGCGGCGTTGTCCGTAAAGGAAATGGGGGTGTGATTTGCTGTACTCATAGTATTTGTCTGTATATCAGATGATTTCAGGTTGTTCTGCTGTTGCGTGTCAGCCTGTTATCGGTTGAAACTTCAGCCTGTTTTTCGGATCCTGTGGCAAACAATGTTATCATTTTTTCCGATTGCTTTTCATTCTCGGTCTGTGGCTTGACTTGTTGATGTACCATTTTTCCTTCGACCATGGCGCCGAGCTGGATTTCCAGGGAACCGTAATGAATGTCACCATAGACCTTGGCCCTGGCCTGGAGTTCCAGATAACCCTGGGCATAGATCGGACCGTTTACAGTGCCGTTGATGATGACATGCATTACTCTGATCGTCCCGGTGATGCAGCCATCCTTGCTTAAAACCAGCGTGCTGTTCTGTTCTTTGCCGCTGCTGATGACATTGCCTGTCACATGACCGTCCACTCGAAGGCCGCCACTGAAGCTGATGTCTCCATGTATGTTAGTGTTGGCACCAATGAGTGTATCGATGTGATTGTGAAGCTGGTTTTTCTTTTTTCTACCAAACATGATTTTCTCCTTCACAACGCGGGTTGTGCTGTTTGAGTCAGTAAAGCCTTGTCGTTGTCATTTTCGAGAATCTGAACCAGAAGGCTTTCAACCGTTGTATCGGCAGGTACCTGGAAACTTTCATCCAGGCGATGCAGAAACCTGAAATGCATCGGAAAATCTGTCGATCCATCCTTGGTTGTCAGTGGTATGGTTTTACTCTGGTTATTTTGCTGCAATTTGACCTGGAGGCGCAATTTTCCCTTGAAGTCAGTGGGTTTTCCTCCCCCCTGAATCAGGGTCAGGGTATAACGGTATTTGCCGGGTGTATCGGTGGCTTTCAGGTTAAATTGGTGAATCGAGATGCCATTTTTGCTGTTACCTGACATGAGGTGCTGAAAAAAAGCCAGTTTTTCCTTGAGTTGATCATTTTCATAAGTCAATGATTTGACTTGCAAGGACAGATTATCGCTTGTGGTACTGTTCATCTGTAGTTGATGTGTCAGATCACCAATATGCGTGCATAATTTTTGCTTCTTGGTTTGCTGGCACACCCCGGGATCATAGGTAAAATCGAATTTTTCCGGCATAGCGGGGTTGCCAGTGGCAGCCGACTTGCCCGCTTCATACATCCCCCAGGATAGTGCCAGCAGCAGCGCGACAGAAACCATAAAAAAAAGCAGACGACGCTGCCAAGACCATTGTGGACGGACCACAACATCGGAGGAGAGGATTTTAGGTTTTTTGTAAAAAAACTTGCTCACGGCTTGACTCTATCAGGCTGAGGGTAATCTGCTAACCAGCTGCAGTATCGATATTGATCAATTTGTCACGTACTTAAACTGGTGTTTTGTTCATGATTACAAATCGATTTCCTGATCGATGATAGCAATGATAGCTGGATTGGTAAAGATTCTTACAAACATCGTTTGTTTCAATGCCTCACTGAGTGACAGCAACGGAATTAAGGTAACAGGGGAATCTGATTGATACCCATGGTTTCAGGTAATTCAAACAAGATGTTCATGTTTTGTATGGCTTGACCTGCAGCACCTTTGACAAGATTGTCCGTCACCGACAGGATGACTGCGGTATTGCCATTCTGCGGCTGATGCACTGCGATCCGGCACAGATTCGAGCCACGTACCGACCTGGTTTCAGGGTGTTTTCCGGCGGGAAGTACATCGACAAACGCTTCATTCTGATAGCGTTTCTCATACAAGGCCTGCAAATCGACTTTTTGAGTCAGTTTGGCATACAGGGTGGCGTGAATGCCACGAATCATGGGCACCAGGTGGGGTACAAACGTTAATCCGACTGGTTTTCCGGCGACATTGGCCAGTCCTTGACTGATTTCGGGCAGATGACGGTGACCGGGCACACCGTAGGCCTTGAAATTATCTGAAGCTTCTGCGTGCAAGGTATGTACTTCGGCTTTCCGTCCTGCGCCTGATACCCCCGATTTGGTATCGGCAATGAGATGATCGAGATCCACGATGCCAGCCTCGATCAGCGGTAGAAAGCCCAGTTGCACCGCAGTTGGATAACATCCAGGATTAGCGACCAGGCGAGCCTGTCTAACCTGTTCGCGATTGATTTCGGGTAAACCATAAACGGCCTCGGCTACGAGATGCGGACAGGCATGCTCCATGCCATACCATTTTTCCCAGACTGCGACATCCTTGATGCGAAAATCTGCTGCAAGATCGATGACCTTTACGCCAGCCTGAAGCAGTGCCTCGGTTTGCTGCATGGCAATCCCATTGGGCGTGGCAAAAAATACCAGGTCACATTTGTTGAGCTTGGCTTCACCGGGGTCGCTAAATTTCAGATCGATTCGACCGCGTAAGTTGGTGAACAAGTCGGCAACAGGCAGGCCGGCCTCCCCACGTGATGTGATGGTCTTGATGCGTACCTTGGGATGTTGTACCAGCAGGCGTAACAACTCGACACCCGTATATCCTGTTCCACCGACAATGCCGACATTGATCATCGTGTATTCCTCCTTCAGTACAGTGTGCTATGACATTGCAATAAAAAAGCCGCCCGAAAGAGGCGGCTTTTCATGCAGCATAAAATATTAACGTTTAGAGAATTGCTTGCGACGCCGCGCTTTGCGCAAACCCACTTTTTTCCGTTCTACTTCACGAGCATCCCGGGTGACCAATCCCGCCTTGCTGAGTACGGATTTAAGCGTTGCATCGTGATCGATCAGCGCCCGTGTAATGCCATGACGCACAGCGCCGGCCTGACCCGATTCACCACCGCCATGGATATTGACCATGATATCAAATGAACTGGCGTTATCGGTGAGCTCAAGAGGTTGCTTTGCTATCATGCGACCCGTTTCGCGAGAAAAATATTCATCAATCGGTTTGTTGTTGATGATGATCGAGCCTTTGCCTGGCTTGATAAAAACACGAGCAACAGCGCTTTTACGACGACCGGTGCCATAATTGAATTGTGTGGCCATAAACGATTACGCCCTGATTTCTAGTGGTTTGGGTTGTTGGGCAGCGTGAGGGTGTGAGTCACCTGCATAAATTTTCAGCTTTTTTATCATTGCATATCCCAAAGGACCCTTGGGTAACATGCCCTTGATGGCTTTCTCAAGCGGCCTGGCCGGGAAACGTGCATGCATCTTCTTCAACGGAGTAGCATAAATCCCACCAGGGTATCCGGTATGACGGTAATAAATCTTGTCTTCCATTTTATTGCCGGTCACGCGTATTTTGTCGACGTTAATGACAACGATGTAATCACCTGTATCAACATGTGGTGTGTAGATGGCTTTATGCTTGCCGCGTAACCGGTGCGCAATCTGCGAAGCCAGTCGACCCAGAACCTTGTCGGTTGCATCGACGACAAACCAGTCATGCTGTACTTCGTGTGGCTTGGCTGAAAATGTTTTCACGAAAACCTATCCTGCGTATTCAAAAAGAGCCGCAAATTCTATGTCAGGCAGGGGTAAAAGTCAAATCTGGAACGTGATAATCCGGTATTGTTGTGTGGAAGCAATATTGACAGCTGATGGTGTAATGAAAATTCTCTTTCCAATGTTGAAGAATGATGGAAATTGTGTCAATCATCGCTATAATCTCTGCGAAAAACAGGTATATGCCGCCCGACAGGGGAGGTGAAACGTCCAGTTTTACCACATTCATGATCAACAGACCGAGAGGCGTATTTTGAACAACAAACCCGTAAGTGATCCTGCAACCGAATCTGCACCTTCCAATTTCATCCGCAATATCATTGACGAAGACAATCGCACCGGCAAATGGAACCGTCGTGTGGAGACGCGTTTCCCACCCGAGCCCAATGGCTATTTGCATATTGGTCATGCCAAGAGTATTTGCCTGAATTTCGGTATTGCACGGGATTACGATGGTGTGTGTCATTTGCGTTTTGACGACACCAATCCTGAAAAGGAAGCGCAGGAATATGTAGACTCGATTTGCGATAGCGTGTCCTGGCTGGGTTTTGATTGGGGCGTGCATTGCTATTACTCGTCCGACTATTTCGCACAATTGTATGAATTTGCCGAATTTCTGATTACGCAGGGTAAAGCCTACGTTGAAAGCCTGTCTGCCGATGAGATTCGCGAATATCGCGGTACCTTGACCAGTCCTGGCAGGGATAGCCCTTATCGGGATCGCCCTGTAACCGAAAATCTCGATCTGTTTCGCCGTATGAAAGCCGGTGAATTTCCCGATGGACACTATGTACTGCGCGCCAAGATCGATATGGCGTCGCCCAACATCAACATGCGCGACCCGGTCATCTACCGCATCCGCCATGTCCATCATCAGCGTACCGGTAACCAATGGTGCATTTATCCCATGTACGATTACACGCATTGCATATCCGATGCTGTGGAACGTATTACGCACTCGCTATGCACACTGGAATTCGAAGATCATCGTCCGCTGTACGACTGGGTGCTGGATCAACTGGTGGACAAGCTGCCCTGCCACCCGCAACAAATCGAGTTTGCACGGCTCAACCTGACCTACACCGTAATGAGTAAGCGCAAACTGATCGAGCTGGTGGAAAAAAAGCTGGTCGATGGCTGGGATGACCCCCGCTTGAGCACACTGGCTGGTGTGCGGCGCCGGGGATTCACGCCGCGTTCGATCCGGATGTTTGCCGACCGTATTGGTATCAGTAAAGCAGACTCATGGATCGACATGAGCGTACTGGAAGATTGCCTGCGTGAGGATCTGAATGAGCATGCCGTCAGGCGCGTTGCCATTTTGCGACCACTGAAACTGATCATCGACAACTATCCCGAAGGGCAACAGGAAGATTGCCTGGCACCGAATCATCCACAAAAGCCGGAGTGGGGCAAGCGCGCCATTCCATTCTCCAGGGAGCTGTATATTGAACGTGACGATTTCATGGAAGTACCCAGCAAGGGTTATTTTCGGTTGTCGCCGGGTGCAGAAGTGCGGTTGCGTTATGCCTATATCGTCAAATGCGTGCACATTGAAAAGAATGCACAGGGCGAAATCGAAGCCATACATTGTACGTATGATTCCGATACCAAAAGCGGCACAGCCGGTGCAGAAAGTCGCAAGGTCAAGGGGAACATCCACTGGTTGTCAGTCGCGCATGCCCAGACAGCGGAGGTGCGCCTGTATGACCGGCTGTTCACCGATCCGCATCCGGACAGCGGTGACAAGGATTACAAATCGGCGTTAAACCCCGATTCCAAACAGATCATCAGCGCCTATATCGAAACGGCTTTGTGTGAAGCGCGACCGGAAGCCAGCTTTCAGTTCGAGCGAAACGGTTACTTTGTCGCCGATCGTATCGACATGAAAGCAGAGAAACCAGTATTCAATCGCGCGGTGACGTTGCGCGATTCATGGGGGAAAGTCGCTCGATAAAACCGGTTACGAAGGCAATTCACCGGATGGGTACATCATGACATTTCAGCGGATTGTTGAGTTTGATCAATCCATGTAGAACAGTCCTCTTTTTCTGACCAATCGCCAGTCGGCCTGATCATGTTTCCGGCACGCCCCGTAGCGGAACGATGGGGGGAGTTCCGGAAACTGGAAACGCAAATCGTAAAACCAGGCACAAGTGCTTTGTACTGAATGATCCATGTTTTCCAGCACTGGCAACTGTGCAAAGCTGCGAAAAGATTTAAGGGCAGGAACCTGCCAGGCTTCGCGTATCAGTGCGGCATGTTCTGGGTCGTTACCGAATTGATGCCTGGTACTCCAGCTGATTGCTGTGATGGGCTGGTAAGCCGCAGCCATCTTGGGGACGAGCCAGGCATGTGCAGCGGTAACTGGTTTTACGGCAAAGGGCGATAAATTCACATTGGCAAGGTAATAGGTTTCATCGTGCAAGACAATCAATTTCCAGTGAAATGGCGATAGCGGTTGCGGCAGTACCTGGATCGACGGTTCTGCTACATCGTGTCGTGAGGCATGATCCCGGGCCAGTTCGATGGCCTGCTGACGCAGTGTCGAGAGCACAATGACATATCCGCACAGGATGATCAGCGCCACGATGGCGGGGATTCTGGATTGGGGAAAGCAATATGAAGCTACCAGACCGGTCATGATGATCAGGCTGAACCAGGGGTCGATGACAAATACCAGTGGTAGTGCAAAACGCTCGGTTGAGAATGGCGCAAACAGCATCAGACCATACGATGTGATGACATCGCCGGCGATATGGGCGGCCAGACCGAGCGTAACCGGCAGCATGAACAGTGGCCAAGCATGCCGACCGCGAGTCAGTCTTGCGCCTATCCATGACAACATCCACGCCCACAGTGGCAGCAGGAGCAGCGAATGGGTCGGACCCTGATGCCAGTTCAGGTAAGTCAGGGTATCGATCAGGCGCAATATGACATCCATGTCCGGAAATGCCGCAGCGGCAAAACCGGCGATGATTTGCAGGCGTAGTGGCAATCGGGTTTGCCCTGTAGCATCGTTCAAGGTCGTTGGCGATTGGCTTGCCCGCACCAGCAGGGCGCCGCTCAGCGCATGCGTGAGCGGATCCATGACCTAGCCCGATTTGGCGCGCATTTCTTTTACAACGGGTTCATGCAAGACAAAATCATTGGCAGTGTATGGGGTTGTCGGCGGTGAGTCGGTTTCGACGGTTGGGGCAGCCATGTCTGCCGGCGCTTCCTTGCGTGGCGAGCCATAAACCACATGATCGAGCGATTCTGCCAGCAGCAGCTTGTGTTCGAGAAAATCGCGCGTGCGCCGCGAATTTTCCGATTCGTCGCGCATCCAGAATAGGAAAGTAGCCAGATAAATGGAAGTCAAACCGGTTTCTTCCAGCGCGCGACGCAGGAATGTGGCGTCACGTTGTGCGGCTTCGCGCATCCACTGTACAGTGCGACTGATGCGCATGATAGCGGGTATCTGGATATGCAGGTGACCTGGCTCCAGTTTGGTGCCTATCATTTGCCGGGTTACGCTGCGGTGCGTAGCCAACGCGTCCAGCCAGCTCATGATCAGATGCTGCAATTTTTCCCTTGGAGTCAGTGACAGGAACACCACACTCTCGGCTGCCCTGAGCATGGCACTATCGGCGCGATCAAACCAGGCGTCGACCAGTTCTTCCTTTTCACGGAAATGAAGACGAACATCTTCGAGCGTAATATTCAACTCGGTAGCGACATCGAACAAGCGTACGGCTTCCCATGATGAACGTTCGGCGATGACAACGGCCGTATCTACAATCGCTTCGCGTATCTCAAGCTTACTTTTTTTCATCTTGATCCTCCACATAGCGTTAATAGGAGTGGCGAAATACAATGCCGTTTTTACTATAACATACAAGGACTAGCAAACAAATCGGATATTGCTGACAACGGATTGATTGTGACGGTAAAGTGTGCGTTTTTTCCCGCATTGTCGGCGACCGTGGAAGAGCATGAAGTATTTGTGGTTACCGATGGTTCCGGATATTTAACGAAGTCACACGCGATGCAGCCTGGATGCGCATGCAGGTAGCTGGTGTACAACTGGTGGGCTGGTTTGGTGTGGTCTGCGAATTGCACCGCGACTGGCGCAATGATATCGAAGGGCTGGGCACCCTGTTTTCCAATCATTTAACCAATTACCGCAATCTGATGACGAGTTATTTCACCCTTACCCAGAAAATGAAATAAGCACTTGCTGCTTATGGCGACGAGGCATGCACAAGATTTTCCAGATTGGATTGGTGGGACGAATTGAAACGTGAATCCAGAATGACAGCAGGGGCGCGGAACCCTTGACGCTCTGAAAGGCAGCAAGGATCCCGCGCTGAATCGAACACAAACGCTACTTGTCTCCGGGATTCATGACATTGAATGCCAGTGCAGCAGCAGCGCCGCCAGCAAAATCGGCAGCCATGTGAATCCAGATCGTATTCCAGTTCATCAAACCCATCAGCGGTGCGCCAATGGCAACGGCTGGGTTGAATGCCCCTCCCGAAATGCTGCCGACCGAAAATGCACCGACGAGCACGATGAAGCCGATTGCCAGGCCGTAAAACGAATTGCCGTTGGTGCCCTTGGCCGTGGCGACATTGAGCACGACATACGCCAGCGCAAAGGTGAACAGAAATTCTGCGATCAGCGCTTTGCTCACATCGATGGATGGATTGGCCGTGCCGGGTCCCACCAAATATACGGCTGTATAGGCGGCAGCGGCTGCACCGGCAAACTGGGCCACCAGATAAATCGGCACCTCAGCAATCGAGCAGCGTCCGCGCATCAGAACGGCCAGTGTGACGGCGGGATTGTAGTGTGCCCCTGAAATATGACCACCCGCATAGACCATGACCATCAACACTGAGCCGATGGCCAGCGGTGCGATCACACCGGCATGTCCCGGAATGACGGTCAGGCCGATGGTCAGGATAAGAAAAAAAGTGCCAATGAATTCGGATAAAAATTTTTGCATGATGGAACTCCTCTATGACATCAAAATTGCATAGTGCAACCATTGAAAAACAGATGAATGATCTCGCATTCACAATCCCGTGCTATCGGGATGGGCGAGATCGGTTTCACTTGTACTGGAGATTGAATGGTAAGTCAAAGCGGTGACCGGATGGAATTCCTGTATCGGGTCCCTATCGTTTACACCAAAAAAACAAAATCCACATTGATACATATGGTTACTTGTCTGCGTTATGTATCCCCTGCCTGTACCGAAGTGGCAGGAGGATTTTGCCCAGTATGTTTGTCCACTGCGCGATGGGGAGGATAGGGGAGAAAAGGATGAGGCCCAGTCCGATCGAAATGATCATGCCCAGCAGGATGCTCATGGTCGTAAAAATACGTTGCCACGTCGATACTACATCGGGATCGCAGTAACTTGTTTCGGGCCTTGCCCGTTATATTTCTAAGGTCGCTAACCGGGGTTTGATATAGGTACTGAAATGAATGGCGTACCAGTCGTTGGTGACTAGGCAACCTACCGTTTCCTTGTAATCGAATTGTGCCGATGCAGTGACATTCTTTTTGCCGCAACCAAACGGCATTTTTCGTGATGAGATCGGTTGCATCGATGGTAGCGCGGTAGAAATCGAAACTGCCTGCCTGTTGTTGCAGGGAAGTAAGGCGTCGAAAGTGCCTGTTTGGTTACGACGTTGATGATTCCCCCGGATCGGCGCGTCTGAATAGGATCGATTCCGGACCTTTAAGCACCTCGATCTGCTCGATATTGGCCATCTCGACACCGGTGCTGAAAGGAATGTAGACACCATTAAGCATTGGTTGCAAATCCACGGATATTGAACGAATCGCCTGCAGGTACATTTTCACGCGAGAACGACACGTCGCTGACATTTTCCAGGGCATCCCGCAACCGGAATGACTGCCGGCCGTGCATCCGCATCCTGAAATGGGTTACCTGCTTGAGTCTGCGGCGTTACCGTCAGCACTACCAACATGACACGAGACAGACAGTCCAATGTGTTGCCATAGATACTTAAACTCCGTATGGGTTAAATGCACGCAACCTGGTTTTTCAAGGCAAGCAGCAAATCGGTGCACACGGACAGGGTCGAATCGTGTTGGACGACAGGAAATCGAACAAGTAAGCGATGCTTCACACTTGCATATGAAAAAAACAGATTATGTATTACTGGTATGTGTATGAAAATGTGGCAAACTGTCACATTGTTTTTTTGTATGTCTGCTGCCAGACTACATGTCGCAGGCAGAAACGGAGGGATGAAACAAGAAAGAAGGAGGTAGCGGAAGTGTTCCGGAAGCAGGGTGAAGCGCTGTATTGCATTGATGTCAGAGACGGAGCCGAAGCTCCGCCTTGCATGCTGAATTTTAATCCGGCAAGAAGTATTACACCGGGACTAGATGATGAAGTCGGTTGCTCCGGTGAAATCCAAGCTGGCCAGGGTTGTACCTACGAGGATGAGGTCACCCGTTCCGGTTCCACCGCTACCAGAGGCCGAAGTCAGGTCGATGCGTATATCCGCTCCGACTTGCGTGGTCAATGCTTGAATCTGGTTAAGCGACAATCCGAAACTGCTCAGATCGATGCGATCATCGCCAGAATCATCAAAGTCCAGAATGGTCGATTCTGCAGAGGCTGTGGTGACAACGAACGTGTCTGTACCTGTGCTACCACGGTAATTGGTTGCTAAGGCGTTGGAAACCGTTATTGTATCGTTGCCGCCTGCGCCATCGATTTCCTCGATATTGGCAAGGGAAGGGTTGCCGGAGCTGAAATCGATGGTGTCGTTGCCGCTGGAACCGAAGATGCGGTCATAGCCAGCACCGCCGTCGATGTTCTCGACGAACTTGAGGTTATCCAGATTGCCGTTAGTGCCGCTGACGAAGAAATAATCGGTACCGGTGCCACCAAGCCAGGTATCGTCACCGTCACCACCATCGATTTGATCCAGTCCGTCGCCACTGCCGCTGACGAGGAAGGTA
>JAAEXZ010000082.1 GCA_017879645.1 Nitrosomonas sp.
CGTGCTGTAAGGTTTCGAACCGGTGACGATGGATGCACTGCTCTTTTAAAGTCCGAATGACCCGTTCCACCAACCCGTTTTGCTGTGGGGTGTAAGGCGTGATGAATTCCTGCCTCAAACCATGGCTTTTGACGAGCGCGCTGTAGCTCCGACTCGAGAAAACGAGCCCATTGTCTGATCGAAGCAGGAAGGGCTCATGCGCGGCGCCTACTAGAGAGCCGAAACGACTGATCAGGGCATTCTCCAATGCGATCTCTGCGGTTCTGGATTTGCCGCTCCGCGAGAGGTGCCAGCCCAAGAGTTCACGGGTATGGCAGTCGATGACCAGGGCCAGGGTTGACCAGCCATCCCGGCCTGTCCAGACGCGGCACAGATCGGTTGCCCAACGTTCGTTCGGACTGTCGGCTCTGGAGAGCTTGGTTTCTATGCGAGGCCGGAATCCAACGGGACGTTTCCGCACCTGCCAGCCTTTTAGCTGAAAGATCCGCTGCACCGTATTCTTGTTGAAATCCAAGAGATGCGCGACGGTCCGATATCCGAAGGATGGATTCTCTTCGATCATGGCCTTGATGGGCTTCTCGAAGCATTCCTGAACCTTGGGCGTTGATTTGACGCTCTTGTAATAGAACGTGCGTCTCGGCAAGCCGAACCACTCACACAACTTCTGGATTGAAACCTGATGGCCATCGGCCTTGAGTCCCTGCTGAACGGTTTCAATCATTTCTCGTCCTCCAGCAGGGACTTCAATTTTTTCGGGCGCGGAGCTCCAACATGGCTTCGCCGTAGGCCTCTTGGAGTTTTCGGATCTCCTTTTCATATGGCTCTCGGAGATCCAATGGCTTTGTCCGAAGGGCGTTTTCCATGCCGCTTCGAGCATCCTCCATCCAGCCCTCGATCTCTGAGGGAGTGAGATCGTAGGCCCGACTCGCTTCAGCAACGGTCGTTTTGCCCTGAAAGATTTCCATGACCAGTCCAACGTTTGATGTCTTCGTCCATTACGGTGCTCATAGGTGCCTCAATAAAGATTAACACCTGAGCAGGAATTCACTGGGTCAGTACAGGACCTCGGTAATGGATGTTTTGGACTACTCTAAACGAGGTATTCTGAGGGATGTGCTGCAGTTTTACTATCTCGCAGCACGCTCCAGATTTTAGGTATAAGGCTTTTATTATAAAGTCCCGCCTCTCAATGAGTTGAGTTTGCCAAAGTGCCTTGACTGATTATTGCCTGGTTAATATTGTGCTGCCGATTCAATACTTTGCCAGCCAATAGTTGGGCACTTTCATGCCACGTTAACCAAGGCATTGCATTAGATCTTGGATGCTGGCCAAGCCTAAAGAGAGTCAACCACATTCTAATCACCTGCGCCAGAGGTTCAGGAGAGTAATCGCAAAAATAATAAGCATGTATGCCTGCAACTTCGCGATGAACAGGAATATCTCTGGCGATAATTGGCAATTTGAATTGGGCGGCTTCGATTAGCGGCAAGCCGAAGCCTTCGCCGTATGAAGCGGATATCAGGCAGGTGCTGGCGCAATATACCTTTTCTAAGTATTGGTCGCTGATGCCATTGAGCAAGATTAGCCTGCAATTAAGCTCGGAATGAGAATGCAATCGTTCAAGTAAATTCTCTACCATCCACCCAACTTTGCCAACAATCACAAGATTTATATCTTGTCCTTCTCTCCACAAGCTGTCGAAAGCGTCGAGTACTTGGGTATGCCCTTTGCGGGGCTCAAGTGTGCCCACCATCAGAAAGCTTGGACGACGCTTTATGTTTGCGAGTATGAAATCTGAATCGTCAGGTAGTCCCTGTGTAGGTATAGAGCTGTGTACGTCTGCACCGAGGTGATTCCACTCAATGACAAATGGCCGACACCGATTCCAATGCTTGCCTTGCATCCATGCGTCAAGTTCCTCGGCAACCGCTTTGGATATACATAGGGCTCCATCACTCTCACCAACAACATTCAACCATTCTCTGAAGGCATTACCTACTGCGGGAGCAAAGTTATCGGGCAGTAGGATGCAGAGCAGGTCATATACCATGAATTTGACCGTCACGCCTTGCTGCCGGAGGTTTTGATAAAAACCTGCCTGAGCAGTTTGTACCTGAGGGTGTAGGTCAAGCACGAAGAAGATGTCGCCGGGGGCATAGTCAACTGGCTCGTCTAGCAGTCCAATAGATGGAGCATTCAGGAGGCTAGCGATAAATTGCCGAGCATAGCGATAGGGTTCAGTGGTGGTTGCGTATACTGGTTCAACTTTCCAGCCTGTAGGGGGGTTTAATAACCATTCCCGTATTATGCTTCGGACTACGCGCTGTATACCGGTTTTGGCATCATTCATCACTAATTCTGAAATATCGACCAGCAATTGCTTGGCTCTGCGCATGGGCGGGAATGTTCTGGAAATTGTGGCTGCCAATCCTGCGAGTTCATGTTCGGCGTCTTGGTGGGTCGAAAATTTGCCAATTGTACTTACCAAGTCGTTTAGCACATTGCGGTTGCGTTCATAAAATTCTTCTATAGCGATTTTGTATAGCGCCGCACATTTAACGGGATTGTGCTTCTCGAGTACCCAGATTCTAGCCTTCTTTCCAAGTTGGGTAGCCCTGTCGCTGTCACGCCACAGGGCCTCCAGCGCATGAGTAAGTTCCTGAGTATCAAAATTATCTGGTAATTTCCAGACTGCTGCATCATCCAAGTCTGCCATACTGCCGTTGTTATTCACGATAGTTGGTAAGCTATGATTCATGCAATCAAGCACCGCTGCCGAGGTTTCACCACGCGAGAGCGTGCGCAGTTGCACACCCAAGTCAGCGGCAGCAAGATAGCTCTGATAAGTTTCCCGGTCTACCCAACCCGTGACCTCAATATTATTATTTTTTGAGAGTTTTTTTATAGAGGCAATCAGCTCAATGCCATAGTCATCAGGGCTATTCTGGCCAACAAAAATTAGGCGAGAATTATCAAGCCGTGAAAGCTCCGAATCAAGCCAAGCTTGCATCAATCGATGGCTGAGTTTGGTTGGCCCTATAACTCCAAAGGAGCAGACAATAAAGTCAGTTTCCGATATGCCAAGATATTTCCGTGCTTTAGTTCGATTAGAAGCGCTTATCGGAAAACGCATAAGAGGTATCACTGACCAATTATTTTTATTATCTCCATACCATTCTGAAGCCAGCCGAAGTGAATTTTCAGAGTGCACTATCGTACCTATGCTGCTCTCTATTACACTACGGCTGCACGGATACTTCCAAGTTATGCCAGCTTGATTATTAGCTTGGATACTGTCGACTAAGCCAACGTAGCCATGAGAGTAGAATAAGTGTTTTCGAAAGCAGCCCGGGGCGTACCCGATAGCATCGATATAATTAAGGAGATTGGATAGATAAAAATCATGAAGAACCACTACACCAGGTATTGCCTTGAGCAGATGGAACATGTGCTTGTGGGACGCCGAATTTCCAAAGTGATAAAGCACTCGATCGAAATGATTCGCGTTCTTCATAAACCATGACGTTGACCGGATAGGGCAATTTTTCTTAATCCATTCATCCGTAACATGGGGTTGATCCACTATCACTTCGATCTCATAATGCTGAGCCAATACGGGTACTAGCTCGGCACTGTAATCTGCAATACCAGAGCGCTCTGGGGGAAGTGGCGACACATAGGCTAACTTATGACGGCGGTACTCTTCAGTAGTTTCTATGTGACATTGGTGGCGTTCTGAAATAAGATTTTCCATCGCCTTAAGCGCTTTGTGTGCGCTGTCGTCCCAAGAAAATTTTCTTGCTTGAACTTTACAATGTTCAATAAGGTAATTACGAAATTCTGCATCAGTTAAGGCATGGTCAATAGCGCAGGCGATGGATTCATCAGAGTGCGGGTCAAATAAAGCCTCAGGTAAGCCGATAACTTCAGGCAGACTTGAAGAATTAGCACCAATTACTGGGGCACCGCAACGCATCGCTTCAAGTGCAGGCAACCCGAAGCCTTCGTGCCAAGACGGAAATACGAATAAGGTGCAGAGGTTGTAAAGGCTTATCAAATCCTCTTCTGACACGAAGCCGGTGAGGATAACTTCGCCAGAATCTAAACCGTGATGTTTTGCTATTGCCTGTAACCTCTGATTATTGTCCTCGTTTACCGAGCACACGATAGCCAGTTGATGGTTCTTGCGAAGTTCGGGGGACAGTCTAGCATAGGCGCGAATTAGGCCTTCAATATTTTTACGGTGGTCAATACCTCCGGTGTACATTACAATGTTCCGAGTGAGCCCATATTTTTTCCGTAGATTTTTAAGAATTTCGGGAGATATATTGCATTTGCGGAAATGCTCTTCCGCGTCCGTTGAGATGTTAACACAAGAATCATAAGGTAGCCCCAAATGCTCGATACCTTCCTTCCTTGATGAATCTGAAATCGTCAGACACAAGTCAGCGCGCCGAAGGTTTTGTATCTTCTCCATATACCAATCATTAACCAACGGGTTATCTAGATATGGCTTACGATGGATTAATGGGATAAGATCGTAAAGAATTGCCGCCCATGCATGGTCTGCAGAAAAGCGCTTGATGCTGGTTACTGCATCATCTCCAAAACCCTCAAATAAACTAGTAACAAGGATGATATCAGGATTTAGGCTACGCAGAAAAGCCTCGCGGACAGCTTCGGCCGATAGGCGGCGCCATTCATTGGTCGAATTGGCTCTTGATACGCCAGATAGCGTGTGCCAGACATGGATATCTTGTTGCGATAGTAGGCCATCAAATTCTGCGCGAATCTGTTCGATAGTGTCTGGGAAGAGGCTGGAAAGCGCAAGAAGGACTTCATGCTTGCCACGATTACGCAAGATTGCTTTGGCAATGGAAAGCGTGTAACGGCCTATTCCGCGGCTCCGTGAGCCAGTAGATTGTGCGCCTTGCATATCGATAACAATACGCATTAGCTATTCCCCCGATCCATATGTTTTATGGCGGTGTGAAGAGACTCGTATATCTTAAGAGCGCGAGGAGTAAGCTGACCCGTATGGTTCATGTTGCCGGTTTCCATGTCGCTAAGTATAGGCTCAAGTTCTATTCCACACTGATCAATTCGAGAGGCAGCTGATGTTAATGGGTTTACGAGGTTCGTATCATGGCTTATGTAGCCTATCCTATGGGCCAAGCGTTTCAAGATTGATCGCAATCTCGGATAATGACGTATGTGCTGACCTATGGTATTGCGTAAACCCGGTCTAGCCAACACGAAGGGTATTACTAGTAATAGCAGTGGCAAAAACGGGAGACACAGGGTGAATAATAAAATGCTGACCAACTGGCGAATTAGCCACTTGATGCCGCGATAGGTTAAGGCGATTATACTTCGAGAAGCTCGCAGAGGGCTGGTTATACGCCATGATATTGAACGCTGGAGATGCTGAATTTGTTCGTGCCAGTCATGGGCTTGGCGAGTAGCAGAGTCAAATTCATCTTTTGCCTCGACGAGGGCTATTTGAGTTTGATCTAAGGCCTGTGCCAGGGACTGAGCCCATGCCTCAGCAGCAACCGCCCGATCTTCCTGGCTTTGGGCACGCCCTTCGGCGGAGCGGGTGCGACTTTCCAGTTCGCTGGCACGTGTTTCGGCGGCGATGGCACGTGCCTCCTGGGCCCGTGCGTGTGCTTCGGTGGCGAGGATGCGACTTTCCAGTTCGCTGGCACGTGTTTCGGCGGCGATGGCACGTGCCTCCTGGGCCCGTGCGTGTGCTTCGGTGGCGAGGATGCGACTTTCCAGTTCACTAATCCGTGTTTTGGCGGCGATGGCATGCGCCTCCTGGACCCGGGCGCGGAAATCTTCATGGTTGTGATAGGCAGATGCTAATGCTTCTAACGTCACTCCATATTCAGCTGAAAATGCGGGGGTAGTAGCCTTAAAGAATTGCTTTGGCCCTTTTTTTTGTGCAACTATGGCGTAATCTGGGCTAACACCATTCAGTACACTCAATAAGGTAGGCTTGCTATCTGCATGAAGAGGTTCTTGAAGTCGTAGAACTTTATTCCTTTTGAAGCCTGCATGTTGTGTGAGGAATGCCAGCAATTGAGATGGTATGGGGCGTTGATGTGTGGGGTCGACGTAAAAACCTGAAGTAGCCACAACCAGGTTTTCTGGATTGGGCGTTTCGAGAATCAGGAGGCCACCTGGCTGGAGTACTCGCATCGCCTCTCGGACGAGCAATTTCAAATTCTCAAACGGGATATGCTCAACGATATGGAATCCGGATACTATGGCCTGGCTCGCGTCAGGTAACTCATGCAGGAAGTTGAGTGCTTCGCGCTGGTGCGCGGCTAGGCCTCGCTCACGACAGGCCTCGAGCATACCCTCATCAATGTCAACGCCCTGGGCGTCATAGCCATATTCTCTTAGCAGTTCTAGCCATTCACCGCGACCACAGCCTAGGTCAACAGCTGCTGCATGATCAAGAAGATCGCGTAGAGGTGTGGCAAATGGCAAATAGACACGCAAACGCGACTTGATCAATTCGCGTGGGCCACGAAATTTATCCTCAAATGCTCGATAGAAGTTATCTGTCATTTTGAAATTCCAAGCTTGGTGGTATCCAAGCCACCCCAACAAATCTTGCTTTACCCATATTAACCACATTAAAAACTAGCGCGAAGTCACGCCATTCAAAATTTTTGTAAAGGTGTGTGTCTCCGGTATGCAGCGCGATGGAGAGCGAATAGTGGCCTTCCCCGATATTCGCGTTGAAGCTAAACTTAACGGACACTCTTTGGCCTTTTGGCAGGCTTTCTAGTTTGGATGCGAGATGGTGTGTGTTCGTGCCGAAAACTGGTTGACCAAGACGGTCCTTTATCATGTATCCAACCACCAGTTCAGAGACATCCTCTACCATCCGTACAACTATACGTAGGCAAACTGGCTGCCCAACCTTGATCACTTCAAGGGCTTCATTTTGATCATTCAGCAAGTGAACTTCTTCCACTATCGCCTCACCAGTTCCAGAAGAAGTTTTTATCCTTCCGCTCTCATCCCGGGTTTGTTGGATGCTTTCATTTTGATGGTCAGCCAAAAGCGCGTTGTAGTAATCCATGACGGCTTCAGGCTCCCCCTCCATAGTCAGCTTCCCACCATTCAGCAGAATGGCGCGATCACAGATACTTTGAATAGCTTGCTTGTCATGACTTACGATGAGTAACGTGGTACCTTGCTTGCGATATGCGCGTATGCGGGCAAAACTTCGGTGTTGGAAATAGGCATCACCGACCGATAGCGCTTCATCCACGATAAGTACGTCTGGTCGGTGGGCCGTCGCCACGCTGAAGGCAAGGCGCATTTGCATGCCGCTGGAGTAAACCCGGACGGGTTGGTCGATATAGTCGCCAATTTCGGCAAATGCCTCTATATGAGGCATCAAGGCAGTGATGTCTTCCAGGCTGTAGCCCATTAGCTGCCCAGCCATGTAGACATTCTGTCGACCGGTAAAGTCAGGGTGAAACCCCATGCCCAGTTCGAGCAAGGCGGCGACACGACCCGTGATATGCACGCTGCCCGTGGTGGGTTGGGTTGTGCCAGTGATCATCTTCAGCAGCGTGCTTTTGCCGGCACCATTGATGCCTATGATACCGGTTGCTTCCCCAGGTTTTATGGTGAAGTTGATATCCTGCAGGATCCACTTGAGATGGTGCCGGGGTTTGTTTCGTGGATCCAGCCACTCCACCAGACGCGACCAACGAGAGGAGTACTGCTTGTAGGCCTTGCCCAGATGGCTGACGGTGATGCTACCCATTACAATTCATCCGTCATTTCACCGGCACGCTTGCGGAACAGACTGTAGCCTAGCAGACAACTTAGCAATGCCAATAGTGTCACGGGCCATAGTGTCTCCCAGTGCGGCCAGTGCCCGGTCACGAGAACATCTTGATAGGCAGTCATCAGCGAGGTCATGGGGTTGCGCTCGATCCAGGATCTAATGGTGTCAGGCAGGATGGTCATGGGATAGACAATTGGGGTTAACCAGAACCAGAATTGCAGGACAACACCTACCAGTTGGGCTACATCACGGAAAAAGACATTGAGTACCCCACAGGTAATACCCAGGCCAATGGCGAAAGCAACTTCGATGATCAGCAGCGGCAATATGGCAATAAAGGACCACCCGGGGAAGCTGTCGGTAAACCACAAGAAGAGCGTAAAAATGCCAAAAATGATGGCGAAGTTGAGGGTGGCGTTGAGTATGACGATTATTGGCAGACAGATGCGAGGAAAGTTGACCTTTTTGATAAGGTTGGCATTATCCAGGAAAACGCTTTGTGACCGACTCGTAATGTCAGCAAACAGGGCCCATGTCAGTGTACCCGAGCACAGATAGATGCTGTAGGCGAATGTCGAATATACCCCCGGCAGCTTGGCGCGCATGACATTGGCGAAGATAACGGTATACACCAGAATCATCGAAAGTGGCTGAAGAATGGACCACGCTGAGCCGAGTAGGGAGTTTTGATATTTGGACTGAAACTCCCTGCGAACGTTCCCCAAGATGAATCCACGATAGGCCCAGATTCTGCTAAGCATTGATTTTGACTTTTTTACGTAGAAGAGCGGCCTGAATTTGCCGACACAAAGGAGGGGACAGGTCGACCCTTTTTGGAGGCTAAAATCCGATATTTGCACCGGGTTGTCATGGTGGTTCTTCAATGGTTGCCGGTTGCTGAAGAACTCCAGCATGAAGTGTTGTCAACGGGCGTCTGGGGGTGCTTGTGGTCTCGGGAAATCAGGCTGATTACGCCTCTGCCATTGCTCGCCCATAATGATCGTCGAACCGTACAATGTCATCCTCCCCCAGATACTCCCCACTCTGTACTTCTATCATGACCAAATCAATGAGTCCTGGATTCTCCAGGCGATGCCGATGGCCCGATGGTATGTAGGTCGACTCGTTGGCCCTGATCAGTATCTCGATGTCGCCATTTGTCACTTTGGCGATGCCGCTGACGACAACCCAATGCTCACTGCGATGATGGTGCATTTGCAGGCTTAGTTTTCGGCCGGGGCGCACTTCGATTCGCTTTATCTTGAAATTGCCACCTTCCTCCAATACCGTGTAGGTGCCCCAAGGCCTGGCGACGGTACGATGCAGCTTGTAGGCTTCGTGATCTAGCCGCTTCAGGTGAGACACGACTTGCTTGACGTCCTGGACCCTGTCTGCACTTGCCACCAGGACGGCATCCGGAGTGTCGACAATGATCAGGTTATCCAGACCGACGGTTGCCACGAGCCGATTGTCGCTCTGGACATAGGTATTTGTGGTATCGACAAAAACTGCGTCACCGGTTGAGCGGTTGTTCTCAGAATCGGCCGCAGTGAGCTCGCTGATGGCGGTCCAGGAGCCGATGTCGCTCCAGCCGAATACTCCTGGTATGACGGCGACATTTTTCGCATGTTCCATGACGGCATAGTCTATGGAAACATCCGGAACCTGGGCAAATGATTCCGAAGGTATTTCAGCGAAGTGGCTTGGCCATGAACTCGGATCCTGCAACTCAGACCAGCAACGCCTGCTTGCCTCGGCTACTTCAGCCGCATGCTGAGCGAGGGCATCCAGGATGGTGCCAGCTTCAAAACAGAACATGCCGGAATTCCACAGGAAGTTGCCGGCTGCCAAATATTCATGGGCCTTGTCAAGTGTGGGTTTTTCGACAAAACGCCTCACTTTATGTCCGTCACCCAGCTTGATGTCGGCTTCGATATACCCAAAACCGGTTTCCGGGCTCGTCGGGACGATGCCGAAAGTTACCAGGAGTTTTTTCTTTGCCAGGTAAGTAGCCTGGTCTACGGCCTTTGCGAAAGCCTTCTGATCCTGAATGAGATGATCGGCAGCGAGAATCAGCATCAACGTGTCGCGACCGTGGGACTCTGCGATCGAGAGTGCCGCCAAGGCTATGGCAGGGGCTGTGTTGCGCCCCATCGGCTCAAGTAGATAGGTGCCCGCATGGCTTTTACCAATGCCTGCCCGTTCGAACTCATCCTTGCTCATGAAGTAGTAGTCACGGTTGGTGACGGTCAGTATCTGGCCACCTATGGCAATCGCTGCCGCTCGGGCATAGGTTTTCTGGATCAAGGTTTCGCCATCAGCCAGTTTCATGAAGGGCTTCGGGTAGCCCTCCCGGGATACTGGCCACAGGCGCGTCCCGGCGCCACCGGAAAGTATGACGGGAATAAGCATTTAGGATGTGTGCAGTTGCTGGATGGGAGGGTATGAAAAACAGGTCTCTTGTCGGCCTTGATGCAAGGCCAGGCTGCCTGAAAAGCCTGGATATCAACCTGGATGCCTATAAGGGATGACCTGGGCACCAGCCGGAGCTAAAGAACGATTTTACCAGATGGCACAAGAGGGCAAGGCGGACTCACGACCTTGAGGTGGAGTCCCGGGGTGCGACATTCCGACGACGAACAGTCCAGCGCGGCTTGCCATCTGGCCTGAGTTCGAGCGTGGCGTCGAAGAATCCGGCAGGTTCTTGACGGTCGGAGAAGACGACCGGCGTTATGCCGCGCCGGCGCAGCAGCTTGAGAATGGCCAGCAGCTTGTCCGGCGGCAGCG
>JAAEXZ010000083.1 GCA_017879645.1 Nitrosomonas sp.
TTGATATTGAAGATGTGTAAAAGTGCCATTCTCATGAATCGCGGTCAGGTTGTGGCGGTGGGTTCCGTAGAAGAAATCCTTGACCGTTATAACGAGAAAAGATATTAGCCGATCTGTCTAGTTGTTGGGTGGGTAAGTTGTCACGCAAAGCATATATGTCTTTGCAAGGCAACCATGCCTTAGTATTCGGCAACGAAGGGATTCAGTCGGACGTGTTCCCCCGTCCTTGTCGGTAGGTACTCGCCATTAAGGTGATCTCTTGTTGCAAGTGGTGCTGGGGCAGGAAGCCAAGCTCTTTCTGTAACTTTTCAGAATTGAACCAGGCATTGCCGGTCAACTTGTCAAGGCCTGCAAGGGTGAGAGGCATGGCGCGTCCGCTGAGTTTTTCACCCAGGCTGCCCGCGATGGCGGCTACTTTCATCATCCATGCCGGGATCGCCCAACGAGGGATTGGCATGCCAAGGGCAAGCCGGGTTTGTTCATAGAGCCAACGTGTTGAGTAGGTATCGCTGTCAGTGACCAGATAAATTTGACCAGCCGCCCGAGGATGCCAGGCGGCTAGCTGAGCGGCACGAACCGCGTCTTTCACATGAATAGCCGAACGGCGGTTATAGATGCGCGGCCAGGGAGGGAAACGGTGACGAGCCACCGCTTCAATCAGGCGGTCAATATTCCCCTGCCCCTGGAGCCCGTAGACCATCGGTAGACGTAGCACGCAGACGTGGAGATCTGTTCCATTGCCGGCTGCCAGCACTCGCCGCTCGGCCTCCAATTTCGCACGACCATAGAGGCTGGTAGGTGCTGGAGACCAGGTCTCGTCCGCCGGCAGGTTGCCAGCGCCCGCGGCATCGCCCATCACCTTGACACTACTAAGATAAACTAGACGGCGGATTCCTTTGGTTAAGACAGCATCCATAAGGTTCCGGGTACCCTCTGCACTGACCTTCCAATGAGCGGGGGCCGCGTAGATGTTGGCCTCAGCCGCAGTTGGAGAATAACTAGCGAGGTGAAATACGATCTCTATGCCGAGGAGGGCGGCTTCCACACTCGAGGGTTCTCCTAAGTCTCCTAAACGATAATCTATCCGGGCAGCGGGCCAAAGTGTTCGTGCCCGTTCGATGGAGCGCGTCAGGATGGCCACCTGGGCCCCCACATCTACTAAGGCCTGGACAAGATGGCGACCTACTTTACCAGTTGCCCCAGTGACCAGCACAGGCACTTGCTTGAAGTTAAGGTGAGTCATGCCATTAGCCTCGATTCTGGCGGCACAGCGCCCAAAGTCGGTGCCATCCTTGAGTGAAGAGAATCACACCGAAGTGAGCCCAGATCCCAACTATCACGAGAAGACTGAATGGAAAAGGGAAATCATGAAACTGAAACTTGCGAAAGAAGCGTACCATGCCCTTGTGCTTGTACCACTCCACCGTCACCGGCGTGTTCAAACTGCAGGCACCCTGGTGATGGCGTACCTCTACCCCGGGCACGAGATATATCTGCCAGCCGGCACGGTGAAATCTCATGAACCAATCAAGATCTTCGCAATGTAGAAAATAACCCTCGTCCAAGGGGCCGACCTCTTCCAATGCCTGTCGTCGCACCAACATCAGCGAACCAGAGATAGCCTCTACGGCTAGTGGAGATTCTGGTAAGGGTTGGTTGTTGAGATTGAGATGCTTTCCAGCCATCAAGTTTGGCCAGAGTCGATCTAAATGAAGATAGCGGACAAGCCCTATCCAAGGATCTGGGATTCGGCGTCGGGATGCCTTCTGCTCAGAACCGTCAGGATTTCGGACAATGCAGCCCACCATGCCAGCCTCAGGCGTGTCCCTCAAGAAGTCTAATAGCCGGGGCAGTGTATCGGGGTTGACGATGCAATCGGGATTTAAAAAAAGGAGAAAGGGTGCTAGTGCCTGCGGCAAGATCCGGTTGTGGCCACTGGCGAACCCCAGATTCGCATGGTTGCGCTGGATGTGTAGCCTTGAATCCTTGCCATGTTGGTCCTCCAGGATCCACAGACTGTCATCAAGTGAGCCGTTGTCGCTGACATGGACCTCTAGTGGTAAGGCTGACGCAAACAGTGCACCTACCGCTTCACTCAATAAATGTCCAGCGTTGTAATTGACGATGAGAACACTCAGGATTGGCTTTTCAACCTGTTCCACCGTTGCGATCTCGATGGATTCCGTCGGTGTTAACAAGTTGTTGACACTCCATGCCTGTTAACTTTTAGGATTTTCATTGATTGAAGCGGTTAGGTCGTGATTGACCATTGGTTTTAGTTACGGCTGTCTGGGTATCCAGATCCTGCAGGTTGCTCAACTGGCCATGCCATCCGTCCGCAGCTCCCCTTAACATGGATTGTAAATTCTTCCACCTAGGCCCGAGAATCAGGCTAAACATGAAGAATTTTAATAGGGCGCGCGGAATATCCTGCGTTTTCCATGCTAGGGGTATATAGCCCCTTCGGTAAAGGGCAATGCGGTTACGCATCATGTAATACTGACGTGAGGAGGCATGAAGATATATAGTTAAATTTCTATGGAACAATCTGATGCGAATCAATCTATCTCCCAATGGGTGGTAAAGACGCGCCGTGGGGACCCCGAAACAACGGAAGCCCTGGCTGCGGGCACGAAAACTCCATTCCATGTCCACATTGTCAATAAACAGTGCTTCTTCCCAATTACCGATCGCTTTAAATCGGGGTATCGATGTCAAAATGCCAGAAGCGATAAGGAAATCACATTGGATCCAGGGCTGGAAGGGGTAGGGCAAAAAGTGCTGTACTCCCCAAAGATGAAATCGAACGAAAGGTGTCATGACCCCATCTCGGCTATCCACCACGCAGGGCCCTACTGCCGCAGGAGCTGCGCTCGATGCCTCAAGGTGGGCGAAAGTAGCACGCAATCGAGCCACGGACCCAGGTTCGGGAAGGCTATCCTGATCGAAGAAGATGACATATTCAAAGTGAAGGCCCGAGGCAAGATTTACACCCATATTTTGTGCGGCAGCTAATCCTATATTCGCCCCGACTTCAATGATTCGCAAGCGGTCGGGTGCCTGTAATTTGATCGCTACGTGGGAACTATTATTGACGAGAATAACGCCATCACATTGCTTCAGACACTCCCGGACGAGGACCGTCAGGTGATCAATGTCTGGGTGAAAGGCCACGATTACCGCGCAGATCTGGCCAAGAGTTGCTGAATCATCAAGGTGATTTTCAAGCAATTCTACGAGAGCCCGACGTGCAGAATCGAAGCCGAAGTGCTCCTTCATGACGGCCAATCCGTTGGACGATAGCCTTTCCCACAGTTTCGGGTCCCTATAAAGCCGCAGCACTGCCGCAGCAAATTCGCTAGGCTCATTTGCCAACAATACTGAATGTCCATCCGCTAGGAACATACCTTCAATAGCTTGGCTAGTCCCTACCACAGGTAATCCGTGGGCAAGGCTTTGGTTGATCTTGCCCTTGACGCCAGCACCATAGCGCAGGGGGGCTACACTGAGGCGACATCCATCGAAATAGGGTCTCACGTCAGGAACGTGACCGAGAACGCGCAGAGACTGAGAAGCCAATTCTCTTACCTCAGCAGGGGGATCCGCGCCGATGACGAAGAAAATCACCTCGGGCTCTTGCGCCAGAATCAAAGGCAGAATTTCGCGGCTGAACCAGAGTACGGCATCCTTGTTCGGCGGGTGGGAAAAGGACCCGATAAAGAAGATATCGTGGCGTTCGGCATAACCGTAGCGGAGGCCAGGAAGGCGATGAATATTCGAAAGGATGCGAACGTCAGCGCCCGGGGCCTCTTGAGCCAATAATTCCTTTTCTATAGCGCTTACAACCAGGGTTGCGTCCGCTTTAGAGATTAGCCCCAGTTCTTCGCGTCGACGCCTATCGGCCAGGGACTTCGTGCGAGGATCACCTGTCAGTTCTGCCAGCCGTCGTTCTCGTAAGAAGTGAAGATCGACCGTGTCGAAAACCAATCGCGCCTTGGGACATAGACGTCGTGCCGGACCTATGACTTTAATAGCGGCATCTGCACGACTAAGAATGACAAGGTCGTAGTCAATACCTCGTGACTTCAAGTGGCGGGAGATTGACTTGGTATAAGGTTGATAAATGACCTCTACCCCCTGTCGTTGCAGGTTTGCTACATAGGGTTCGGGAGCCTCCAGATTGGTGGCGGCAAATGTCACCTTGAACCCCAGTTCCCGAAGTAATGTAAATAGATTTACTAGTCGCAGGGAGCCCGATTCCCTGTCTGGTGTGGGTACATAAACATCAACCACGAAGGCACGCTGATGAACATACCTTTCTTTTTGCTGCTCAATGTACTTGCCGCACTCACCGTGGGTACCCAGCTTCTCGCGCCAACGATCGATGAATATGTGCTTATCGATGTCTAGGCCACTGATTTTATGGGTACAGACACCCAGGTCCTGTCCGGTGCTGTTGCTTCCGCAATCTATTACACGTGACCAGGGTTGGTAATAAACACGGTAGCCGGAAACACGGATCCGAAAGGCCAAGTCCGCGTTACCATAACAGCTTGATGAATAATTAATATCGAATCCTCCAAGCCGCTTGAACAGGGTGCGTTCGATTGCGAGGGAGGTTTCGGTGAAAAAGTCAGGTTCCCGAAGATAACTGTACTCTGGTTGGTAGGGGTCATCTAACTGACCGTAGCTCCAGACTGACCCATCTTGGAATACAATTCCACCTGCCTCCTTTTGACGCCCGTTTGGAAATATCACCCTGCTGCCAACCAAACCAGCTTGCTGTTGACCTTCGAAGGTATCGAGTAAGGCATCCAGCCAGCCTGACTGAACCTGGATATTACTGGTAAGAAAAACCAGGAAGTCGCCCCTAGCCTCTGCTGCTCCCAGGTTCAGGGATTGGAAAGGACGAAGGTTTTCCTCACGACTTTGAACGCAATGAATACCGTAGCTCTTAAGTTCCTGCGTCAAGATCTCTTCGGAGCCATTAAGAACGACGATTACCTCAAAAGGAGCCTTGTCCCCAGAAGCACTGATAGCAGCCAGGCAATGATGGAGTTGGGATAATTTCCCTTCGCAGGGGATGATCAGCGATGCTCGCGGATGTTGCCCGCAAACTGGGAGGGGTTGGGGAATATAATCAACAGGGAGTTGGATTAGCGTAGGGGGTAGTGGATGAAAAACTTGTACCCGCAGCCTTCGTCGAATTTTCTTTACAAGAACATCTAACCCCTCTGTACGGAGAACATGAATTGCCCGTGAGCTAAAGCGGGAGATCGGGTTAGTCATAGGAGCCAGTAAATATCAGGCTTCAGTCCAATGATCGGGAGGGACGAGTCTGGGTGTCATTATCAATAAAAAACTATATTTGTTTTAACCCAATTTGGGTAGGGTGCATTTTGGAAACGAAAATATTACCCCCACCCCCCCCGATCAAAAAAGGATCAGGGGCTTTGTCTTCAAACTTTGAGATTCAACCCATCGAAAACGATTTCCATGGCTCGTGCTCGGTGGATCCAATCATTCTCGTCCGCTAAGCTAGCAAGTCTGGCTTTAAATGCGCTGTCGTTCTTGTAGCTCAACGCGCGATCAATAGCTAAACTCAAACTTTGTGATGAATCCCCAGATTGTACTTCCTCGAATGCAATGCATTCGAGCATTTCATGGGTGACAACTACGGGCTTTTCCAGCGCAAAATACTCAAAGAGTTTAAGTGGAGAAGTGGTACGCGCGATTTCACCGGGTTCAAAGGGAATAAAGCACGCGTCAAACTTTAGCGCATATGCTGGCAAAGTTTTATAATCAATAGCGCCTAGATATAAAACATTATCCCCTTGTGGAAGGCGATAAGAGCCGCCGTTGTAATCAGGACCAATAAATACAAAACCCAGGTCAGGGCGTATTGAGACTAGTTCGCTAATGACGTCATACCAAAGCCAAGGCGCTAATGCCCCAAAATAACCGATGATATTCGAAAACTTACCAAGGAACGAGGTGTATGTTTCGCATAAGACAGTATTAACATGTAAAGGATTTCGATAGTGACTGGTATCCACCCCATTTCTTACGAGAAGAACCTTATCGTGACCAACAGCCGCCGCTGCCTCATCATAAAGTTTTTTTGCAGATGCAACAATGTAATCGGCACCACCTTCAAATGCGAATTTTTTAAGCTTTAATAATCGTTTAATATTTTGCTTATCTCCGCTGATCTGGGGGTCGATATGATCGATATACTCGTAAACAAGGACACCCCTTTTCCCCTGTTTCATGAGTAACCCTGGCGTATTAAAGTAAGCAGTTGAATAAAAAGAGCGAACAACCCCCTTCAGAGAAGTGATTTCATGCCGATTCGTAAGCCAGACATTCGTGCTTACCTCTCTAAATCCATTCACCTTATCCGCTGACCAGTCACTTGTCATGTAGATAACTAAATATCCGAGTTGACCAAGGGCAGCGGAAATATGTTGAGGACGTTGATATAGAGACATATTCCAATCGACATTCAATTCTTGTACGAAGATCCCCTTGTAATGGTCCCGTTGAGACAGGATCTTTTCATTGAAATCCAACCAGCTAAGTTCGGATATGGTGTTTCCCGCCACCGGGAAATTACGAACGTCTCTTGGTGTAACTCTCCTGATCAAGCGAACGAGGCTGTAGCGAGGCCCCTGTAAATATTGGCGAAAAACCATAGGCATGCGCCAATAATAATTTCTCAGGAGATCATATAGCGTGGCTGCAGGGGTGTGTGCTAATCGGTTTGCAAATCGTAATGGCCGCGTAATTTTCCAAGACAATGAAGTTGTTAAAATAGTTAGCTCGGAATTTAACCTGGAAATTAATGAATCTCGCTCAGCTATAATTCGTCTGGATTCAACCAACTGTGTAGTTATGTCATTCAGTTGCGCGGTGAGGTCGCCTAAATTTTCTTGGAAAAGATCTATGGTCCAGTGATTCAGCCAATTACGATCTTCGATTGATGAGGTGTGGCTTTTCTTCCAGGATGATATAGAACACGACTGTGTAATCGCGGTCTCAAGGATTTGTTTGTGAAGTAATGAATCCTCTTCTAGTTGGTTGATTGTAGGGTTCGGCCCTGGACGGATGGCGTGCCGGTCGAACAGTTGACGAAAAGTCTGATCCCAGGCAATTTGTGCTTCGTCGGGGTGAAGTCTTAGATTGGAATGGCTATTTGCCTGCATAGAAACCACTTCCATTTTTCGGTCATATTCAATACTCAATAGCGGCTTATCCAGTCTTAACGCCAGGATCTGCGCGTGCATGCGCATGGCTATGATCATGTCGCATTCGGCAAGAAATCGGATTATTTCCCCTGGTTCGCTCTCCTCGATTAATTCATGTGAAAAATCATGGGAAAGTTTTGAGATTATACGCCGGAAAAAAGCCAATTTGTCTTGGGAGTCGTCAAGTTCGTCAATAAGGTGAAATGGAATCCATATGAGTATATTATCCTTGGGTGGTAGGGTATTGTTTATTGCTAAGATAAAACGGTCCTCCCAGCCCTCAGCAAACTCCCAAGTTCTTAGGACAATTCCAATGCGCCTCTTGTGGTGGGAGCGAGAAATTCGATTGCTAGGCAGCGGGTATGACCAGAGGGGGTCCGGTGCAACTGAAACTACTCGTGAACTACCTATATCTTTTAGTAGTGAAAGGGAACCTGGATCTCTCAAGCTGACAAAGGTAGCCGTATCAAATACAGCACGGACAATCCTCCGGGATTCGTCAGAATTCAGAGGGCCGATTCCCTGTGCCCATAGTAGTGTTGGCACGCCCATTTGTTCTGCTAGAAAAATCGGCCTGGCATACATGGAAATATCTTTAGCGCGGAAGTCATGCAATGAGGAAATAGTGAATAAATCATAATTTTGAAATAACCCACCACCGCCTAACACAAAAAGACAGCATTCCTTCATTTCTTGAATTACTGCGAGCAGGTCAAATGCGTCAATGGATTTTATATAATGAAATTTATTTGTGTGTTGGGGGTTGATGCTCATTGCTATAACTTCAGTTCCAAGATTCCGAGACCAACGTTTGATAGAGTCTAGCAACAGTTCGTCCCCGAGATTTCCATCTCCATAGAATCCGAACACGAGGATTTTTGGCTGTAGCATTTTTATTCCTGGGTCGTGAGAATTGATTAAGAATTTCTAGAAAAATGGGGCTAGTTCGCTATGAATGTTGAATGAAGCGATGGGATACTTTGTAATAGCAATCGAGCATCTGCATATAAAAGCAGCGCATCATTCTTTGAAAAGTCTCAGTAAGGTTAATTATGCCATGGATTAGGGAATAATATCCAATGTTACAGATGATTGTGACAAGATTGATTTTGATATGTTGCTTCCGCTCTTTCTTGATGATGCAGTTGACTACTAGGGTCAATATCCAGAAAAATTGGTTTGTTCTGAACTAGAAATGGTTTGTTGAGTATGGGAAATCTTCCGCGGCGATTATTTTGATTGCATCTAGTTAATGGATATTGATAGGGTGTTTGTTGCGCTCTTCGGGCTTATTACTAAAATCAAGGATATGAGCCAGGATGTTGGATTGTTACTTGTTATGTTACTTGGTTTCGATATTAAAGAAACCATGACCCAATAATTGATGGATGTGTTTAATATCTATGATAAATCAAAATAAAACTATGGAAAAGGGATAGGAAAAGCATCTGATTCCAATCTCCTTGGTTCGAAGTGACCAACCCAGTCCTAGCGGTAAATGATAGTATAGAATATTGAATCTACTCCACCTGATACCTTCCATATACGCTAGGAATGTCAATCCTTCATCAACAGCGCCTCCGTGAGATTCCCTATAACTACACATCCTTTTCTGACAGGGAGATAGTGATCCGTTTTTTAGGTCAGGAGAAATGGGATTTAATCGAGGGGTTACGGGGTGCACGCCGAACGGGGCGCTCGGCGCGCATGCTCTTCGAGGTCCTGGGGGACATGTGGGTAGTGACCCGTAATCCCTACTTGCAGGATGATCTGCTGGAGGATGACCAACGCCGGGGTCTTTTGATCTCAGCCTTGCACCACCGACTTGACCAATTCGAACAACGGCTCAATAACAATAGCCAGGCGGCGTACTTGTTAGGATCCGCCAGAAACGCTGTAGAAGTTTTTGGCAACTGGTTGTTGGAATTGCGTTCTCGGCGGGATGGCTTGCGGCGTGCCCTTGCGGATATCACTCGTCGGGATAATCTGGATTTTAGTGGATTAGCACGAGTAGCTCACGCCACAGATGCCACTGACTGGCGTGTGGAAATGCCCTTTGTTGTCATTACCCCGGACACGGAGGCTGAGGTCGCACCCATTGTCAGTGCCTGCCTCGCTTGCGGTTTGAACTTGATTCCGCGAGGCGGTGGTACTGGCTACACCGGATCCGCCGTTCCGCTGGATCCTTGGTGTGCCGTGATGAACACGGAAAAGTTGGACCACATTGCTGCCGTGGAGTGGCGATCCCTGCCGAGTCTCGAGGGAGATTTCCCTACCATTCGGTGTGGTGCTGGCGCTGTCACCCGTCGAGTCGCCGAGGTGGCGGAGGGTGCTGGACTGACCTTTGCCGTGGACCCCACCTCTCAGGACGCCTCCACCATCGGCGGTAATATCGCCATGAACGCCGGCGGCAAGAAGGCGGTACTGTGGGGGACCACCCTCGACAACCTGGTCTCCTGGCGCCTGGTAACGCCAGATGCCGACTGGCTGGAGGTA
>JAAEXZ010000084.1 GCA_017879645.1 Nitrosomonas sp.
AATCGACAATGAAAGGCTGCTGTGCCGGATTCGTCAGATCCATGCAGATAGTCAAGGTATTCTTGATGCTGCGCACGTACATGAAGACCTGGTGGATGAAGGTAAAACCGCTGGGAAGAATCGCAGTGCGAGGCTGATGGCAGCGCGGCAAACCAGCTTTGTTGCCACCTATTGCTTTGAATCTGTTGAATCCACCCAATTTCGCAGTAATGATTACCAGCTTTTCCTAAAAAGGAACATGCTCGTCAGTTCCATGAGTGCTGTTGGACACTGTGGCGATAATGCAGCCTGTGAGGGGTTTCTTCGGAATGCCTCAAACGGGAACGTGCCAACCATGGAAGATACCGGACACTGGATATCGCTAAAGCGGATATATTTAACTACATCGAACGCTTTCATAATCCTCAAATGCGACGAAGAGTGGCTAAGCGTGATCTGGAGTTCTCAACCTTTTTAGAGTCGCCTGTGAATCCAAACACCATCAAGCACTGAAGAATTAGCTTGCTCGGAAAAACCAAATCGAGCACTTTTTTCTAAAAGACGACACCTTGAGTGCAGTTTTTTCCAGAATTGGAGGACAAATCAATTTGTTTAATCAGTAGAGTCTTTTATAGTGAACATAACACTCCGATCCTCAATTAATTATTCTCATTAAGAATCAAAAAGGCAGTTTAAATCCAGGAGGCAAACTTAGACTACTTGTGATTTCAGCCATTTTGGTCTGAGTAGTCGATTCCACTCGCCGGACTGCGTCATTGAATGCAGCAGCAACGAGATCTTCAAGCATTTCTTTGTCGTCTCCGATCAAACTCGGATCAATCTGAACACTTCTGACATCATGCCGGCAAGTCATGATGACCTTGACCAATCCTGCACCAGACTGTCCTTCGACTTCTATCGTTGCCAGTTTCTCCTGCATTTGCTTCATGTTTTCCTGCACCATCTGCGCCTGTTTCATCATATTGCCGATACCGCCTCTCACTTTTCACGCTCCTTTATTTTTGAATGGATTTTATGGATGATGCAATCAGTTTAGCATCAAAGTTTTCGATCAAATCTTGAACAACCGGATCCTGTTCTATGGCTGCAATGGCTTGAATTTGTTTCACCTGCTCCGCTTGTTGCTGAAGAGCAACCGGCGTCAACCCGGTCAAGTTGCCTATGGAAAATACGAGTTTAATCGATTTTTTCCAATAAGTATCCAACGCCAGTTGAATTCTTTCCTGATACTTCTTTTCCAGAAGATGTTTATGCTCGACAGGAACAAATAATTCGATTTCCTGTTCGGAAATGAATTTGGCTTCACTATGTTGCGCCAACATTTTGGACATCCCGGTCAGTTTCAGGTGTGGAATCAATTCCGACCACTCAAGCCTGACTTGCTCTATAGGGCTCGTTCGGTTCGACGTGTCATGGGTATCAATACGACTGGTATGACTATCTTTACTGTTGGGTCGCTCGATTCGTGACGGCAAGACCGGTTGCGCTTGGTCAAGACTGGGGTCAACCGGCATAAACGCCAGCATGCGCATCAAAGTCATGGTAAATCCTGCAAGTTCATCGGGTGCAAGACTCAAATCACTACGTCCGTGAAGCGCCACCTGGTACAGCACTTGTATATCCTCGGGTGTAAAACAGGTTGCCAGTGAGAATATTCGGGTACGCTCAGGCAAATCTTCACTCAATGCTTGTGGAACGATCTGCGCCATGGCGATTTGGTGCAGTATGGCAGCCAAGTCTTGCAATGCGCCATCAAATGAAAAACACTGCGCATCCAATTCATCGGCAAGTGACATCAATCGAGTACCATCCTTATGCACCAAAGCTTCCAGCAGTTCAAAAAGATTCGACTGATCAACGATACCCAGCATATTGCGCACACTGCTCTCGTCAATCTGACCCTGCCCAAAAGCAATGGCCTGGTCAAGCAAGCTCAGCGCATCACGCATACTCCCTTGGGCTGCCCGCGCAATCAATAGCATAGATATCGCATCGTTTATAGGAATGCCTTCAATCTCCAGGATCTTCTGCAAATGATCGCCAATCTGCTTTTGCGGTATCTGCTTAAGATTGAACTGCAAGCAGCGGGATAATACTGTTACGGGAATTTTTTGCGGATCCGTAGTAGCCAAGACAAATTTGACATGTGCTGGTGGCTCTTCAAGCGTTTTCAGCATGGCGTTGAAAGCCGACTTGGACAGCATGTGCACTTCATCAATGATGTATACCTTGAATCGTGCATATGTTGGCGCATACAAGGTATTTTCCAGAAGCTCTCGCATGTGATCGACTTGAGTATTGGAAGCAGCATCCAGTTCGATCATGTCAATAAAATTTCCACTATCGATTTGTTTGCAGGATGCACACTGACCACAAGGTGTGGCGGTTACCCCTTGTTCACAATTCAGCGATTTCGCCAGAATTCTCGCTATAGTGGTCTTGCCGACACCCCGTGTTCCGGTAAGCAAATAGGCATGATGCAGCCGGTTCTGCTCTAGTGCATTGGTCAGTGCTCTGACCACATGCTCCTGTCCGGTTAATTCGGCAAAGCTTTTAGGTCGCCATTTTCGTGCGAGGGCTTGGGTTTGAGACACGTTGTGTTGGATCGGTAAGATGGTTACAGTCCAGTTAATCAAGCAGAACCACACATCCTGATACTGTATGGGGTGGCGAGCCAGACCCCCGGCACTTGCATGCATGGCTGTGGCTGCTTCCTTCCGGACCTGACCAGATTCACCACTTTACAATGCGGGGAGGCCCGCCATAAATCAATGCTGCACATCAATCAGTCCAATGCTGGCAAAAACCATGCCTAAACTCGGTCAGCAAAAATTGCTGCAAGTATACCAGCAGATCGGCAATTACTCCAATCGAACCATTCATTATGCGTGAATTACACAAGAAAGTTCCTATGAGATAACTTGCCTGCAATCTTTACCATGTTCAACTTGAATGAGACAGGCAATACCGATATTCTCCAATTTTTTGATAAGTATATTCAATCCAATAGCCAATCTGGAGTGATGCTTATCCAGCGGAATCAATCTAAAGATTAATCTCTTCCTACCACACATCGGGAGCACATCTGGTTTACTTGGTATCCGGTTGCATGAAACAATTAGTGCCATTGGCATATTGAACCAGTTTGCCACCCCACTGAACAATACCGCTCGATACTATGCAGAAACCAGCCCGATCACTCATCAAAGCCAGTGATGCTGCATCATGGGTTTCCTGCAAGCGCCGCGCCTGGCTAGACAAGCAACCCGGCACACTTGCAGCAATCGACCCATTTACCCAGCTCCTCAGTCAAGCAGGACTGCAACACGAAGTTGCTGTACTTTCCAAACTGGAGAAGCAATTTCCTGTTCACAAAGCGACTTCGATTGAACATACCCGTTCATTGATGCAGCAGAAGATTCCTTTAATCTATCAGGCACAATTATTCGATGAACAAAGCGGATTGATAGGATATCCGGATTTCCTCATTCTGCACTCCAATGGTCAGTATCAGCCTGCTGATGCCAAACTTGCCACTAGCGAAAACAAAAAATCCATACAAATCCAACTCGGTGTATACCGCAGACTGTTGGCAACATCTTTGCCTGCTTTGGTTTTTCTAGGCGATGGCCGGGCAGTTGAACTCCATGACGACTTGAATATCTGTGCAGATGAATTTGTGTCTGGCATGAAAGTATTGATCGAAAGCCAGCAACAACCGATCGCCCGATATAGCCACAGCAAGTGCCGCACGTGTCCCTATCAGGAGCATTGCTTACAGGAATTTGAAAGCAAGCAAGACGTCTCATTGCTCTATGGCATACACGGCAGTGTTGCCGATCAACTTGCCGATGTCGGTATTGTGACGATTCCACAATTAGCCCAGAGCCAGACCGAATCGCTACCGGATATTCCGCATTTGAAAGGTTACAAGAAAAAACACCGCGCCATCCTGCAGGCACAATCCATTCTGAGTGATCAAGTCATTCAGTTATCGCCCATCGTGCTGCCACAGGGCACCTGGATTCATTTTGATATCGAAGACAATCCGTTAACTCCATCGCGCATGCGCCATGTGTATTTATGGGGCCTGCTGCCCCCACCGCATCGGGAAGAGGATTTTACGTATAGCTGGACAGATTATGAATTCAGAGATTATGAAGGCTGGATTGGCTTCCTGAAACTACTGGAAACATATCGCACGAACTACCCTGATTTAATTCTGGCACATTATTCCAACCATGAGAAAGCCACAATCCGGAAATATGCTGAACGTTACGCTATGCAGAAACATGCAATCGTGCAATGGCTGCTTGGTGAAAAAAGCCCTCTCTTCGATCTGCAAAAACCTATTCTCGAATCTTTGGTGCTCCCACTCCAGGGTTACGGTTTGAAAGATATCTGCAAGCACCCCAGCCTAGTCAATTTTCAATGGAAAAATGCTGAATCAGGCTCGCAATGGTCGATCGTACAGTTCAATCGGCTACAAACGGAAAGTGATGAGATGGAAAAGCAGAGAATCAGGGACGCACTACTCGGTTACAACCGGGATGATGTCATTGCCACGCATAAGCTGACACTTTGGTTACAGCAATGGATACGCTGATCTTGACGTTCTCCGCAAAAAAAGACCCCGGTTTGATCCGGGGTCACTTAGAAAATAAGCCTTGGAGTTCATTATCCCTGCTTCGGCTTTATCATCGTGCAAGCAAAAATATTTAACTCGCATACTCATTTCCTATATCCGCTATGAATTAGCTCATCATTTGGAAAAATATCATGCAATGACGAAATCATAGCATCTCATCTATTATTTACCTGATTGACCGGCTTCTTGTTTTGATTTTTCGAGTTCGGCGTCACTCAACTGACTGTCACGTTCTTTGTAGAGGCTTGGTGGATATTGACCTGGTTTGCCTTCACCCTTACATGCAGTCAACATAAATGTCATCAGTAAAACAGCTATCAGTGAATATTTCATTAATAATCTCCTTATTAATAATATCAGTCATTATTTGAGGCAATTTACATGCCTCAGTACATTTCCACTTGCTTCGACCATTTACTTCCGACTTTTCAGTCAAAAGTGATATCTAGTCTTATAGTAATTATGAATAAGCAATAAAACCTATTCGACTTAAGGATAGCATTAAAAAATCCTGTAGGGAATTCAAATACGCACGTTCCGCTCGAGGAAATACCATTTCAGGGGTAAAAGTTTTTATCACTGGCAGAATCGGGTTTGATGGCTTTTTAAACAAATCAACTGCATATTGGAAAAAATTAAACCATGCCCTCACCTTAAGAATCCATATCGACTTTTCATCATCGGATTAACAATCAGGTGCTTGTAATTACTGATATCCGATAGAGAAAACAAGATAAACCTGTTTGATGTTTCAAATCCATACAAGGTCTTATTCTGGTTTTGATCCAGCATTATGCAATTGTCATCGCTGGTTGCTCGGTCATTTTTATCCGGATTTATAGAATTTTCGCGACCTCAAGATACGTCCAGCATGTGGGTGCCCAGATAACCACCGCTTTCTCCATTGACGTTCATCCAAACATGAGGCAAACCCAAATCCTGCAGCCACAAGGCACCCTGTTCCTGTTTGAGCATGGCAATCGTAGATGCGCTACCGGCCACCACACAAAATTCTCCGATCACACTCACGGCTGCCATGTAATTGACAGGCCATCCAGTTTTAGGATTCAGCACATGGCCGTAACGCACGCCGTTCAATATGATACAGCGCTCATAATCCCCACTGCTGGCTACTGCACCAGAATCCAGAATCAGTGTAGTCAGGATGGCATCCGGTTTGCGTGGGTGCTTGATCGCAATGCGCCATGGACTGCCATCATCATGTGGACCAATTATCTTGATATCACCGCCCAGATTAACGACACCATAACGAATACCGGCTTCCCGGCACAACGATGCAGCCCGATCGGTTGCATACTCCTTGACCACACCACCGAGATCGATTTCCATACCGGCAATAGTAAAAGTCAATCGAGGGGAATGCCATTTCAACTTATCCCAGCCGACTTTTTCCAGCAGGGATTCAATGATTCCCGAATCTGGAATCGCACCTGATTTGAAGTTCCAGGCCTGACGCAAAATACCTGATGTCACATCGAACAAACCTTCGCTTTGCTGATAACACGTTGCGGCATAATCAAGCAATCCGGCGGTTTCCGGATCCACCTCAATACTGCCAGCCTGTGCAGCGGCACGATTGATTTCTGACAGAAAACTGTCACTGCGATAGCGTGAATATCGTGCCTCCAGTCGATAGACATCGTCCATGACCAGTTGAGCTACTTGCTGGGCTTGCTCGGCGTGAGTTGCGTAGAGTTGTATCGAACATGGCGACCCCATTGCCTGGAAGTCGAAATGGAAGTATTCAAGTAAAGACAAGATGGTTTAATGAGACTGTGCTCTGTTGATAATAAAGATATTTTACCTTCATCAAATCAATTTTTTGTTAAATACAAAAATAGATTGCACTAGAAACGGTAACTCCAGGTTGCGGCCAGTGAACCTTTGCGGTCGAGTTGGAATCCATTGAAATCATTTTGAATAGGTTGTATCCATTCAAATCCGAATTGGTTGCCAGCAAAACGTCCCTTGGGAATAACGGCGTTCACACCAAACCCCATATCCCAGAACTGCCCGCCATAATTTCTTGGAAAATCCATCGGACCGATACGCGCACTGAAGCGATCAAAATCCTTGTGCACCCGTCCCTGCACCGTATAGACACCACGCACGGTAGCGGTCAGCCAGGGTAGCAGATCAAATCCACCCCAAGTTGTCGCCTGGAATTGATCCCCCAGACGATAACCCGATTCGTTCTTGTCTTCCATGCGTTTAATGCCACTCAACTGCGCTCCCCAAGACCAGCGATTCAACTCACCACTGTAGGTCACGCTGGGCGTAAAATCCCACGTTCCACTACCCAGTTGCATGCCGAAATGAATCAACCCGGCATCCTGCTGGTGGTTGCGACGCAACCCGATATCCACCCGGCCTGTTGGCGCACTGAATCCGACATTCATGTGCATGCGATGGCCTGAAATATTCAGCAGTTTGACCAATGAGGAGAAATACGTATCGCCGATCGCCCCTGTTTCATGTCCGGCTGCACCATGGTTATGCGCACCTTGCGTATCTGGCTGAACACCAGCCAACTGGCGCAAATTCATATCCATATCCATGAATGTTGGCATCAGCATCAGATTCAGCCAGCGCGTCGGCGCGTACATCAAATCCAGCATGTGCATGCGCATGTTCATGTAGTCCGGTACAAACTGGCAGTTCTGCTGATCACTACAACCCTGACTCACAATCGCGGCATCCCCCGCGTGATGTGTGCCATGCATCATGTGCCCGGTACTTTTTCCAAGCATGAAACGATAGCCTGCCATGAAATCCCCGGGCTTATCGAGCATATGTCCAAACATGATGGCCGCAGGTGGAATCTTGTGATGGTGATCTGCGTCGGCATTAGAGTGAACATGACCGGTTTGACCTGTATGCATAATCGGCAGCGTGCTGGCTGAGGGTTCCATGTCAAACTTGAGTGCCGCATTGGCAACATAGTAATCAAAATCAGCAAAGCTGCTGTTACCACTGCCGCCGATCTGCATCGAACCGGCGCGCGTGTAGTATTCGAACCCTGTTTCCAGGGCAATGCCTTTCCCAAGCATTTTACTCAGAATGACTCCACCACTCAGCGCCCCAAAACCTGCCAGGCGATGATCGCTGGAAAAATTCTGCGGCAACTTGCTGGCATCGAACAATTTCGTTTTCTCGATGGCATTGATGGAAAAAGCATCGACCGGGCTTCCATTCTGATCAACCAGACTGAAACGATCTTCGCCAAAATATTGTTTGCTCGCGTTATTGGCATCCACCCAGACCTTGCGTCCCAGGCTATCCACTTCCTGTGTACTATATTTCTGCTGGGAAAATAGATAGGGACGGTAAAAACTGGCCGCATCCTGCGAGTAATAGCGAATGCGTGGCGTCAATGTCCAGCCATTGCCAATAGGCTGCACCCAGCTCGCGTCGAAGGTATGCGTATTGATGCCCCAATCATCGACTGAAAGTTTGTACCCCAGATGCAGTGCTGCATTCATCGGATTGATGTAATGCACATATTTGGCACTCAAGGCAACCTGATTGCGAAAATTCGGGCGTTGCTCGATCAGGGCCCTGACATCCCCTGTGATCAAACCGGATTGCGGATTATTGAGTTGCGCGGGGTCGATAAAAATGACCGAAGTAGCTTTGTAGGGATTTTCCAGAAATCCGCTGCTGTGGGTATAGTTGATACCCGCATCGATTACCGAACTCTTGCTTAGGACTTGGGTAATTCCCAGGCTGGCAACCCAGTCGTGGCGCTTGTCTTTCAGGATAGACGAACCGTTGCGACTGACGATCTGCTGACTATAAGCTGTCCGAGTGATGTACGGCAGTGAGTCATGATCCAGAATGGCACCAATGTCACTTTGGGTATAGCCACCGTTGAATTTGACGCTGGTCAGTTTCTGGTTGAAGTCCAGACGCCCTCCCAGACTTCCGAAGCTCGACTGGTAATCCCGTTCGCGGGAGAAACCGCCTGCTACATTGATCGCCGCTTCATTCCACTCATGACTCAAACCGAAATTGGCCTGCCGGCGCGTTTCCGGTGAAGCTGATACCATCACCAGTACGGATCGCGGGTCGACAACCCCCGTTGTCTGCTTGGTCAAAGGGTCACGACCAATGATATTGAGGTCGTGATCCAGCAATACATTGCTGTTAAGAATCGGTGACGCACCTGTCACCACGCCATTGACCTTGTAAGGTCGGTTACCTCCTGTTGTAGCCAGTGGCGTAATCGAAATGGGTGTCGCACCAGACCAGGTGTCCTGAGTATAACCAAATGAAAATTGCGTGCGATCGGACAATGAAAACAAACCGCTACCATGCAGCACATCGGCACTAATCGGTTTTAAGCTATGCGGAACGCCATAAAGATTACGTCCACCTTCTTCGTAACGACTATATTGAAAATTGATCCGGTCCTGTCCGGCTGCGTGCCCGGGTGTACTGATCAAGCCTGGCAGCATGAGTGCAGCGGATGTGAGCGCTTGTAGCGTATTTCTGGACTTTACTGTCAGCGTCTCTGAATTTTCAGAATTGCCTCTGCCCAAATCCTGGTGTGACTTTGGATGATGTTGCAACGGTTAATACCCGATAGATTAAACAGCAAGCGACTCAGTAGCAGCCACATCCTCCGCCACCCGCCGAGGATTTATGACTCGGGGCAGCTTCGCGGCTGCTGTAATTATGGGATTGTAACTCAGTTTGTAAAGGATTCGGATCAATGGACATGTGGGGTTTCGCCAGATTTCCCCGTTCCCACGGTGCAACACTGACACACCCTGTCAGTCCGATCGGACAGAGTGTCAAAAGGATAATCAATCGAATGCAGCGCATGAATAGCCGGACACCGAACACAACCGATTTCAGGGGTGTTCCAACACCAATTGCGTAATCAGTGCTCGCAACTCTTCGGTTTCACCGTTGCGAAAACCTTGGTGAATGTGGCGTATATTCCCTTTGCGATCGATCAGGTACGATGTGGGCATCGCCATCAGTTCGAAAACCTTGGCACACTGCTTACTCGGATCAGCCACAATGGAAAAATCTACCGGATGCTTGC
>JAAEXZ010000014.1 GCA_017879645.1 Nitrosomonas sp.
CTTGGAGTTGATAGCAAATAATGAATTATTATTTTAAGGAAAAATGATTTTGGGAAGATTCGAGAAGAAAATATGAAGAAATAATCTCTTTCCCAAAATTTCTACTGCTGATTGCATTGTATACCTAACCCTCTTGGATTGGGCAACTCAAAAAACCAAACATTCAGCTAAAATTCAATGAACAAGAATAACCACCTCCTTTAGATTAGTTATCAATTATTTTCCCGGTGAATATGTGTCAAATAGGGAACTGAAAAATGCTTAACATCAAAATCAAAAACAATTTTAGATAGTTACCTGTAATAATCTTGCAGTTTCCACACATTTTATAAATTCCTAAATTCTGGTACGCTTGATTTCTCCCAGAGAGTTTTCTGCTCTAGTTGTCCTCCAGTCATGTTTTTTTATTGGTATTTTGTATCACATGTTGTGCTATGTGCTCTCAAAACCAGAGATTTATCGTATTTCTTTTATTATTCTGGGACATATTATGAACAAAAACTTGAAGGGTAAAGCGGTTTACATGATAGCGGTTAGTTTATTGGTTATTCAGTCTAATACTGTCTTTTCCCATCAACTGATCAATAGTCTTACTGCAGCGCATGCCGTTGATTTGCATTTGGTTACTTGTGCAGAAACAGACAATCACCATCTGTATGTTCAGATTGATGATCTTAAGGTTATCGATACCCGGCAATTTAATGTGTTGGTTGTCAAAGACAAAGTGATTTCCAGTACAACCAACCCGGATGGGAAATCGAGTTCCGTCATACGTGTACTCGGTGGTGCAGGAGTCTATCAGGCCTACATCAGCCAAACTGCCGGTGGTGAAAAAGCAGCTAACTATCAGCTTGTTTTTCATTGTGAAGATATAGATAACACGCATTTTGAAACGTCGTCGTTCCTGAAAATCGATCAGCCCTGATTAAACCCATTAATCTATTGGGTATCTGCCGGTTTGACCGGTACCAACATATAACCTGTATCCAGGCTATTCCAGGACAAATAAATCTGCTTGCCATCGGTGATCAATGCGGGGTGGGCAGATTGTGAACTGGACTCGGCGAGAGTGCGGATTGGTGACCATTGCATACCGCTATCCATCGAATACATGCTTTCTATTCGTGTTTTGATACCATCGAACACTTTCCACACTAATGCTACTTCCTTATTTAAAGCCAGCACATCTGCACGACCGGGAAGCTTGTCAGGATCGCCAATTTGCATCGGACTGGAAAAGTGTTTGCCTTGATCATTCGATGATGCATAAAAAAGTCCGCTGCGTTTCTCCCCTTGGGTAAACCAGGTGATGTGATAGCGACCATCCTGACCGATCGATAATGCCGGGCCGTGTGCCGGGCAACCCTCAATTTGCCAGTCATCGAACGTGACACGCCAGGGCTCGCTGGTCTGCTTGTTTTGAGAAATTCTGAGCAAGCCGTGGTCGCGAATATTGTCGGTATAGACAAAGCGCGCGAGTATGATCAAGCTGCCATCCTTGTCCTTATCCATGGCTGTCCGGCAACAGGAGCAGATGTTCTTGGCAACACGTTTATCTTCAGGTAGCTTGCCAAGAGTATCCGTCTTTATTGCGGTGTAGTAGAGCGATAAGTCACCGCCGCCCAGTTTTTTATACTCGATTCGATCCCGCAGATCGTGCCACAGAAAATGAACCTGACCGCCTGTGTCCAGTAGCATTTCGGTTTGATAGTGATACCAGGAATCGGCTGCGGAACTGATTTTGGTCGGTGTGCTGAATTGCGTGCCATCACCGGAATAACTGAAAAAACTGGTACTGGATTGCTTGTCATCGGCAAAATACAGCACATACACTCCGCCTTTTCGATCGACTGCGATCGAAGGAGGATTTTCGTCCCACAAGTGGATGGATTGATCAGCAAGGTGAATACGCGCCGCTGTACTGAAAGTTTTGCCATAATCCGTTGAGTAATCAACCGAGACAGATTGCTGCGATGGCAAGATTCGCCATAGCTTTCCGTCGGGACCAAACGCAGCAGCCGTAAAAATTTTCTGTTCTGGTCGCAGTTTTTCGAATTCATTACTCCAACTGTAAATCGTGAAAGTGGGATGCAAATTCAAACCAAACAAACAAAACAATAGCAAGACGCGTGGTATCAACATATCTTTAAAAGGAAAGAATAACAAACGACGTGAGTAAGGAATAAAGCGAGTGATCGGAATTGGATCACAAAAAAGTGACGCTATTGTGCTGGGGTAAAATGCGGTAAGGCAGCATTTATAGAGTGTAGTGATTTGTCAATTCAGAATCGTCTTGATCATGGCTTCGATTTTTTCATCGGGTATCGATCCGCTGATACCGATCCGTTGATGGTTTTTATCGATAAAGTAAGTGCGTGGGACCTCACCATACCATTTGGGATCGATTTCGTAGCGCAATTTCTGTGGATTGGCATCGGCAAAAATCCAGTTATCGGTTTGTTTGAGCTTGTGCTCAGTCAAAATGGAGTCGACTTGTTCCGATGCCGATGCATCGTCTGTTGCCAGCATAATCAAGTTGACTTCGGGCATGCGCTGGCGCAACTCACTCATTACCGGCATCTTTTTTCGGCAACTGGTGCAGTTGACAGACCAGATCATCAGAACCAGAGGTTTGTCTGTATATGCATCGAGTAGCTGCCGATAGCTTCCCGATGTAAAAGGCTTCAGTTTTGCCGAATCGGCATGCGCGGTTAAGCTGGTTGCTTGGAGTGCGGCGAATAAAAGTGCAACGATGATTTTGGGAAATTTCATGATAAAAAGGTTCTCATCAAGGGTGAACATTTGGATCCGGCGATGATTCATGATTCGCGACAGCATCCTGTTCATCGTTTATGAGCATTAATCCACGGAGGTACAACTACATGAAGACCAGGAAGCTGATTAATATTTGCTATCGATTATCTATAAAATCTGATGGATTGAACATGTGACAATTTGTCGCAATCCGTTTCGATTCATATCCCGCGAATCTTTCTTGATATTGATCTTCAAAATGCGCAATCCGTATGTGGCATTTCATGAGAAATAATTTTCATGGCAACTGCAGAGAATTGGTTATTCGATGGCAGTCGTTTTATAATTCATACCTATTTAAACAATCCATGCAGTGATTAGGTCACCCGCCCGGCTGCCAGGTAGTGTGCGCTAAAAAGTATGAATCCACATTTGAATCTTCTACAGCCTTATCCGTTTCAGAAGCTGCGACATCTTTTTGAAAATATTCATCGCAATGCAGACTTGCCGGCTGTTGAATTGCAGATCGGTGAACCCAAGCATGTCACGCCGGAATTTATCCGTCAGGCGTTGGTTGATCATCTAAATGGTTTATCGACCTATCCGACAACACAGGGCTTGCCCATTCTGCGTCAAACAATCGCGGAATGGGCGATGAAACGCTACCGTCTCACAGCAATCGATCCCGATACCCAGATCATTCCCGTCAACGGTAGTCGCGAAGCATTGTTTTCATTCGCACAGACCGTCATTGACAGCAGTATGAGCAAACCGGCTGTGGTTTGTCCCAATCCGTTTTATCAGATTTATGAAGGGGCAACATTGCTGGCAGGTGCTATGCCTTATTTTATCAATACGTTACCTGAGAATCGTTTCAAGCTGGATTTTACGCAATTGAACGAGCAGGTTTGGTCACGCACACAACTGATTTATGTTTGTTCGCCCAATAATCCGACGGGTAGTGTGATGGCGTTGGATGACTGGAAAGCGTTATTTGAACTCTCCGATCGATATGGATTCGTGGTTGCAGCAGATGAATGTTACTCGGAAATTTACTTCGATGAAGCCAATCCGCCACTGGGTGCGCTGGATGCCGCGAATCAACTGGGCCGCACCGATTTTACCCGTTTGGTTGTTTTCAATAGTTTATCCAAGCGATCGAATGTGCCGGGTTTACGTTCAGGATTCGTGGCGGGGGATGCCAGGATTCTCGAAAAATTCTTGCTGTATCGGACCTATCACGGTTCGGCCATGAATCCCGCTGCTCAGGCTGCCAGCGCAGCGGCCTGGCGTGATGAAAGCCATGTCATACAGAACCGCCGTTTATACGCACAAAAATTTTCCGATGCGATCAGTATTCTATCGGGAACCCTCACTGTGCAAATGCCCGATGCCGGTTTTTATCTGTGGATTCAGACTCCCATCGGTGATACCACATTCACCAGACAACTCTACCAGGATTATAATGTAACCGTGTTACCCGGCAGTTATCTGGCACGGGATACGCAAGGACTGAATCCGGGGAAAAATTACATTCGGGTGGCGTTAGTAGCATCTCCACAGGAGTGCAGCGAAGCCATGCAAAGAATTAAAAGTTTTGTGACGCAACTGAGTTAAGCAGGATACTATTTTTAAGGAAAATTATGAACGAACTACAAGCCATCATTGAAGCCGCTTTTGAGCGCCGTGCTGAAATCACACCACGAAATGTGGATGCCAGTCTAAAGGAGTCGGTTGCACAAGTTCTAACCATGCTGGACAATGGAAAATTGCGAGTGGCCGAAAAGATCAATGGGGATTGGATAACGCATCAATGGATCAAGAAAGCCGTATTGCTGTCATTTCGCATTGAAGATAACAGCTTTATCAAAGGCGGATTCTCGAATTACTATGACAAGGTGCCATCCAAATTTGCAGATTACAGTTCACGGGATTTTCGGGATGGTGGTTTCCGGGTAGTGCCGCCTGCTGCTGTACGAAAAGGCTCATTCATCGCCAATAATGTTGTGTTGATGCCATCCTATGTCAATATTGGCGCTTATGTGGATGAAGGCACCATGGTGGATACCTGGGCTACAGTCGGATCCTGCGCACAAATCGGTAAAAACGTTCATTTGTCGGGAGGGGTGGGCATTGGTGGAGTCCTGGAACCTGTTCAGGCCAATCCAACGATCATAGAGGACAATTGTTTTATCGGTGCACGATCCGAGATTGTCGAAGGTGTGATCGTGGGGGAGAACTCAGTGATCTCGATGGGTGTATATATTGGTCAGAGTACCAAGATCTATAACCGGGAAACCGGGGAAATCGCTTACGGACGAATTCCTCCCGGGTCGGTTGTGGTTTCAGGAAACCTGCCATCGGAAAATGGGAAATACAGCCTATATTGCGCTGTCATTGTGAAACAGGTGGATGCCAAAACCCGCTCCAAAACCGGAATCAACGAACTGCTACGCGGTATTTGACCGGTCAGATATAATTCATCAAATAAAGAAATCCCCAGACGGGGATTTCTTTATTTCTTGACGATCTGGTTGTCCACCTTTTTCACGCCGTCCACGATCCATGAATGCATGTTGACGCGTGTAAGTTGATCTTCATTGCTTACGTTTCCTGTCAGCGTGACATTTCCATCTTCAACCTTGATATCCACTTTTGCGCCCTGAAGTACGGGATCAGATTGGATAGCGGCTGCTATCCTGGCATAGATAGTCGAATCATCATAAGCCGGAGCAGTCGGTGGAGGAACCCAGGACTTGTGTGTTCTTTCTGCATAATTCTCGCAACCGGCAAGGGAACATAAGATCAAGGTAAAAGCGAGTGTGGTCAGAAATTTATAATAATCTTGCATAGTTTTTGTTTCCTGTTCTTTTTATTTGAAATTTAACTCAATAATGCAATGCGAATCGATACTGAAATTAATTCACCTGCATTTTTAAGATGATTTTGCAATCATCCATTTTTGGGTTCGAGGTTTCAAGAATAATAACCCTACCGAATGCATCTTTACAAGCTAGGCAGTTATAAAAATTGTGAACGAATTGTAAAATCAGATGCAACACAACATAGCGCTTGGTATCAGTTGTAGTCTGAGCCTGAATCAATCGCTAGGAAATCGTGATTTCATGATGTTATGCAGGAAGCGGTATACATTCGTGGCGAGGTGATTTTCCAAACAATCGAATACGTGAGAATCGCTCCACTTGATATTGCGCAGCCATGTCAACTGGCGTTTGGCGAGTTGGCGGGTGGCAGCAATACCCGAATCATGTAATTCGATCGAATCGATTTCCTGATCCAGGTACTGACAAGTCTGACGATATCCGACACAGCGCATCGATGGGGTATCGCTAGACTGGGGGAACTGCTGCCGGATTGACGCGACCTCATCAATCAGACCGGAATCAAGCATTTGTTCAAAGCGCTTCGCAATGCGCAAATGTAATTGGCTGCGATCACCCGGAATCAAGGCAAGATTGATGGTGTGATAGGGTAAGCTGTAAGGTTGTTCCGATTGCAGGATTTCCGACATCGGTTTTTGCGTCAGATAAGAAATTTCCAGAGCACGTTGTATGCGCTGGCTATCTGTTGGTTGAATGCGCGAGGCCATTTGGGGATCCAGTTCGGCCAGATGTTGATGCAAAGCGGGCCAGCCATTTTCCAAGGCCTGTTGCTCAAATGTCTTTCGCAATTGATGATCGGCCGCAGGCAGAACAGCAAGACCCTGTTTGAGTGCCTGGAAATACAGCATGGTACCTCCCACCAACAACGGAATATGATCGCGTGCCGTTATAGCCCGCATCATGCTCAATGCATCGGCACAAAACTGCGCCGCCGAGTATGCTTGATCTGGATTGATCAGATCGATCAAATGGTGCGGGGTTTGTTTCAATATGATGTTACTGGGTTTGGCGGTACCGATGTTCATGTGGCGGTACACTTGTGCAGAATCGACACTGATGATCTCAACCGGAAAACGATCTGCAATTTCGAGTGCAATCTGGCTCTTTCCACTGGCGGTCGGACCCATCAAGAAAATGGCGGGAGGTAGGTTTTCAGCAGAGGGTTTCACAGTTGCGGTTGTGGATTGCAAGATACTGTATACATTAATAACTCATGGTTTTTTAAGTAATTTTATGAGCTTGGAGTCAATTAGCCATTGGACATTACACAAAAGTCCGTTACACTTCAAAAAAATCAACTTTCTTGGGAATCAGTCATTGAAAATATTTGCTGGCGTTTTATTTCTGATCATATTATATAGCCTCGGATCAGCCCTGTTTTACATGTACAAAGATAAAGGCAACTCAACCCGTATGGTTCGTTCCCTGAGTATTCGTATTATCTTGTCATTTTTACTGTTCATTATCATGATGGTCTATACCCGCCTTAACATGGATATGGATATTGAGTAATACCGGATTTTGGCAGTAGGTTCCCGGGAATAATGAGTTGCTTGCCCACTTTGACCAAGGATGTTGCGATCATCGGTGCAGGGGCAGCGGGGATGATGTGTGCGATAGAAGCAGGCAGGCGGAAGCGTCAAGTCATATTGCTGGATCATGCCCGTGTGCTGGCAGAAAAAATCCGTATTTCCGGCGGTGGTCGCTGTAATTTCACCAATCGTTACATCAAGGCTGAAAATTATATTTCCAGCAACCCGCACTTTTGCCGTTCAGCTTTGGCGCGTTACACACCACAGGATTTTATTGCATTGCTCGAGAAGCATGGCATTCGGTATCATGAAAAGAAACTGGGGCAATTATTTTGTGATGGCAGTGCCGAACAGATTATTGGCATGCTCAGGGACGAGTGCAGCGCAGTAAGTATTCAATGGCAAATGTCGACACAGATCCAAGAAATCCAGCAGGTTGGTCTCGATAAGGCAGATCGCGAATCTTCCAGGCGTTTCAAAGTGATTACCGAACGTAACATCATCAATACAAACTCACTGGTCATCGCTACTGGAGGGCTGTCCATTCCTCAAATTGGTGCCAGCGCATTGGGTTATCGAATAGCCGAGCAATTTTCGATTGCCCTTGTGCCAATGTGTCCCGCACTGGTCAGTCTTATGTTTGCAGAAGATGATTTTGCAGCCTTCAAAGGTATGGCAGGGATTGCAATCGATGCTGAGATTCATCTGGGCAAAATTTCATTCAGGGAAAATTTGCTATTTACCCATCGTGGTATCAGCGGACCGGCCGTTCTGCAGATTTCTTCCTACTGGACACCGGGTGCACCGATACGAATCGACCTTCTGCCGGGACAGCATGCAGCCGATATTTTTACGTCGCAACGTCAAAGTTCGATATTGTTATCCAATGTTTTGGCGCGTGTGTTGCCTCGCCGTTTTACCCAGGTGTGGCTGGAATTGATGACCACACGATTCGGCATTGCCATCAAACCCATGAACCAGTATCGCGAGCGCGAATTGCAGACCATTGTAGATCAGCTGCATCATTGGACGATTAAACCTACTGGCACGGCAGGATACCGAAAAGCAGAAGTTACGCTGGGTGGCGTCGATACGCGTGAACTTTCCTCTCAAACCATGGAATCAAAACGCATTCCCGGTTTATATTTTATCGGTGAAGTGGTTGATGTGACGGGCCAGCTTGGGGGGTTCAATTTTCAGTGGGCATGGTCTTCGGGGCATGCGGCAGGACAGGTGGTTTAAATGTCGGGTTTTTCACTCGCCGTTGCAGCGCGGTCCGGCATCACGGCTATTCTGCTCCTGTTACCTGGCTTGGTCCAGAGCGGTGTGTTTGAGTTTGCTGGCGAACGCTACGGTGTCGATGTCATCACACATCCTACCGGATACGATGGCACCGGTAACAAACTGATCGTGACGGTAGGCATTGCACCCTCTTCCATTCATGCGGATGGCATGGTGGTTGCGGTGCAGAATGCCATTCAAACCTGGAATCAACTTATCCCGACGTTGGGTAATATCGTTACATCCGGAAATCGTATTCCAGCCGATCAGTTTGATTTTGAATCGGTGGCATTGCATGAGCTAGGGCATTGTATTGGTTTGTCACATCCCAATCTGGCCGTGGAATCAGGGCTTTCTGGTAATGACAAGAATTACACCGCCTCCACCAAAGGTGCGAACCAGGTTTATGATCTCAATCCGGGTATCGACGGCATCATTGGATCCAGTGACGACGTTCGTGGTGACGATGTGAATTTGCACTGGTTTCCAAAAGGTCTGAACAATCCCTTCTTGATACCGCAAACCGTGGATCAGTTCACCTATAGCCGTGATCTGGGCGATTTGCCGGTGGTGGACCACTTCGCTGTCAATGCGGACCGCGATGTTTCACATCTCTACCCTATCGAAAGGACGGAAGCCGTCATGCAGCAAGGCATCCTGGCTGGAGAGGGGCGACGCACCCTGGCAGCCGATGATGTTGCCACCTTGCGATTGGGTATGAGCGGTGTGGATCGCATTGCTGGGACAGCAGACGATTATAGCGTTGAATTGCATTATGTCGGATTCACCGACAGCGCTGATATCACCCTGGCGTTTGACGATAAGGTGACTTTCTCTGCCTGTGAAGTTCAGGCTGATTTTCTGGGAGAAAATCATAATCATCTGGTCATTCAAACCGGAAGCATTTCATTCAATTCTAACTTCCCATGGTATTTTGAAACAGAATTGCGTACACCGGAAACCACTCCGGCAGTGGCAATATGGATCAACGAACAAACCTATGCACAGCAACTGCAACAGGGAAACAACGTAACAATGAGCATAACACTCGATCCGCGTAGTAGAAATGGAAACTTGTCGGATTACTGGGTAAAGGCTATGACTCCGTTCGGCACATTCTGGTTGAATGAACATATGCAATTTGTTGCCAGCGAAGTGCCCATCAGGGCCTATGGCGGTCCACTGGTGAATATCTCCGCATTATCCCTGTTCGAGGATGCAACCGGTCAATTGCCCCCGGGGCTCTATTCTGTTTATTTTGCCGTTGATGACAATATGGACGGGATTTACGACGGTACTTTCAAAAGTTCTGTGATTTTTACAATTCAATCTTCCTGAATTCATGGGCTTGTTCGAAAATCAGGTTTGATAATGAGGTTGTCCGAATCCGGAACTGATTGCGCTATACTAGCCGGCATACCGATAAATATCTACGGGATAGCTCGATGAAAATTCACGAATACCAAGCTAAGGAAATCTTGCGCAGTTTTGGGGTTATCACTCCACAGGGAATGGCTTGTTTCAATGCCGATGAAGCGGTAGCGGCAGCCGAAAAAATGGGGGGTGACACGTGGGTAGTCAAGGCGCAAATTTATGCCGGGGGGCGGGGTAAAGGGGGGGGGGTCAAGATTGCCCGTTCACTGGAGGACGTCCGGCAGCTTGCCGGTGCCATGCTCAATATGCGATTGATTACGCATCAAACCGGCCCGGAAGGGCAGCCGGTTCATCGGCTTTTCATCGAGGAGGGTGTGCCGATTGGAAAGGAATATTATGTCGGTATGGTAGTGGACCGTCGCCAGCAACGAGTATGCCTGATGGCCAGTTCGGAGGGAGGTATGGATATTGAACAGGTCGCTGCAGCGACCCCCGAGAAAATTCACAAAATCTATATCAATCCGATGACAGGATTGCAGGCGGATGAAGCTCAGGATATGGCGCAGAAAATTGGCATTCCAGAATTTTGCTGGCCACAGGTGGCAGCATTGATGCAGGCTCTGTATCAAGCCTTCGATGCCACCGACGCATCGCTACTGGAAATCAATCCATTGGCCTTGACAACCAGTAACCAGGTGATTGCCTTGGATGCCAAGATGAATTTTGACGACAATGCCTTGTTTCGTCATCCTGAAATCACCGCACTGCGTGATCTCGACGAGGAAGACCCGGTGGAGGTCGAGGCCAGTAAGCATGACCTGTCCTACATTGCCTTGGATGGCAACATCGGATGTTTGGTGAACGGTGCCGGTTTGGCCATGGCGACGATGGACATCATCAAGCTCTATGGCGGCAATCCGGCCAATTTTCTCGATGTCGGTGGTGGTGCGACTACTGAGAAGGTGACCGAGGCATTCAAGCTGATGCTGCGAAATCCAAAATTGCAAGCCATTCTGGTCAATATCTTTGGCGGCATCATGAAGTGCGATGTCATCGCACAGGGCGTCGTAACTGCTGCCCGTGAAGTGAAGCTGGCTGTGCCGCTGGTGGTGCGTCTTGAAGGCACGAATGTCGACATTGGAAAGCAGATCCTGGCCGATTCGGGATTAACCATTATTTCCGCGGATAACATGGCGGATGCCGCCATGAAAGTGGTGACGGCTGCACGAGCGCACTCAACCGGTGTGACCAATCATTGAATGTGAATAGCGAAAAGGAAAAACATTTATGTCCATTCTGATCGACCGTAATAGCCGTGTCATGACGCAAGGCATCACCGGGAAAACCGGGCAGTTTCATACGCGGATGTGCCGTGAATACGCGAACGGGCAATCCTGTTTTGTCGCTGGAGTCAATCCCCGCAAGCCCGGAGAGGATTTTGAGGGCATTCCGGTATTTGCAACCGTTCGGGAAGCCAAACAGCAAACCGGCGCCAATGTGTCTGTAATCTATGTACCACCGGCATTTGCAGCCGCAGCAATTGATGAGGCCGTGGAAGCCGAACTGGATCTGGTGATCTGTATTACCGAGGGTATTCCCGTGCGTGACATGATCCGAACGCGCTTCGCCATGCAGGGTAAAAGAACCCGTCTGATTGGACCGAATTGTCCTGGAATCATCACGCCAGATGAAATCAAGATTGGCATCATGCCAGGTTATATTCACAAGAAAGGGCGCATTGGTGTCGTATCGCGCTCCGGTACGCTGACTTATGAAGCCGTGGCGCAGTTGATGGAGCTGGGATTGGGGCAATCCACCTGTATCGGTATCGGCGGCGATCCGGTCAATGGTCTGAAACATCGCGATGTCTTGCAATTATTCAATGAGGATGACGAAACCGATGCCGTGCTGATGGTTGGAGAAATCGGTGGAAGTGATGAGGAGGATTGCGCGCGCTGGGTCAAGGATAATATGCAGAAACCGGTGGTTGGGTTCATTGCCGGGGTGACGGCGCCACCCGGAAAACGAATGGGGCATGCCGGCGCCATTATTTCCGGTGGAAAAGGAACAGCTCTGGAAAAACTGGAGGTTATGGAATCTTGCGGCATCAAAATCACGCGCAATCCGGCTGAGATGGGTAAATTGCTGCAATCGGTTCTGTGATCTGGGATAGGGATATGCGCATTTTTCTATTCATGGGTCTGGCCAGTGTCATTGTGCTGGTTTCAGCCTGTAGCAGTACACCGCAAAAACCTGTTTCGTCTCCGACGCCTTCATCCTTGCCTGCTAAAAAACCGCAACGTCCTGCAGGACCTTTGCCTGAGAGTGCAAAACCCAAATACAACCTCACCGGATATCCAGTCAATACGCAGCAAGGCTATATCGATGGATGTGAAACGGCCAAAAGAACAAACTGGGCCTTCAAGGATCTGAATCGCTATGACAAGGATGACCAGTATCGCATGGGATGGGATGATGGTTTTGCCATATGCAAGATGAAAAAATAATATCGGTATCTTGCTGTAGAAGTAGCAATCAACTGTTGCAATTTGTTGTCTTATTCGTATTGTTGTTGTTTTGTGTCTTTCCAGTTTTTGCCCTTGAGCTGCCTCTGGTTGTCAAGCAGAAACTGCAGCAGTCTGGCATTCCGGAATCGGCGATCGGTGTATATGTCCAGGAAATCGGTGCTACCAAACCATTGCTTGCGATCAATGCCGATGCAGCGATGAATCCCGCTTCGGTAATGAAATTGCTCACCACGTATGCCGGGCTGGAACTGTTGGGACCAGCCCACACTTGGTCGACTTCGGTTTATGCCCAAGGAGTGCTCGCCGATGGTGTTTTACAGGGCGATCTGGTGATCAAAGGGTATGGTGATCCCAAGCTTGATCTGGAAAATTTCTGGTTGTTGATTCATCACTTGCGGCAAACAGGCTTGCATGAAATCAAGGGAAATCTGATTTTGGATCACAGCCATTATGATATTCCCACTGATGATTCCGGAACGTTCGACGGACAACCCTATCGAACCTATAACGTGATTCCCGAAGCCTTGCTGATAAATTATCGAACTTCGACACTGCATCTGTTTCCGCACCCCGAGAAAAATGCAGTGAATGTGGTTGTCGATCCCTTGCCTCAATCACTACGCATCATCAATGATCTGAAACTGACTCACGGCGTTTGTGGAGATTGGCAGAATTCGCTTTCTATCGATGTAGTAGCTGACGAGCAGCTTCCAAATGATTTTACGGTATCCTTGCGAGGCAACTTTTCCAAGCAATGCGGGAAACAGTCGTATATGCTGAGCCTGCAGGACAGCACCCGATACACCCGGGATTTGTTCAGACAGCTATGGACACAGCAGGGGGGGGTGTTTCATGGAGATGCCATGCTGGGAAGCGCTTCAGCCGTATCAATACCTGTGTTGAACCATCAATCCCAACCACTGGCTGATGTCGCGCGTGGGATCAATAAATTCAGTAATAATATCGCGGCGCGTCAATTGTATCTGGCACTAGGGGTTGGAAAGAATCCACCACGAAATTCTTCGGCGACGCTCGATAGATCGGATCACGCCCTAAAACAGTGGTTGGCTGCAAAGCAGTTGCGTTTTCCGGAACTGATTATCGAGAATGGCTCGGGATTGTCACGCAGGGAACAGATCAGCGCCGGTCATATGGGTCAGTTACTGCTGGCTGCTTATGCCAGTCCGGTTATGCCCGAGTTTGTATCTTCCTTACCCATTGCCGGGGTAGATGGGACGCTGAAAAATCGTTTCGGCGAAACGCCAATCAAAGGTATGGCTCATCTTAAAACCGGTGCACTGAATAATGTACGCGCCTTGGCAGGTTATCTTCTGGATAAAAAAAAGCGGCGTACCGTCATTGTTTTTTTTGTCAATCATGAACATGCCAATCAAGCCCGGGAAGCTATGGATAGACTGGTGCACTGGGTTTACGATCGCCATTGATCAATTCCCTGTTCTTAACAAGACTATTGATTCTGATTGACAGTCACGGTAGAGTGCCAACTCAAGGTAGATGATCTATTTTGAAGTCAGGTGATTTCCTTCAACCCTAAATTGAGGAGTAAATAACATGCTGAATGAATATAAATCACTTGCTGCACAGCATTTAACAGGCACCGTACACATCTCCAAACCTGCATCTTCCAATTCAGTCACGTTTGATTCTCCGGCGATGGAAGTCATGACCGATTTGCGCAAAATACCGGCTGCCGTGATTACACCAGAAACTACCATGGAAATTGCCAATACCTATATGATGCAACGTGGTATACGCACCTTGCTGGTTTTGCATGGTGATGATTCATTGGCTGGAATCATCACTGCGACTGACATTCTGGGTGAAAAGCCAATGCGATTCATCCAGGAAAGAGGGGTTAAGCATAACGAGATTCTGGTCATGGATATCATGACGCCATTCGAAAAGCTTGAGGCCATATCACTGGCCGAGGTCATGCATGCCAGGGTGGGTAACATCGTATCGAGTTTACGGGACAGCGGACGCCTGCATGCCTTGGTAATCGATGATCAGATAATCAATCTGCCGAGAATATGTGGAATTTTTTCCTGGACTCAGATCGAGAAACAATTGGGTACCGTAATTGTGCCAACCAATGTTGCCAAGAGTTTTGCCGAAATAGAATCGGCACTGATTGCGAGTTAATACAATATAGAAACCAGAGTAAATGTAGTCATTTACTCTGGCTGTTTTAGAAATCGGTTTTACTGTCCAATCCGCATTCGGCCATTTCGGCAGCACGGATCACAGCCTTTGCCTTGTTTTGTGTTTCAATCCATTCGTTCTGGGGAACAGAGTCGGCAACAATACCAGCACCGGCTTGTATGTGCAACAAACCATCTTTGATTACGCCGGTACGAATGGCAATGGCCAAGTCCATGTCCCCATTGAATCCCAGGTAGCCTACTGCGCCTGCATAAATGCCGCGTTTGGATACTTCCAGTTCGTCAATGATTTCCATTGCTCGGACCTTGGGTGCACCACTGACCGTACCGGCAGGAAAAGTTGCCCGCAGCACATCGATGGCCGAGAGTTGAGGTTTTAGTTGGCCCTCGACATTGGACACGATGTGCATTACATGAGAATAATTTTCGATTTTCATCTTTTCGGTTACTTTGATCGATCCGGTCTGGGCAATGCGACCAATGTCGTTTCTGCCCAAATCCATCAGCATCACATGCTCGGCAATTTCCTTGGGATCAGACAGCAGATCGGTCGCCAGTTCGGCATCATGCTGTGGATTCTGGCCACGAGGCCTGGTTCCGGCGATCGGTCGGACCGTTACTGTATTGTTTTCCAGACGTACCAGGATTTCAGGTGAAGCGCCCACGATATGAAAATCGCCAAAATCATAATAAAACATGTAGGGCGACGGATTGAGGCTGCGCAGTGCACGATACAATGCCAATGGAGAAGCACTAAAAGGCTTGCTGGTACGCTGCGACAATACCACCTGCATGATGTCGCCATCGTAAATGTATTGTTTGGCTTTTTCTACTGCGGCTTTGAATTCGGCTTCCGGAAATTCAGATAAGGCCACCGTGCTGACAGTGGGGTGCGCTTCCGGAATGTGTACGGTCTGTCGTAATTGATCCAGCAAGATTTTGAGTCGGTTGCACGCTGCCGTGTAAGCGTGCTTTTTGTTTGGATCAGCATAAACAATCAGATAGAGCTTGCCGGAGAGATTATCCACGACAGCCAGTTCTTCCGATAGTAATAGCAGGATATCGGGTGTATTCAATGTGTCGGGCTTGGTATGATTCCGTAAGCGGTTTTCGATGTAGCGCACAGTGTCGTAGGCAAAATAACCTGCAAGACCGCCACAGAATCGGGATAGCCCGGCAGGGCAGGGTGCAGCCTTGAACTGTTCCAGAAAAGTTTGTATGAAAGCTAACGGGTCATCGGAAGTGACTGTTTCGGTTTGATCCGGGGTAATCGTTGTGATCCGGTCATCGCGGACTTCGATACGGGTTGCTGCCGGTAAGCCAATAAAAGAGAATCGACCAAAGCGTTCACCACCCAGTACCGATTCCAGCAAATACGAAAAAGGTTGGTTGGCCAGTTTCAAGTAGATCGACAATGGTGTATCCAGATCAGCAAATGTTTCCAGTATGACGGGAATGCGATTGAATCCTTGTTGGGCTAATTGCTCGAATTCTGCTTCGGTCATGGTATCAAATTAAGGCAGGGCGATCCGATGGGTTGCTTCCAGCAAAGACGCTACGATGGCATCGCAATCCAGCTCATAGACATTACGTCCTTCGTTGTAGCCATAAGGGACACAAAATACATGACATCCGGCTGCTCTGGCGGCTATGGCATCATTCAGCGAGTCTCCGATTAGCAGTGCCTGCTGCGGTGCTGTCTGGAAATGTTGGCAGATATGTGTCAGTGGCATTGGATCAGGCTTTTTTTTCGGCAGACTGTCGCCGGATAGGATAATCTCAAATTTGTCGTATAGACCGGTTGAACGCAACAATGGCAATGTAAATGCTTCGGCCTTGTTGGTGATACATGCCAGTTTGAAACCAATTTTTTGCATGGCCTGAATACCCTCAAGCACACCTGGATAGGGTCGAGTATGAACACTGAGATTATTGGCATAATGGTGTTCATAGATCGGTAATGCTTTGGCGAATAATGCGGCATCGGGTTCACCATCGAGTTGGCCAGTCAATGTTCGTTTGACCAGTTTTTGTATCCCTTTGCCAATATAGGATCGGATGGTTGAAGTGGGTTGCTCGGACATGCCGAGCTCCTTCAGCATCAGATTTGCAGCCAGTGCCAGATCTTCGGCGGTATCCAGCAATGTACCGTCCAGGTCAATCATGATCACTTTAATGGCTAGAGGAGATTCCGAATTGCTGCCTGAAGTGGAAGCAAGATGCGAAAAACTAGGATTCATTTATTCAGAGGAAAAATTTAATAGGATCGGTAGATATAAAGTTAGATAACGGTCGCCAATTCAGCACGGAATGCAGCCACGATCGTGTCATATCGGTGCGGATCGGTATCATTTCCGGCTTGATAGATTGCTGATCCGGCGACAAAGGTGTCAGCCCCGGCCCGGGCTATCTCTGCAATATTGTCTACCTTAACACCACCGTCGATTTCCAGCAGAATGTCTTTTCCGCTTGCATCGATGAGCTGTCTCACTGCACGGAGTTTGTTCAGGGCCTCAGGTATGAATTTTTGTCCTCCAAATCCCGGATTGACGGACATGATCAGTACCAGGTCGAGTTTGTCGAGCACGTGATCGAGATAAGATAGTGGTGTGGCAGGATTGAAAACGAGTCCGGCCTTGCAGCCTTGCTCTTTGATCAGTCCAATGGTGCGATCGATATGTCGGGATGCTTCGGGGTGAAATGAAATAATATTGGCTCCGGCTTTGGCAAAATCCGGAATGATACGATCCACTGGCTCGACCATCAGATGAACATCGATGATGGCATCGGTAACAGGTCGAATCGCCTCGCAAACGAGGGGGCCAATGGTCAGATTAGGGACATAGTGATTGTCCATGACATCAAAGTGAACAATATCGGCGCCTGAATCGATGACAGCTTTGACTTCTTCACCGAGCTTGGCGAAATTGGCAGAAAGTATGCTGGGTGCTATGCGAAACATGAAAAAACCTCTTTTTCTTCTAATAATAAAGATGCTATTTTAACCGCAAATCATGGCATTCGCGCGTAAAAAGAAGCAGACATTGATAAATAAATTCTCCTAACAGGTACGCTTTTTTATTTTTTCTTGATACAGTATTTAAATATCTAATACGAGTTAAATTGAATGGCCGAAGAAAAAAAATATGAGATCGATATCAGTATTCGTACGACGTATCTGCCCGATCAGTCGGATACCGAAGCAGATCGGCATGTTTTCGCCTATACCATTACCATTGCCAATATCGGTAATGTGACAACGCAACTCATCAGTCGGCACTGGATTATCAATCACGGAGACGGCACCACGCAGGAGGTTCGGGGACTAGGAGTCGTTGGTGAACAACCGCTACTGAAACCTGGGGACAGTTTTGAATATACCAGTGGCACGGTCATTTCAACGCCAGTGGGATCAATGAAGGGGAGCTATCAGATGGCTGCTGAAGATGGTATGCATTTTGATGTTGCCATACCCGAATTCATTTTGAGCGTTCCTCGCATTCTGCACTAATCTTTTTTTATTTCAGGAGTTGGTATTTGATGCAAAGCTGTACTTCATCCACTCTTGGAAAGGGGAAGCTCTATTTGATTCCTATTCCGATCAGCTCGCGGGAACTGGATTGGGTGATACCTTCTGCAGTACAGACCAGTATTGCAGATATCTCACATTTTATTGTCGAACATCCCAAGACAGCTCGGCAGTTTCTGAAGCAAATCAATACAGTATTGCCGCTGCAGGCGATTGATTTGCAAATCATGGATGAACATACAGCCTTCCGGGATTTGGAAACTTTATTGCACCCCATTCTGGCGGGGTATGATGTGGGGTTGTTATCGGAAGCGGGATGTCCGGCAATCGCGGATCCCGGAGCGGAGTTGGTTCGGATGGCTCACCAGAAAAAAATCATTGTCATTCCATTGGTGGGGCCATCTTCCATTTTATTGGCACTGATGGCTTCTGGATTGAATGGTCAATGTTTTGCCTTCAATGGTTATTTGCCAACCGATAAACACGAGCGCGAAGAAAAAATAAGAAAACTGGAAAGAATTTCAATAGACCAGAAACAAACACAGATTTTTATCGAGGCGCCGTATCGTAATCAGAAAGTATTCGAGCATCTGGTGACAACTTGTCAAGCTGATACCGAACTGTGTATTGCCAGTCACTTGACTAGCATAGAAGAATGGATTGTCACCAGGTCGATCAGGGAATGGCGATCCACTACATTGCCGGATATAAACAAAATTCCCACGATTTTTTTGCTGCAAGGCTGACCGACGGTATTTCTCACGTACTCCGGTATTTCGAAGAGAAATCAGCGTTTCTTCTGAATGAATTCAATTTTATATCCATCCGGATCTTCGATAAATGCAATTACGGTAGAGCCATGTTTCATCGGACCCGCTTCACGAATTACCTTTCCACCTAATTTCTTTGTATTTTCACATGCTTCATAAGCATTCTCGACTTCAACAGCAATATGCCCATAGCCTGTACCCAAGTTGTAGGACCCCGTGTCCCAATTATAGGTCAACTCGAGTACGGCCCCGCTTTCTTCGTCCTGGAAGCCCACAAAAGCCAATGTGAACCGTCCTTCGGGATATTCTTTCTGGCGCAGCAGTTTCATTCCCAGCACTTGCGTATAAAAAGTCAAAGATTTCTCGAGATTTCCAACGCGTAGCATGGTATGCAGGATGCGCATCAGATTTTCACCATCTCGAAATCTTCTTTGCGTGCACCACATTCCGGGCAGGTCCAATTGATAGGCACATCTTCCCAACGTGTACCAGCGGGGATGCCTTCGTCTGGAGATCCCAAAGCTTCATCATAAATGTAGCCACAAATTAGGCACATATACCGATTGTATTGATGGTTTTCTTCACTAGGCATGATAGATAGCTAGTTCCTTTTAGGTTAAAATGACATTTTACGGTATTAATGTATGTTACAGCCACCCCCTATCGTACTTTCTTTTGCAGCTAATGACCCTAGCGGTGGAGCTGGTTTGCAGGCAGATATGCTCACCATAGCTAGCATGGGTTGTCATCCGCTTTCAATTGTCACAGCCATTACGGTTCAGGATACAACCGGAGTGGATGATGTCATGCCATTGGATGCGGAATGGGTCGCTGACCAGGCACGTGCGGTACTGGAAGATATGCCTGTCAATGCATTTAAAATCGGCTTGTTGGGTAGTGTCGAGATTATTGCGACTATTGCCGAGATCATTTCGGATTATCCGCATATTCCTGTGGTGATGGATCCGGTACTGACGTCGGGTCGGGGCGATGAACTTGCCAATGAAGAAACGATCGATGCCATGCGCGAATTGTTGTTATCGCAAGTGACCATCCTGACACCCAATAGCTTGGAAGCGCGCCATTTGGCCGTGCAAGATACAGATCAGAGTGAATCCAAGCTGGATCTGGGGCTTTGTGCACAGCGATTGCTGGATATGGGATGTGAATATGTGTTGATTACCGGAACCCATGAAAACACATTGCATGTCACAAATACCTTGTATGCCGCCGATGGTATCGTTCGGTCGGATGAATGGAAACGGCTTGAAAATACCTATCATGGTTCCGGCTGTACGCTGGCGTCTGCCATAGCGGCCTCACTGGCCAATGGATTATCGATGAGTGAGAGCGTCGTGGAAGCGCAGGACTATACTTGGCATGCCTTACGTGCCGGTTTCAGACCAGGAATGGGACAATATATTCCAAACCGGTTTTTCTGGGCCAAAGGTGAGGAAGAAAGTACCAGTGAAGGAAGTGTCATTGAGAAACACAGAAATTAGTGGTCTTTATGCGATTACGCCGGATACTGAAAATACACAAGACCTGCTGCATAGAGTGCGGCAAGCTTTGGATGGGGGAGTCCGACTTTTACAATATCGCAACAAACTAGCCAGTGAATCCCTTTTACGAGAACAGGCTGCCGCATTGGCGCAGTTATGCAGGCAATATCAAATTCCACTCATTATTAACGATCATCTGCAATTAGCTATATCGGTTGATGCGGATGGCGTGCATCTGGGTAGCAGCGATGGGTCGATTCAGGCTGCCAGGGAAGAATGGAGAAAGAATAAGATCATCGGCGCATCCTGTTACAATCAACTCGATCTGGCTGTTTTAGCTGAAGAGCAGGGGGCTGATTACATTGCTTTTGGTGCTTTCTTTCCTTCATCTACCAAACCGGCTGCTGTAAGTGTCCCGGCTGATTTGATGCAGATTGCAAGGCAGAAAGTGACTGTACCGATTATCGGTATCGGTGGAATCCAGTTGTCCAATGTGGAATTGGTTATCAACAGTGGGTGCGCAGCCGTTGCGGTGTGTGCCGATTTGTTTCAATCTGCCGATATCAGGGAAAGAGCCTCTCGTTATTCCTGCCTTTTTCAAAACTTCAGCAAACCGATCCAATAATAATTTCAATCAAATAAATGAGCTAAATATGACTTCACGCAATCATCAATTATTCGAAGAATCGCAACATTATATTCCTGGTGGAGTAAATTCTCCTGTTCGAGCTTTCAAGTCGGTGGGTGGTGAGCCCGTTTTTTTTCAACGCGGGGAAGGGGCCTATTTTTGGGATGCTGATGGCAAGCAGTACATCGATTATGTGGGGTCCTGGGGACCCCTGATTCTCGGCCATGCGCACCCTGAAGTTGTCAGGGCTGTTCAAAGCACCGCGCAAAATGGATTGACATTTGGTGCACCAACGGCATCTGAGTTGGAAATTGCAAAACTAATTTGTCAGCTTGTGCCGTCGATCGAACAGGTGCGCTTGGTAAGCTCTGGAACGGAAGCTGGCATGAGTGCAATACGCTTGGCACGTGGGTATACCGGCAGAAGTAAAATTATCAAATTCGAAGGTTGCTATCATGGTCATGATGATTCGCTATTGGTCAAAGCAGGTTCGGGTGCACTGACGTTTGGCAACCCAAGCTCTGCCGGTGTGCCAGCAGAAACGGCAGGACATACTATCGTTCTGGATTATAACGATGTGAATGGATTGGAAGAAGCATTCAATCGATGGGGTAAAGAGATTGCTGCCGTTATCGTTGAGCCTGTTGCCGGTAACATGAATCTGATTGCACCCAAGCCCGAATTTCTGGGTGGGTTGCGTAATCTATGCACACAAAACAATAGTGTTTTGATATTCGATGAAGTGATGACCGGTTTCCGAGTCGGTCTAGGGTGCGCACAAGCACTCTATCAGATCAAGCCGGATATGACGATTCTGGGTAAAGTGATTGGTGGGGGTATGCCCATGGCTGCTTTTGGAGGGCGTCGCGATATCATGCAATGTTTGGCGCCGCTTGGTCCGGTCTATCAAGCCGGAACACTGTCCGGTAATCCCGTTGCAGTTGCAGCCGGATTGGCTACACTAAAACAGGTTCAACAGCCTGATTTTTATGAAGTGTTATCTGAAAAAACCCGGCAACTGGTTGAAGGGCTTTCTGCATCTGCAAAATCACATGGTATTGATTTTAGTGCGCAGTCAATTGGTGGAATGTTTGGAATCTATTTCAGCAAACAATCACCAACGAGTTTTAGTGAAGTGATGCAATGCGACAAGGATGCTTTCAATCGTTTTTTTCATGCCATGCTGGATGAAGGTATCTATTTTGCACCATCAGCTTTTGAGGCAGGTTTTGTGTCCATTGTCCATAGTGACAGCGATATAGAAAAAACTTTGATGACTTCAAATAAGATTTTTAAAAATTGGTGAGTGCAAGAAGTTACAGAAAGAGGCGATCAATCAAATTGATCGCCCTTAAATTAAGATATTTTATTTTTCTGAAATTGCAATCAGACTCAGTTCATTGGGTAAAAAATAGTTGAAGCCCTGAAGCTTCAGTTCCTCTTTGTTCCAGTGAGATCGATGATTTTCTAGTGGATTAGCCGCTACTTCTTGTTCAATAAACTCTTTAGGGGTGCTGATAAGTACACTTGCTTTCGATACACGCTGACATTCTTTTAAAAATATTTTTCCTTGATCCTTATCGAAATGTTCAAGGATATCGATAGCCAGTACCAAGTCATAAGTGCCATCGGCTAAGCTGGGTAGCAATGCCATGGCATTCCCAATCATAATATTGGTATATGCGTATGTATGTACAGGCGTTAAGTACCCTGCATACCCTTCAATGCCGTCAATTCGAACTTGCCACTCTGCTCTATCGCGTTGCTTAGCCGTTTCTCCATGGATATCAAAAAGATTGACATTCTCCAAATTGGTTCGTAAAAGAAAGCCGTACTGTCCCATCCCAATACCGATATCAAGAACAGATCGAGGATTTCTTTGTTCTGCATAACCGATAATAGTACTTAGTTGATTACTAAAGCTAAATGGCATAAGAAATTGATTTATTCTTGGATTTTAAATTTTTAGAAAACTACATAACTTATTGAAATAAAATAATCTATATTGATTGTGGATGTATTTGTCATTGCGTTGAAGAATTAATTTCTGAAATTATAAATTATGATTTATGAAAGCTAAGACTAGCAAGGATTGAGAATATTTGATGAGTTGCCAAAGAATCTTCTCATTATCTATTGATAACTGATCAATGAGAGTAATAGTTTAAAAACCAGGAAATTGTGTGATCAAGTAATGCAATTTCCTGGTTTAATTAAAAATTTTTATACAATTTTAACGCATGGTGGAGATGTAAGCAGCGACGGCACGTTTGTCTTGCGCGCTCATGCGCGTCAGGACTTTCTGCATTACTTTATTGTCATTATCGCGATCACCGGTGTTGAATTGGTTAAGCTGTGTCAATGTATATTCGGCATGTTGACCGGAGACGGCCGGATAACGAGGTGGGATGCCGGCACCTGTTGGGCCATGACAGCTTGCACAAGCTGGAACGCCATTTTCGATATTACCACCGTGATAAAGGATTTTTCCGGTTGCTAGTAATTTTTCATCTGCAGGAGCCTGGCTGGGCGAGGTTTTTTGCTTGGCATAATAGTCGCCCAGGCTTTTCATGTCTTCGGCTGATAAAGTGGCTACCATGGAAGACATGACTGGACTGTTGCGCTTGGCAGGATCGGTGTCTGTACCCTTGAAGTCCATTAACTGTTTGGTGATGTATTCGGCTTGCTGACCCGCCAGAATCGGGTTCATTGGAATGACGCTATTGCCATCGGCATTGTGGCAACCGGCACAAACACCCGCTGCGATTTGTTCTGCTCCTACTGGAGCGGCCGGTGCTGCAACTGGTGCAGGTGCTTCAGGTGGAGTATCTTCTGCGGTCGTCTCGGCTGAGATGGGTGCTGACAGAGCCAAAGCTATCAACACAAATGTATTTCTGAGAATGTTCATAGTTGTAATCCGTTCTTTAATTACGTTTAAAGTGGGTGGGTATGTGATAATCCGAGCGGTATTTTAGCAAGGCGAAGAAACCTTAACAACAAAATTCAGTTAATATCAATTTTTAAAATTTTATTTTTCAATGAAAATAATCTTTATTCTCTTGATACTGGCCAATATCGGTTATCTGATTGTTACGCAATTAGTTAATCATGAAAATAATGTGACTTTGCCCGGCAAAGTATACGATCCTGGGAAAATTGTCATATTGCCTGTGCAGCAGAATTGTTTAGAATGGGGTAATTTTTACGAAGAACAAACGCAATATGCTGAAATGGTGATTGCAGAGTTGGTGTCGGAGCAATCGTATCGCATTGAAACGGCAGGAGCGGCGTTATTATACTGGTTGTACATTCCACCGCTTCCCAACAAGGAAACTGCGAATCGAGTGATCAATAAATTGAGAAACCTTGGGATTGTCAGCTTCAGGGTTAAGGATGACGATAAATGGAAAAATGCCATCTCACTGGCAATGTACACGGATCAGCAAGAAGCCGACAAGTACCGGAAAGAAATTGAAATCAAAGGAATCAGCAATGTGATGATGGAAAGCCGTAATGTGGAGCTCAAGAAAATTGTTTTGTCGAGCGCCGATCCTATGCTCAGAACGCAATTGCAGAAATTGATCGAACCGTTTACAGGTACTCAACTGATCGAGATAAAGTGTGAATACTGATTCAACGCTGATCGCTTACATCTTTTCCCTTATTATTTAACGCATACATTTAGAATCAATGACAGTAACAATAAAAACGCCACAAGAAATTGAAACAATGCGTATTGCCGGGCGACTGGCTTCAGAAGTGCTGGATTTCATCACACCACACGTTGTTGCGGGCATTACAACAGAGGAGCTGGATACGCTTTGTCACCACTACATGGTTGATGTGCAGCAAACTATTCCCGCACCGCTCAATTATGCCCCTTCCGGACATTCACCCTATCCCAAATCGATTTGCACATCGGTTAACAATCAAATTTGCCATGGTGTTCCAGGCCAAAAGAAGTTAAAAAACGGCGATATCATCAATATCGATATCACCGTGATTTACCAAGGATATCATGGTGACACTAGTCGCATGTTTTATGTCGGGGAGCCATCGATTCAAGCCAGAAGGTTATGTGAAGTGACATACGAAGCCATGTGGCGAGGAATTGAAGAAGTCAGGCCTGGCAAGCGTTTGGGGGATGTAGGCTATGCCATTCAGAAACTGGTTGAAGGTGTCGGGTATAGCGTGGTCAAGGAATTCTGCGGTCACGGCATCGGTGCGAAATTTCATGAAAACCCGCAAGTATTGCACTACGGAAAACCTAATACCGGACTGGAACTCAAATCGGGAATGATTTTTACCATCGAACCCATGATCAATGCCGGGAAGGCGGCGATCCGTCATTTGCCCGATGGCTGGACCATTACTACCAAGGATGGAAGCCTTTCGGCACAGTGGGAACATACGGTACTTGTAACTGATGATGGTTATGAAGTACTGACGCTCTCGGCAGGCTCCCCAGCCAAGCCTGTGTTTCGTTTTGGCAACTAAAATTTTGACCTAAAATTACATTGATATGATAAGAAGTCATCAGCGCACACCCGCACAAGTTCGTCCGGTCAAGATCACTCGCCAATATATCAAACATGCCACCGGATCGGCATTGATCGAATGCGGTGACACCAAAGTAATCTGCACAGCCAGTATCGTGGAACAGGTGCCGCCCTTTCTGAAAGGTCAGGGGCAAGGCTGGCTGACTGCCGAATACGGCATGTTGCCGGGTTCAACACATACGCGCATGCAACGTGAAGCTGCCAAGGGGAAGCAAACGGGGCGAACCATGGAAATCCAGCGATTGATCGGTCGTGCTTTGCGTGCCGTGGTGGATTTGAAGAAATTGGGCGAACGCACAATCCATATCGATTGCGACGTCATCCAGGCTGATGGCGGTACGCGTACTGCGAGTATTACCGGTGCTTTTGTGGCGCTGCACGATGCCGTGAGTCATTTGCTGGCAAAACAGCTTATCGAGGCAACACCGATCCAGGATCATGTGGCGGCTGTGTCGGTGGGTATCTATCAAGGCATACCGGTTCTCGATCTGGATTATGACGAAGATTCATCTTGCGATACCGATATGAACGTGGTCATGACCGGAAATCTCGGACTGGTTGAAGTACAGGGTACGGCAGAGGGCAATCCATTCAGTCGTGACGAACTGAATTCGATGCTCGATCTGGCTCAACGAGGTATTCAGGAACTGATTTGCTTGCAGCAGAGCGCGCTGACTGAGAGTGGGATGCATCGTGGGTGAACTGACCAAGCTGGTCATTGCCAGTAACAACCCGGGAAAGTTGCGCGAAATTGACGAATTGCTCGCGCCACTGGCCATTGATGTCGTGTCGCAATCCGATTACTCGATCAGTGAAGCTGAGGAGCCGCATGTAACCTTTGTCGAGAATGCACTGACCAAAGCCCGTCATGCCAGTCGTTGTTCCGGTCTGCCTGCTCTTGCAGACGATTCCGGTATTTGCGTCATGGCCCTTGGTGGAGCACCTGGAGTCAATTCTGCACGTTACGCCGGCGAACCCAGATCGGATGCAAGCAACAACCGTAAGCTGGTCGAGGCACTGCAAGGCAGAACCAACCGTCGTGCCTATTATTACTGCGTGATCGTCCTGGTGCGTCATGCCGATGATCCTCAGCCGATTATTGTCGATGGTTCATGGTATGGCGAAATTGTTGATGAGCCGCGCGGCACAGGAGGATTTGGGTATGACCCCCATTTCCTGTTATCTGAATGGAATAAAACCTCGGCTGAATTGACGGCCGAACAAAAAAACCGTATCAGTCATCGTGGTCAGGCTCTGGCGAAACTCGTGGACATACTGCGAAAAGGATAATCGTGCACAATAGCGACACTGAAAAATATAGTTTGCCACCGATCCCTAAACTATTGGGTTATAGGCAGTGAAAGTTTTTATTCTGGCATTAGCCAGTTTAATTGTTTTTTCGGTCGTGGCTCGAATTGAAAGGACCACAGCATCAACTCAATCACATTTGGATTCAAAAATGGATTTTATTGTTCTGGGTATGGGGTGTTTCTGGGGGGCTGAAAAGCGTATGAGCGAGATACCCGGTGTCGTTGATGTGGAGAGTGGTTATGCTGGCGGAGATATTCCCGGCATGGGCTATCAGCAGATTCTGAATCACGAGAATCAGCTACGTACTGGCAGGACCACTGCACGCAATCACGCCGAAGTAATCAAGGTAACGTTTGATCCCGATAAAGTCAGTCTGGAAAGCGTTCTGGCCGGATTCTGGGAGAACCATAACCCAACCCAGGGCGATCGTCAGGGAAATGACATCGGCAGCAATTATCGCAGTGCCATCTACACACAAAATGAATCGCAGCAAAGTGTGGCGCAGGCCACGTTGAAAGTGTATCAGCAAGCTCTGAACACCGCCGGATACGGATCGGTGACGACGGAAATCCTGCCACTTCGGCATTACATGGCTGCCGAGGAATACCATCAGAATTATTTGCAAAAGAATCCGAATGGTTACTGTGGATTAGGAGGCACCGGTGTGAAATATCCGACAACGACCGGTTCGATTTCGCCGGTTGTAGCCGAACAGGATAAATCCAGACTACTAAAACCACTCGCAGGTAAAGATCTCGATTATGCACAACAACTGATTGTATTCGAAGCCGAACATTGTGAATTTTGCAGATTATTCGACAAGGAGATTCTCGATGCCTGGCAGGCAACAGTGCCTGTCGTCGTGACATTGAGTGCCTATGCACCGACCGACTGGACATTGGAAAAACCACTGTTTGCCGCACCGACCGTTGTATTGTTCAGAGCAGGCAAAGAAGTAGCGCGTTATACCGGTTATACCGGTGAGCAGGCCAATTTCTGGAAATGGCTGGGATATCAGTTGTTGACGCCTGAACAACAGAAGATTGCTTTTGGGCAGGGTACGGAGCTGCCATTTACGGCGACCAATCTTGACGAAAAGCGTCCTGGAAAATTTGTCGATCCCCTATCCGGTGCGCCGTTATTTCTCAGCCAAACCAAATTCGACAGTCAATCCGGATGGCCCAGCTTCATTGATCCTGTTCCAGGTTCGGTGACGTTGCATGAAGATCATTCTCACGGCATGCAGCGTACGGAAGTGCGCAGTGCCAGTTCTGGAATTCACCTGGGTCATGTCTTTGACGATGGACCACCACCGACATTCAAGCGCTATTGCATCAATGGTAATGTCCTGAAATTCATACCTGACTAGCAATACATCCCATCATGCCGCGTTGCAATCAGATTGATCGATTGTTTTCATTTTCGCTGTTTCAGTCTGCGATGCTACTGTTTTTATCTGCGACATAGCCCAAAGCATCGAAGAAAATACGAATATGAGTCATCCCTTCCGTCAGCATCGCCGTATCCTGGTCGCCAGTCTGGTTGGCACTGCGGTCGAATTTTACGATTTTTATATCTATGCGACGGCAGCTGCGCTGGTATTCGGGCCATTGTTCTTTCCAGCCAGCTCGCCTGCGGCACAACTGATGCTGTCCTTCCTGAGCTTCGGTCTGGCATTCATTGCCCGTCCTTTTGGTGCGGTATTATTTGGACATTTTGGCGATCGGATCGGTCGCAAATCCACCTTGGTGGCTTCGCTCATGCTAATGGGCGTTTCGACGCTACTGATTGCTTTTCTTCCGACTTATGCCATGGCCGGTTGGTTGGCACCCTTGTTATTGTGCATTTTGCGGTTTGGGCAAGGGCTGGGGCTTGGCGGCGAATGGGGCGGTGCAGCCCTGCTGGCTGTCGAGAATGCCCCGCCGGGATGGCGGGCGCGCTTTGGCATGGTACCGCAACTGGGGGCTCCAATCGGATTCATTGCTGCCAACGGATTGTTTCTTTTGCTGGGTATGGTACTGACTAATGAAGAATTCATTGCCTGGGGATGGCGCATTCCCTTTCTGGCCAGCGCTATTCTGGTAGGTCTGGGGTTGTGGGTTCGGTTAAAAATCAATGAGACACCGGAGTTTGCGCAGGCACTCAGAGAGGATGCACCGGTCCCGGTTCCCATTGGAGAACTTTTAAAAAACCATCTGGTTACGACTTTCTCCGGTGTCTTTGCCGTGGTTGCCTGTTTTGCCATATTTTATCTGTCGACGGCCTTTGCATTGGCGTATGGCACGACATCTTTAGGTTACGACCGCGAGGTCTTTCTGGCTGTGCAGTTGGCTGCCATTTTGTTTTTGGTGCTGGGTATCATTGTCGCAGGTGTGCGTTCGGACTCGAGTAGTGCCGCCAGAGTACTGACAGGAGGATGTGCCGCGACAATCGGTCTGGGGTTGATATTCGGGCCTTTGCTGGGTTCGGGGTCGCTATGGCTGGTATGGATTGGATTGTCGCTGGCCCTGTTTATCATGGGATTTGTCTATGGTCCACTGGGAGAGTGGTTGCCATCACTGTTTCCTCCACGGGTGCGCTACACGGGATCGTCTGTCGCATTTAATGCCGGAGGTATCCTGGGAGGGGCGTTAGCCCCTCTTGTCGCTCAGGCTCTGAGTAATTACGGAGGAACATCGGCTGTCGGTCTGTTCCTGACCATGGCTGGTATTTTCAGTTTTACCGGACTCGTTTTGGCCAGACGATCCAAGGCGAAGTCCAATCCATAAGCATTCTGGCCGCTTTAATCTCCACAGATCACGATGCTCTGCCAGAGGTATCATTCAGACTTGATCGTTCCCAATCACCTGGCGCATTGTTATCGTTTGGAATTTAGCTTTATTGGGCATTGCAACCCGCAATATTGAGCCAATCTGCAACCGGACCGGCATCATGCACAATTCCTTCTGCTCCAAGCATATAGTGAATATTGCTATCTGCGGATGAGAAAGCCAGGTATGAATTGGTTACCGGGTAAAAACGGTAGGTATAGGGAGGAAAGGTTAGAAAGTCGGGATTGCCGGCAGGAGCAAACAGTTGCGGATAATTGGTTTCAGCCCAACTGAAAAGGCAGGCCATGGGATCAGTCGTGCCCTGACCAGTGACTTCTATCGTACCCACCATACCCGGATGGAAGCGGCAAAAATAATTGTACGTACCGGGATTGTTAAAAGTAAAACTGAATGAACTGCCAGGATTCAGATCGCTGGCCCAGGCATTATTGTTTTCCGTTGTGCTATGGGTCGCTCCGTCATGATTGGTCCAGGTTACCGTGTCGCCAATATTGACCGAGATGGGGCTAGGAGTGTAAGCAAAATTTTGTACATTGATGGAGAATACTGCGGCCCATGCTGCATTTGTAACAACTAACGATAACCCGGCTATTGTGGAAAGTAGCGTGCGTTTCATTTGATTTCCCTCCGTATTAAGATATTTTTGCAGATATGTCTTGATCGGAATGTAAGTCTATGCCTAAAAACCGGAGGCAGCAACGCACGGGACTGAACATGAAAAACATGCTTGATCGATGAAAACGGAATACGGAATTTGAATCCGGGAAGCCATGGTAAAAATTCCAACGGCGAATCAGTGGTACGAGTCTTAAATACGTTGCCATTACAATGATTTCTGGTTAATCATTACGATCTCAGCGATACTGTGTGTTGACAAGACATCTGTGTTCGTAATTTACTTCCAACCGTTCAGCACAGTGTCGTTCATCCGTCCATTCAATCAATACAACATCGAGGAGTTAGATATGTCATTACGCATCAATGATCAGGCACCCAATTTTCAAGCAGAAACGACGCAGGGAAAAATCGATTTCCATAACTGGATCGGGGACAGCTGGGCCGTTTTGTTTTCGCATCCGAAGGACTTTACACCGGTTTGTACGACCGAGTTGGGATACATGGCCAGTATCCAGTCCGAATTCGATAAACGTCATACCAAAATCATCGGACTCAGCATCGATCCACTGGACGATCACCAGAAATGGCTAAAAGATGTGGAAGAGGTGGGGAAAACATCCGTTCGTTATCCGGTGATTGCCGATACCAGTCTCGAGATTGCAAAACTGTACAATATGTTTCCAGCCGATGAGTCGGGTACGGCGCAGGGAAGAACTGCCATGACCAATGCCACGGTGCGTTCGATATTTATCATCGGACCGGACAAAAATATCAAGCTCATGATGACCTATCCCATGACGACAGGTCGTAACTTCAACGAGATATTGCGTGTTCTGGATTCAATGCAGTTGACGGCAAAGCACAAGGTTGCCACGCCAGTGAACTGGCAACAGGGCGAGGATGTCATCATTGTTCCATCGGTAAGCAATGAAGAAGCGCAAAAAATATATCCGGATGGCTGGGATACCGTGAAACCCTATCTGCGCAAGGTTAAACAACCCAAGTGAGTGTGACCATCAGATCTACATTCTGGATTTTCTGAGATGAAATGAGAGATGTGCGGCAACGATCGATTGATTTTTTTACAATGGATCGTTGCCCTTTTTGACATATAGAGCTGTGGTGGCGTAGGCCAGAAATGCGTTCCGGGTGCCTGGACCTGTTGCCATCATACCCAATCATCGTGCCCCAGGTTACCACTGAAACTGACTCCTCCCGAAATCAGGTCATGACTGAAATGATCGTTATAATCATCGTCGCAGCAATAACTCAGTCTGAAATCGTCATCGGACAGATCATCCAGCGCATCGGTATCGATCGTTTCCTGTAGATCAGAATTTGCTTCATCTAATTCATAGTGATAGGTCATTTTTTTCTCCATTCCAGAAAGATTAATTGTGTGATTCGTTCATGTATGACGTGGAGAAATTGTAGGGACTACGTTACGAATACTCAGTGAGAAAATTCACATGAAATGAAAAAAGTGTCTTTTCGATTGATAAATGATCGGGATCAAATGTGGCAGGTTGCCCAAGCGTGGTGCTGAAAAATATAAATGAATAAACATCGACTTGACTGGAGACGCAATGATTATGCCTTCTGAGTTTTGGTTACATCATGCTGTGCTTTATTCGCTATTATTCTTGATCCATTACATGAATGGATTGTGGGTGATTCACCATAACGTGAAAGTCAATTACACACGCAAAATCAACCATTTTGCTTTTTTCTTTCTGCCGACAGTGCTACAGACCGTCATTGATTATCCACTGAATGCCGCCACATTTTTGGGCGACATCGTATGTGCATTATTGTTTCTGACTTGCTTCATTGCACCATTGCGCCAACGTAGTACCGTGCTTGCAATCATGTTTCGTTCACTCGATAGACCAGAAGATCGTCCCATGACGCTCATTTGGCTGTATACACAGTTTATTGCAAGCTATATCGTGCTGATCCCGTTGCTGTACTACTTCGAGAGTCATGACATGTTGCCACTGGCGATGATCATCATTATTGCCAATGGGGTTGGGGATGGACTTGCCGAGCCGGTTGGCATTCGTTTTGGGACAAAGAAGTATGCAACCTACGCACTGTTCACCCGGCAAAAATATGTTCGAAGCTATGTCGGCAGCGCTTGCGTGTTCGTGACGACCTGCATCGCCATACTGGCTTTTCAGCACTATTTCACCATCACCCAGCTGGTAGTGGCGCTTTTAATCGTGCCGGCATTGATTACATTGGCTGAAGCCTTCTCACCGCATACGTGGGATAGTCCATTGATTTACGCAACAGGCGGCGGCGCCTTGATCATGACTTTCTCTCTATTTTGAGTTGAATCGATGACTGGGTGAAATAGTCGATTCAGATCATCATTTCTTCCGTTTATTCGGTGAAGTATTTTTGTGAGGCTCTGGGATGGTTATTCGTCTTGACCAGATGAAAATGGTCAGACCGGCCAGTATCATCGGAATGGATAGCCATTGTCCCATTGTGATGCCTAGTGTCAGAATGCCCATGAAACCATCCTCCGGTTCGCGGAAACATTCGGCAAAAGAGCGCAGGATGCCATACCCCATCACAAACACCCCGGTTACCGCACCGGTAGCGCGTGGTTTTGCAGAGTAAATCCAGACCACGAGAAACAATACGATACCTTCGAGCACTGCCTGATAAAGTTGGGACGGATGCCGTGGCAATTCATCGACATAGGGGAAAACCATACCCCAAGGTACATCGGTTGGTCGTCCCCAAAGCTCCGCGTTGATAAAGTTGCCGATTCGCCCCGCGCCTAGTCCTGGAGGGACAAGTGGTGCAATAAAATCGGTCACGGTCAACCAAGGCAGCTCATACTTGCGTGCAAGCAAAATCATGGCGACGAAAACACCAAGAAAACCACCGTGAAATGACATGCCCCCTTCCCAGATTGCGAATACATGTAGCGGATGTTGTACATAATATCCAAACTGGTAGAACAGGACATGGCCCAAACGCCCGCCGATGATGACTCCCAGCATGCCATAGAAAAGGGCGTCGTCGAGTATTTCGGGAGTGAATCCACAATGCGGGTTGTGTCTGATGCGATACCGTCCAAGCAGAATGAACGCAGCGAATCCCAACAGATACATCAATCCATACCAATGTATCGACAGGGGACCGACAGATATGGCTACGGGATCGATTTGCGGATGAACGAGCATAGTTTTGACCTTATTTACGGTAAAATGCCAATCATTATATCAAGCGCGCTTTTGCATGCTGATATTCATTCTATTTTATCTTTATCTCTTTCAGGAGTAATTATGCCAGACAATAAACGCAGTCAAACCATCACGCAAGGTACACAACATGCGCCGAGTCGCGCCATGTTGCGTGCTGTGGGTTTTACTGACGGAGATTTCAACAAGCCCATCGTTGGCGTAGCCAACGGTTATTCAACGATCACGCCTTGCAACAAGGGCTTGAATGAATTGTCACTTCAGGCCGAATCCGCTTTGCGCAAGGCTGGTGCGATGCCGCAGATGTTTGGCACCATCACCGTATCCGATGGAATTTCGATGGGGACGGAGGGCATGAAATATTCACTGGTGTCCCGGGAAGTCATTGCAGATTCCATCGAAACTTGTGTGCAGGGCGGAAGCATGGATGGCGTGATCGCCATCGGCGGTTGTGACAAAAACATGCCGGGTGCAATGATCGCCATTGCACGCATGAATGTGCCGGCGATTTTTGTCTACGGTGGCACGATCAAGCCCGGCCACTATAAAAATCAGGATCTGACGGTGGTCAGCGTATTTGAAGCGGTAGGGCAGCACAGCGCGCATAAGATCGATGATAATGAGCTGTTACAGATCGAGCGGCATGCGTGTCCCGGTGCGGGTTCCTGTGGCGGTATGTTCACTGCAAATACCATGTCATCTGCTTTCGAGGCGATGGGCATGAGTCTGCCGTACTCTTCCACAATGTCTGCAGAAGACGACGAGAAGCGGATCAGTGCAGGGCAATCCGCCGAAGCGCTGGTACATGCGATCCAAAAGCAGATCCTGCCGCGCGATATCATCACGCGCCAGTCGATTGAAAATGCCGTTGCCGTAATCATGGCGGTTGGTGGTTCGACCAATGCCATTCTGCATTTTCTGGCGATTGCGCATGCTGCAGAAGTCGAATGGAGCATAGACGATTTTGAACGCATCCGTGCCAAAGTACCGGTATTGTGCGACCTGAAGCCATCTGGGCGTTATGTGGCAGCCGATTTGCATCATGCCGGTGGTATTCCGCAAGTAATGAAAATGCTGCTGAATCATGGATTATTGCACGGTGATTGCATCACTATCAGCGGACAAACCATTGCGCAAGTATTGAAAGATATTCCCGATACATCCCGCGCTGATCAGAATGTGATCCGGCAATGGGATCATCCGATGTACGCGCAGGGACATCTGGCGATTCTCAAAGGCAATTTGTCGTCTGAAGGGTGTGTGGCCAAGATTTCCGGTATCAAGAACCCTAAAATTACCGGGCCTGCACGTGTATTTGAATCGGAAGAAACCTGCATGGCAGCCATCATGGCACGCAAAATCCAGCCGGGCGATGTTGTGGTGATTCGCTACGAAGGTCCGAAAGGCGGTCCCGGCATGCGGGAAATGCTATCCCCAACCGCTGCGCTGATCGGGGAAGGCTTGGGTGATTCCGTCGGATTGATTACCGATGGACGTTTCTCTGGTGGTACATATGGCATGGTGGTAGGGCACGTTGCGCCGGAAGCTTTTGTTGGTGGAACGATCGCGTTGGTACAGGAGGGTGATTCCATTACGATTGATGCGGAGCAGCGATTGTTGCAGTTGAATGTATCCGATGAGGTTCTGGCGCAGCGCCGTGCTGCCTGGCAACCGCCCCAGCCGCGTTATGTGCGGGGTATTCTGGCCAAGTATGCCAAGCTGGTTTCTAGTGCCAGTGCCGGTGCAATTACCGACAAGTTTTAAGTGTATTGGTATTGCGCCCAATTCGACTTGATATTGTTCTGAATGTCAGCATTAAGATGAGAATGTGTCATGCTGTCATGTGTAGGGGGAATTTGATTTTCTCACTGGAACTAATCAATTTGCTCCCAAGTCTCAGAAAAGCAGTATCATCGGAGGCGGCGGATATTGTGAATGCTTGGATTCGGATTGATATGGCATTTAAGAACGTGTCCTATTCCAACAAATTTACAGGATTTGCTGCATGTCTGTGAAGTTCGGGGTAGAATGAAGCCCCTTTTATAATTTTAATAAGGAAAAAATATGAAAAAAGTATTAATAGGAGCCGTAGCCGCATCAGCCTTATTATTGACCGGTGTTGTACACGCCAGCGCAGAATTGGCAAAAAACAGTGGCTGTCTGAATTGCCACAATGTTGACACCAAACTGGTTGGACCAGCACTGAAAGATGTTGCTGCCAAATATGCCGGACAGGCCGATGCTGCTGCTTACTTGGCCGACAAGATTGTCAAGGGAAGTAATGGTGTTTGGGGCCAGGTTCCAATGCCACCTAAAGGCGGTAGCGCAACCCTGACCGATGCGGACGCCAAAGTATTAGCAGAATTTATTCTGACCCTGAAGTAATTCTAATACGGGTGCAAATAAGCCGACGTTAACACCGTCGGCTTTTTATTTGGGTAATTAAAGCCTTGTCATTCTGGATTGATTGAAAATAATGAAAACACGGATCAAATGGAACGGAAATGTCAGTTTTCTGGCCGAGTCGGATAGCGGTCATTCCGTGCTTATGGATGGAGCTCCCGAAGCTGGCGGACAGAATCTGGGGCCACGTCCTATGGAAATGCTGTTGATGGGACTTGGAGGATGTACGACGTTCGATGTGGTGTTAATTCTGAAAAAAGGCCGCCAGGATATAAGAGACTGTGTAGTCGAGATTGAAGCCGAGCGCGCGCAGGTCGACCCTAAAGTATTCACCGATATTCACTTGCATTTCATTATCACCGGTCATGATTTGAATCCACAAACAGTCGAGCGCGCCATCCACCTCTCAGCGGAAAAATACTGCTCGGCATCAATCATGCTAAAAAATACTGTAAACATTACCCATGATTTCGAAATCATTGCAGTGACCGGAGCTTAATCCTAATCCGGGATTACAGTAGTCCGGATTCGTGTGCCTGCAAATCGGCATGATAGCTGGATCGCACCATCGGACCACAAGCAGCGTTACTGAAGCCCATCGCGAGCGCCACACGCTCAAATTCCTTGAATCCTTCCGGCGTGACATAACGCATGACTGGCAAATGTCCTACACTGGGCTGTAAATACTGACCGATTGTGAGCATTTCCACCTGGTGGTTACGTAAATCCTGCATGACTTCCAGGATCTCGTCATCGGTTTCCCCTAACCCCAACATCAGACCGGATTTAGTTGGAATATGCGGGAATTGTGCTTTGAAATCCTTTAGCAGTTTCAGTGAGTGAGCATAATCGGCACCCGGACGACATTGTTTGTACAGTCTGGGTACGGTTTCCAGATTATGATTCAGCACATCGGGAGGAGAGCTTGCCAGCTTTTCCAGTGCAATTTCCAGGCGACCCCGAAAATCCGGTACCAGTGTTTCGATTTTGGTGAATGGCGCGTGTGTGCGAATTTCCCGAATGCAATCCGCGAAGTGCTGGGCGCCACCATCGCGCAAGTCATCGCGATCCACGCTGGTGATGACCACATAGCGCAGTTTCATGGCGGCGATCGATTGGGCCAAATGCAGCGGTTCACCAGCATCCGGTGGTTTGGGTCTGCCATGTGCAACGTCGCAGAAAGGACAGCGGCGTGTGCACAGGTCACCGAGGATCATGAATGTTGCTGTTCCTTTACCGAAACATTCGCCGATATTGGGACAGGAGGCTTCTTCACAAACAGTATGCAGTTTGTGTTCACGCAATAATTTCTTGACTTCATAGTATTTTTCGCTATTGGGTGAACGTACGCGAATCCAGGATGGTTTGCGTAACAAATCTTCTCGCGATTGCGGTGCGATTTTGATGGGATTGCGTGCGGTTTTGTCCGTGCTTTTCTGACGTATATCCGAAGTCATGATGAGTGCGTTTTTCCTTTGAGAAGCGTGTGTTGTAGATGATGTGCGAGTTTGCTGCCGAGTGTGTCGCAACCATCGGTTATGCCTTGATCCCTTGTCTGCGTGACTTGCAATCCGCGATACCCACACGGATTGATGTAACTGAAAGGGGTCAGATCCATGTCGACATTGAGCGCAATGCCATGGTAACAATAATTTTTTCTGATTTTGAGTCCCAGTGAAGCGATCTTGGCGGCACCGACATAGACACCAGGCGCATCGATTCGACCGCAGGCCGATACCTGGTAGCTTTGGAGCAAATCAACGACGGCAGACTCCATCGATCTGACCAGTTCGCGAACACCGATACCCAATCTGCGCATATCCAGCAGCAGATAAGCGATAATTTGTCCGGGGCCATGGTACGTAATCTGACCACCGCGATCGGTTTTGATGACTGCAATATCGTTCTGGCACAGCAAATGTTCCGGTTTTCCGGCTATGCCTTGCGTAAATACCGGTGGATGCTGCAATAACCAGATTTCATCGGATGTATGCGGTGTCCGTGCCTGCGTGAACGCCTTCATGTTTTGCCAGGCCGTAAAATACTCCACCACACCCAGGTTTTTAACGATAAAAGGTATCGATACATCGAAGGATTGCTTCAATACAGGCTGCATGATCAATTACAGAACGATGGATACCGCCGGATGGGTAGACAGCGCTTGATACAGTGCATCCAGTTGGGAACGGGAAGTTGCGTGGATGATGCATGTAATGCTCAGGTAAGTGCCATTTTTGCTGGTGCGCATGGCCATCGTTGCAGCATCGAAATCTGGTGCATGACTCTGAACGATTTCAAGCGTAGTTTGCGTAAAACCGGGTTGCGCTTTGCCCATAATCTTGATTGGAAAATCACAGGGATATTCGATCAGGGGCGGTTGCTCAGTCATGGTGCGCGGTGAGTTTGTTTGTATGAGGATGCACGCAAACGTTCTGGTCAGGATTGCAGTGGATCCGAAACATGGCCACGCATCTGCGTTGCTTTGTAGTTCTGGTACAAAGCATGCAATTGCGCAAACATCTTGCCGGGCTGGCCTGTACCCACTGGCTTGCCGTCGAGCGTGGTGATCGGCATGATTTCCTTGGTTGAGGAAGTCAGCAGAATTTCGTCTGCAGTACGCACCTCCGATTCGGCAATTTCGCGAACTTCATGCTTAATATTGTGCGTTGCTGCCAATTCCAGAACCACATCATATGTGATACCGGGCAACATCAAATGACTTTTGGGTGGTGCCAATAAGATATTATTTCGAACAATAAAAATATTACTGGCTGCACCTTCAGTCAGGAATCCGTCACGGATGAGGATCGTTTCGAGTGACTGTACATCGACGGCCAGTTGTCGGAGCAAAACATTGGGTAACAGGGATATGGCCTTGACGTCACAACGAATCCAGCGATTATCCAGAGCAGTAATGGCCGATGCCCCACTGACCAGCAATTCGGCAGGCGGAGGTAGTAATGGATTGCTCATGATGAATACGGTTGGAGCGACATTCAGTGGAAATGCATGATCACGCTTGGCAACACCACGTGTAATGTGCAGATACAAGTATTGATCCTCGCCTTCGTTGGATGCAATGACCTGTTCCAGCAATTGTTTCCACTCCTCATTGCTGAATGGGTTTTTTAGGCGAATGCCATCCAGGCTGTGTTGCAATCTGTTGAGGTGCCGATTGAGACGAAACGGTTTACGGGAATAGGCTGGAATGACTTCATATACCCCATCGCCAAAAATAAAGCCCCGGTCGAGAACGGGAACGCACGCTTCCTCGATGGGCATCCATTTACCATTCAGATATATCATGAGAGCCTTTTACGCTGAGAAAATGATTCGGTTCTAGTTTAACAGCATTTTTACGCTGTCCCAGGCACGACCAAAAATATTGGCGGTATCGACTTGCTCCAGTGCAACGAGTGGATAGGTCTCAACAACCGTGTCATCCAGGGTAAATTTGACTGTGCCGACTTCCTGACCCAGTTGAACAGGCGCGATGAGCGGCTGCTTGTACTCCATCTTGGCCTTCAATTTGTCAGATTGCCCTTTGGGTAACGAGAAATATACGTCACGGTCGAAACCAGCTTTCAGTTCGTTTTGTGCGCCTTTCCATAATGGAATCGACGTCAGCGCATCGTTCTTTTTGTACAGATGGAGTGTGTCGTAAGACTGAAATCCGTAATTGAGCAGGCGCTGGCTTTCAACACTGCGTGCATTCGCCGATTTTGCGCCGATCACAACCGAAATGAGGCGTCGTTTATCGCGTATGGCTGATGTGATAAGGCAGTATCCTGCATTTTTTGTCCATCCGGTTTTCATGCCGTCCACATGGGGATCAAGCCATAACAGCCGGTTGCGGTTGGGTTGCGTAATATTGTTGTAGGTATATTCTTTTTGCGAATAGAGTGCATAAAATTCCGGAAATTCCCGGATGATTGCGGCTGCCAGCAAACTCAAGTCGTGTGCTGTAGTGTAATGACTGGGATCGGGCAGGCCGGTTGAATTGGTAAAGTGGGTATTTTTCATGCCAAGTCGTTGTGCTTCCCGGTTCATGACATCGGCAAAGCTGGCTTCAGAACCCGATACGGCTTCGGCCAGTGCGATGCAGGCATCATTGCCTGACTGCACGATCATGCCACGCATGAGTTCGTCCACGGTAACCTGTTTGTTGGGTTCGATAAACATGCGCGAGCCGATCATTTTCCAGGCTGTTTGTGATACGGGAATAACCTGATTCAGGGTTAGTCGGTTCTGTTTGAGCGCGGAGAAAATGACATAAGCTGTCATCAATTTGGTCAGAGAAGCAGGCTCAATGCGTTCATGAATATTATGACCGGCAAGCATTTGTCCAGTCTGAAAATCTATTAGTGAATAAGATTTGGCTGCTACGGTTATGTTTTGATTATTTGCCAAAACCGATGAAACTGACAGACATAACAGTAATACTAGGAAAAATCGCGTCATGGAAAAATTACAAAAATAAACCATTATATCCTGCCCTCGGAGATACTAAAACCATCGCGCGCCGGTCAAGCACGTGGTGATGATTGGAATTGGTGTATACCTGATCAGTGTAAACAGGGAGGTAAAACAAAAACGACGAATTACTGCTACTCACTGGT
>JAAEXZ010000015.1 GCA_017879645.1 Nitrosomonas sp.
TTGCCTTTACGGCAGACAGTCGCTTTGCTTATGTGACCAACAGTGAAGCGGACACCGTAACGGTCATCGATATGGAAAAGATGACCAAGGTTGCAGATATCGATACGGATAAGACACCCGTAGCCATTGTCTACGGTTCGGCCAGCAGGCTTATCTATGTTTCGGCGATTAATGGTGACGCGATCAATGTACTGGATCCTGGCAAGCAGCAGATGGTCAAACGAATTCCGGTGACATCGCGTGGCGTAGTGGCGCTGAATTTTGAGCCGAGCGGGCGCTATCTGTTTGCGGTGAATCAGTTATCCAGCACGGTGCAGGTCATCGACTCGGCTACGCATGCGATCGTTACATCGACTTCGGTAGTGAAAGAGCCCGATCAGGTAATATTCAGTGATCGCTACGCTTATGTTCGCGGACTGGGCTCAGAGAAGTTTTCTTTGATCGATGCCGCAACTTTGAAGGATGGACAGATCGCTACGCTGGATATACAGGCAGGAAGATTGCCGCCCAGTGCAACTCCGGATGAAATCGGCGTGGCAAGTATGATCGCCCCCACTCCGGGAGGCAATGCGGTACTGATTGCCAATGCCGCCGATCGGATGCTGTATTACTATCAGGAAGGAATGATGGCGCCTATGGGTACATTTACCAACTATAAACGTATACCGCTTGCGCTGATGATCCTTGATCGCAGTCTGACTGAAACGGCACCAGGGGTGTATTCTGCACCGATGAAACTCGGCAAGGCCGGACGCTTCGATGTACCTCTGCTCATTGATCAACCCAGGCTGATGAACTGTTTCCAGATCACTGTTGCAGAGCAACCGGGCACAAAACATGACGTTTCGAAGCGCACTATCCGGATCGAGGCCATATTCGAAAATCGTCATTTTCTTCCCGGACAGTTACAGACGCTGGATTTCAGGATTATGGACTCGGTTACCAAGCAACCGGTCAGTGGTTTGAAGGATGTTCAGGCCTTGCTGATTGAGCCGCCAGGCGAATGGCAGCAACGTCGTCGGCTCGAAGAAACCGGGGAGGGTATTTATTCACTCAGGCAATCTTTTCCCCATGCCGGATCTTATCGATTATTACTGGAGATTCCATCGCGAGGCTTGCGTTACACTGATTCACAGCCGACCCTGTTCCATGTCGGTCGGGTTGAAGGTGGCGAGCATGCCAGTAAAATCAGCAGCACAATACCGAGGGGTGAATGATGAATGGTGGTGTATTTTTTTGCCGTCAATTTATCAGGGTATGGATCTGGTTTTTTATCTGTTCGGCATCGGTCGTGGCGGGTTCGTACGAACCTGATTCGCGTGCTGTGAATGCGGGTGATGCTGCTGCACAGCACTGGGAACGTTTGGAGGGCAAGATTCCGGATATTTCCGTATCGGATCAGTATGGTCGTGTACACCGTTTTTATACCGATCTGGTGAAGAATAAAACGGTTGCAATCAATTTTGTTTATGCGTCCTGTACCAGTGTGTGTCCGGTATTGACCGAAATTTTTCGATCTACCCGGGAAATTCTGGATGCACGAGGAGGAGGGGAAACGCAACTGATTTCCATCAGTGTGGATCCTTCGAATGACACATTGCCCAGACTCAGGGAATTTGCATTACGGTATCATGCTGGCGCTGACTGGTTTTTCATTACTGCTGATAAAGCAGAGATCGATATGTTGCTTAAGTCTCTGGGGGCATTTTCCAGTAAACGGGATGATCATTCGACGATGGTGCTGATTGGTAACGACGCAAATGATCGCTGGGTGCGGAGTTACGGTATGACTCCTGTGGCAACATTAGTGCAAATGCTCGACGAAGTTCGCATTCATCGTTAAACGATTCAGAACAGCGAGCGACCGGATTCATCCGACTCAACGCGATTTGCGAGCTTCACGAAATGGTAGTTGCGTGACCAGACTGCCTGTTGTCGGATCGATTGCCAGAATGGTTACAGCGTGAGTACCTTGGAATGGTGTGGCGCCGAATCTGAGTGCGGAACCTATGCCGGTTTTAAATGGCGTGCCACTTTCCAGCACGTGAACCAATGAAGCGCGGCTCAATGCTCTGCCATTCAGCTTCAAGGCTTCGATCAGTACGGTGACTCCTGCGAAGGCATTGAGTAAGAAAGGGTTCTGCGGAGTTAATAATCCAGCCAGTTCAACCGTGCGTCGATAATCCGATATATCCCCGGATGCCGTATCCGGTATGCCGATCGATGAGGCAAGATAAATGTCATCGAATCCTTGTTGGGCCACCCCTCCACTGAGTAACTCTGCAGAACTGAATAATTGCAAACGTATTTTACGTGACTGTAGTACTTGACCCAGTTGTGTTTGCAACGAGATGGGGCCAAAAAAAATGACTTGCTCAATATGCTTTCGCTGCAATTCCTCGACAATGGCCAGGACCTCAACTTCATTCGCAGCGATGGATTGATCTAGGATGACTGATAATCCGACTAGTTCGGATTGCTGGCGTGCACCCTCTGCTCCCGAGCGAGCCATTGCATCGTCGCTGTAAAGGAGAGCCGTAGTTTTCTGGGATGTCGTTTTTTCATGGAGAAAATCGACCAATACCCTGCCTTGATCGTGAAAGCTGGCATACATGTAAAACACATTAGGCAGTTTCAGTACGTCAGACTCGGGAAAAATCATCAATGGCGCCAAGACTGGAATATCTGCATCTTCAAGTGATGTATTCTTTGATAGTGATCCGGGGGGGCTGGCGATCAAACAAAACATGGAGCTGGATGTCATATTTTGATTTTCTGTATCTCCTTTGCCGGGAGATGGAAAAATATCCAGTACGAGTTTTCGTTCATAGATACCTCCCCGCTGATTGATTTCGTGGAAATAAGCAGTCAGTAACCGGCTCACATCAGAACTGGCGATTGCAAGCGGACCGGAGGCCAGTTGCATTCCAACATGGATTTCGTTGTCGGTTACACCGGGTACAGGCTCGTTTCCGAGTCGCTTGAGATAAGCGAGTAGATTGCTCATGTCAGCCTCGGTCATCTGGTAGCGCGGCATGACAGGATGCAGTGTCATACCCGATGCACCGATGCCCGAGCTGATGGCACCATGCAAGTAATCATTTATCGATTGGTGATGAGCAAGATTTCTTGCGGCGAGCACTGCTGGCGCAATATTCGCAATTTTTACACCTGCTTCGCGACCTCCCTGGCCTGATTCACCATGACATTGGATACAGGGATATTGGCTGGCAGGAGCACGTATGCTGGAATTTACAAAATTTGATTCGATCGGAGTAGTGCCGATACCCTGTACGTAAATGCGCTTTCCCAATTGCTCTTGTTGCGTGAGCGAAACGGATTCGGAGATCGCGTTGCCTGCCGACAGGAAACTGAGGGTGATCAGAATTCCCCAAAATCGATCAAAGCGTGTCGTAAAAATAGAGCATCGGTCCATCACACTTCAAGAAATTTTGCCAGCTTTGTGTGCAACGATGGCAAGGCACCAGGAAATGGACCAGACGACGCCATGCTCGGGGTCGTTTTCATGATATATCTTGATGTCGCCGTCAAATCCCGCTGGCTTCGAGCATCTTGATCAGGCTGGATTCCGAAAACATGCGCACGAACAGGGTAAATCCATCACCACCATGAAAAACCAGGTTGTCGTAGATCTGTTCCGTGCCATTTTTTGTGCGGTTATATAAAAATGTTTTACCGCCGGTGCTGATGAACCGGTACTCGTGCAGGTCAGGATAGAATTCCTCGTGTTCGCCGTCAGGTTTGTACGGTACGGTCAATACCAGAAATCCGCCCGGTTTGAGCATTTTTGCCATGTTGGCAAAAGCCTTGTCGATGTCCGTCGGCACATGTTCCATGACATCGCTGGAGATCAGGAAATCGTATTGTCCAAATTCGGATTCCGGTACATTGAGGATGTCGAGTCTGGGTTTCTGATGATAAAAGGTGTTCTGATAGCCGAACAGTTTGGCCAGTGGTTCGGCATAACCAGTCCAGTCGCTCATGTCGGCACCCCGGAGGGAGCGGTTGGCCGGCGCCGAAGTCAACGCCAGGCTTTTACCATAGATTTCCGATGTCAGTGCCTGGATTACTGAACGCATGCGCAAACTCGATCCGCAATGCGTGCAGGAGCTGGCCTCCCGATCGGTGATGAGATTGAGTGCGATATCGGTATTGTTACCACCGCAAATGTTGCAGCAGAAACTCAGACGTTGTTTCTCAGGAGGTTGAGGAACAGTTGCCTCTAAAGGTGGATCGAGCTGTTCCAGTTCGAAGCGGTAGTTCGGTGAGGTTTCCGTGACCCTCAGCACGGCACGATGTGTGGTGCCATTGGGTTTGATCAACACTTCCGGCAGATGCAGGCGATCCAGTTCGAACCAGCTTTGTCGGTTGTTGCCGGATGGGATAGTTGTATTTGGATTCGATGCGACGAATTGATGGTGTTGTGACTTTCCAGTCATCAACTTAAGGGCTCGGTTAAACAGGTTTCTCATCGTTGGTGTTGTTATCCGGTTGGTTTCAAGCAAAAGAGCTTCTTCGCATTATCTTGTTTTTTTGCACTGCGCAGCAAGCCAGCGACCCTTGACGTCGATATGCACCTTGCCATCCTCGGCGCGTACCATGTCGATGGCGACGATCATGCTTTCCGGTGTCCCCGCGTTTATGGCAATCTGGGCAGTGATAAGCCCAGGTGTAACCCCCATGCAGTAATTGGCAAAAAATTTCTTGATGTGGACATGATGACCTCCAGTGAAGTCCGAACGGGTACAACGAAAGGCGAACGATCGGCAAGCAGAGGTAACAGGCCATATCGTTTGTCCATTTTTCGCTCCCCGGGGGAATACTTTACAGGTAACGGGTTGAGTTAACCACACAATTGCCGGATCGACAAGCATTGACTCATCGTTTCATCATTCATTGCCGTGAGTTGTTAGTTTCCACTGACGTGATTACTTGCAAGATAAATGGAAACAAGATGACGGTGACGGGACAATTGTCCTTGCCACGGGTGAATTAAACAGGGAAGGCGTTGCTCGTCGGATTAACCGCCCCAGAAGCGGACACGTCCGGTATCCAGATGCACAAAATCCGAACCCGGGTAATAGCCTACCCCTCCCATTTGCATTGATAGGGCCGCAGCACGTAAATCAAACAGGCGGCGACCGGGCAGGCGCACATCGATGGCCTTGCCGATGGTGTGCAGGCTGGCCTTGGCGACGCCGTTACTGCGTGCGGCAAGCATTTCGTTGGATGCTGGTGAACGGTAGGCCGAGATGACATGAAATTCCTGGCGTGTTCCGAGGCGGCGTTGCAGCAAATGCAGCAGGTCGAATAATTCCGGATCGATGGTGAAACGGTCTCCGGTGCGGTGATCGCGCAGCACATGATTGATGGCGCGTAATCCTTCTGGAACATAGCGTCCGTTGGCCCAGTATGTGGCTTGCGTGCGTTCGCCGGTGTGCAGGTTCAGGAATCCGAGTTTTTTTTCATAGGTCTGCTTGATCGCAGCGTGAACGGATGGGGCAACCATGGGCAATGCCAGCAGGCTGCATGCACTGATTCCAGCTTTTAAAAAATGACGACGGCTATGAAGGGGTTGAAAGTGTGATGGCGAAGATTGATTTTGATCCGAGTGATTATGTATCAGCATCGTCTGTGATTCTCCGGTAAATTGTGTATCGTTTGCGGCTTTCTACCAGCCGGCGTAGCGTAAGGCGCGAGAATCGCGGCCATAGATATCGGTTGAGAAATGGACTGTCTCTTGCTCGTCAGTCCAGGCCGTAATATACACCAAGTAAACCGGGAGTTGTCTAGGTAAATGTTTTGTGATGGTTTTGCCACTATCCAGCTGCGTGATGAATTCTGTCGGCAAGCTGGTTTCACCCAGCGTGAAAGCGGCCAGATCGAGTGGTTTTTCCAGACGGATGCAGCCTGAGCTGAAAGTCCGAACATCTTTCTGGAACAAGGATTTGGATGGGGTGTCGTGTAAATAGATGTTGAAAGGATTGGGCAGCATGAATTTGATTTTACCCAAGGCGTTGTGGTCACCGGGGTCTTGCCGCAGCACGTAAGGGAAACCCTGCTTGATGGCATTCCAGTTGATGGTGGCGGGATCCAGAGGCTTGGCGTCATGGCGTTGTGCAGGGTAGACTTTGATGTTCGAAGAACTGAAAAAGCCTGGATCCCTTTGCTGCTTGGGTAACAGGTCCTTGCGTGCAATACTCGCGGGAACATTCCAGTAGGGATTCATGATCAGATGCGTCAAGGCGCTGTTGAAACTCGGTGTCGAACGGTAATCGCGCCCCACAATGATGCGCATGCTGAGTACGGGTTCATTCTCCTGCATGGCTGTGAGACGGAATCCGGCGGTGTTGACAAGCAGGTAGCGTGTTCCCAGGTTGCGCGGAAGCCAGCGTAGCCGCTCCATGTTGATGCGCAATTGGCGAATTTTCCATGCAAGTGGCGTATTCAGGGCATTCAGGGTATGTTCGCCGATGACCCCGTCTGGGTTGAGCCCATGTTGAATCTGAAAGGCCTTGATGGCATTCACCAGCGGTGTGTCGTACTGCTGGCTATTGCTGCGTGGCAACTTGTATGCGGCAATGTCTTCAACAGCGTGAACTTGTGCCATGCGCTGACGAATCAGCGGTATGACGGTGTGGGTGGAATTGGGGCGTATCAGGGGGGTATCAGGAATACGCACCCAGTCGGCCTGTTTGTCACTCAGATTTCGGTAACGGCTCAATGTCTGTTTGAGTCGCTGATAACCTGCCGACTGTGGTGGCAAGGTCGAGAATGCCTGTTCCAGCCGGTTATTTTTGATGGCTTCGTCAAGAAATGACACGGCATCGAAAGCCGGTTGCTGGATATGCCAGTCAGGATCGGCAGCAGCAGCCACAAATCGGCCATGCGCAAGATCCCCAGCCAGCGTCATCAGCGCATGTGTGGTGCGTAACTCCAGTTCGGCGGCAGCCGAGACCGATTGTTGCGATGGTTGCTGAAGCTGCCGCAGGTGTTGCAACTGATAATCTCGACTGTCCAGTCCTTCGGCTTCTGCGTCTGCAATGAAGCCGAGCGCCAGTTCGATCCGGGGTGAATCAGGTTCGGCGGTGAACCAGATGGGTTGATAATCCCGGGCGGCATACAAACGCTGTAAATCTTCTTCGGCAGATTTTTTAAAGGCGAGCGAAGAAGGACTGGATAACAGTTGCTTGATTTCATCGGCATCCAGCGTCGAAGCAAGGGATAGAGCTGATATGCTCATTAAATGCAGGCAACCAAGCAGCTGCAAAATCAGTACAAAATGAATGGATTGACGGTTCATCACGGTGCGAATCCTTGCTGTAGCCAGTTTCATTGGAAAGTAGCGGATTCTAACATCAATGTGTTACCCTGCTTTAACTGACTAAAATCCATATTTACCTGTCAATTCTTCATTTGTGTATTACTTTTGCTTGGATTTGGGGGTAAAAACTGCTGGACTATATGTCGGGATATTTGACTAGCGGTCTGAGTTTCCGTATATTTCACGCGAGTTTGGTAGTGGCATTCAAGTAGTCCGCTGAATCGAATAGGTGAATAACGATGGCTCAACAGTATGCGCAACATCTGCTCGATTTCATCGATACGAGCCCGAGCCCTTGGCATGCAGTGGATTCGATTGAAAAAGCGATCCAGATCTTCGGATTTATCCAGCTTGATGAATCTTCAAAATGGCAGCTGCAAGCCGGTGGCCGATACTATGTAGTTCGTGATGATTCTTCGATTGTATTATTCGTGATTGGCAACGGAATTCCTGCTGAATCGGGATTCAGAATAGTCGGTGCACACACTGATTCACCGGGGTTTCGCATCCGGCCGAATGGGGCTACCGTCAGTGAGGGCATGGCTCGCCTGGGTGTCGAGATTTACGGTGGACCGATTCTCGCGACGTTTACCGATCGTGATTTGAGTTTGGCTGGACGTATTAGTTTTCTCGATGCCGACAAACGATTGTCACACAGACTGATCTGCTTCGATAAGCCGCTGTTGCGGTTGCCCAATCTGGCGATTCATATGAATCGCGGTGTCAACGAAGAGGGTTTGAAGCTGCACAAGCAGAACGAATTGCCATTGCTGTTTGCGCAGTTGGCTAGCGAACAGTTGCCAAAACCGTATTTCCTCGAACTGCTTGCGCAGATAGCCGACATAGACGCTACACAGATATTATCCTGGGACCTGGCGGTTTACGATACGCAAAAAGGTGCATTCTGGGGAGCAAATCAGGAGTTTTATGCTGACAGCCAGATCGATAATCTGGCTTCCTGTCATGCCGCATTGCAAGCCTTGCTGGATAAGACGGTGCTGGAGTCTGCATGCCGTACGCTCGTTTGCGCATTTTTCGATCATGAGGAAATCGGCAGCGAGAGTCATATCGGTGCGGGCGGCAGTTTTCTGGCTGATATTCTGCAGCGTATCGATATGGCGACTGCTACGGAGCGCGAAGATCATGCGCGTGCACTGGCTCAGAGTTTCTTGGTCAGCGCCGATATGGCACATGCCTATCAACCGAATTTTCCCGCGGCTTATGACGCGGATCACCGGGTATGCGTCAACAAGGGTCCGGTGATCAAATCTAACGCTAATCGACGTTACAGTTCAGAAAGCGTGTCTATTGCACGTTTTATCCAATGGTGTGAAGAAGCGGGTGTTCCTTACCAGCGCTACTCACACCGCAGCGATTTGCCGTGTGGCAGTACGATCGGACCCATTGCATCGGCAAAGCTTGGTATTCGCAGTGTCGATGTGGGCTGTCCGATGTGGGCGATGCACAGTGTTCGTGAAAGCGCCGGTGTATTGGATCATGACTATATGATCAGGGTATTGAAGCGGTTCTTTAGTGATTGAAGATTGTGCCGTACAGTGTTCCTGCAGCTTTTTTGCAGACTAATTGTCCGATGGCTGCGAGGTTTTGCAGATTTTTCATGTCCAACATTTGATTGTTATGTCTTTCTAAATATCTTAATTATTTTTTATGAATATTCTCACTTACGATATTGAAGATTGGTTTCATTTGCTTGATATTGATACAACCGCTACGGAAGCAGAGTGGGGGAATTTCAAGCCCCGGATTCATGCCAATGTAGAACGATTGCTGGAACTCACTTTGCGTCATCAGCACCCTGCAACTTTTTTTTGCCTGGGCTGGGTGGCTCAACAATATCCGGAGATAATCCGGCGAATCGATGAGCTGGGTTTTGAAGTGGCATCGCACTCTCATATGCATCAATTGGTGTATCAGCAAACACCCCAGCAATTTCTTGAAGATCTGAAACGTTCTATTTATACCCTCGAAGACATAACCGGTAAAAAGATCAAAACCTATCGCGCTCCGGGTTTCTCGATCATGAGAGGTAATGCCTGGGCCATTGAAGCGCTTCTGGAATGTGGAATAGAAAGGGATAGTTCCATTTTTCCTGCGGAAAGAGGGCACGGTGGCTATGATAATTTCGGTCGGGCGGAGCCTTCCTTACTAAGCTGCTCAACGGGAAAGATCAAGGAATTTCCGATCAACCTCGGGAAATTCATGGGGAAAACATTTGTTTTTTCTGGTGGAGGCTACTTCAGGCTCATGCCATTCTCGGTCATTCAAAGTTTGACGGAGCGTGCCGATTATGTGATGACGTACTTCCATCCAAGAGATTTTGATTTTGAGCAACCGGTTCTGGACCTGCCAATTTCTCGGAGATTTAAGTCATATGTCGGTTTGAAAGGCGCATATAAAAAACTGGATCAATGGTTAGGGCAAAATAAGTTTATCGATATCGCTACTGCGGATCAGCTTGTAAACTGGGATAAAGCGCAACATGTTGAAATGTCATCTCACTGACATGAAAACAATTTAGCTTTTTCTTGTTTGTTTTGAATTCTCTCATTGAATAAAAATCAGCTTGGCTCTGTTTTTATTTTTTTGAATCTGCCAGGAAATACAGGATCAGGAATATCAGAACGGAAGCTGCACATACACTTTTAACTAGACTTTGTTTTGAAAGCAATTTTCAATTTTTTACCCTTTACAAGGCTCTTTACTAGTCGAAACTCGTTATGAATGAAATATCTGTCGAATTGCTCGGGTTAATATTCTGGATGACACTTTTTATGTCGGCGTTGCTCATTCCCGTTGCCATTACCATAGCAAGAAGGGTTGGCGCAATGGATATTCCCAAGGATCGCAGCATGCATAGCGAGCCTAAGCCGCGATTGGGTGGTTTGGCCATATCCGTCAGTCTGGTAATCATCTGTCTGTTTTTTCTTCCATTGGACACTACGACTATTGCCTTCATGTCCGGATTCTTTGTGATAGCAGTGACGGGCATTGTGGACGATATAAAACAGATCACGCCTTTATGGAAATTTTTTGGCCAGATTTTGGCGGCATTGGTGTTTGTGTATCTGAGTGGCATGAAAGTGGAACAGGTTGGCGATATCTTTGGTTTGGGCGAGATTGATTTGGGCCCAATGGCGTTTATTGTCACGGTGTTTTTTTCTGTCGGCATGATTAATGCACTCAATTTTGCAGACGGCCTGGATAGCCTGGCCGGTGGAATTTCAGCAATAGCGTTGATATTTTTCGGTTATTTTGCATGGATTGCTGGGCAAATCTGGCTGCTGGTGATCGCGGTATCGTTATTGGGCGGGATTCTAGGTTTTTTACGGTTCAACAGTTATCCGACCCGGGCTTTCATGGGAGACAACGGCAGTATGATGCTGGGTTATGTCCTGGCAGTCATGCTGGTTAGTCTGAGTCATAGTGCGCACCAGCCATTGTCCTCACTTGCCATGGTGGTTGCATTGCCATTGATGGATACGCTGATTGTCATGGCACGTCGCATGTTGAAAGGGCAGAGTCCTTTTCATTCCGACCGGACACACTTGCATCATTGCCTGATTGATTTGGGATTGCCCCATCCTGAGGCTGTTGCATTGATCTATCTGATGATGTTTTGTTTCGGATTACTGGCTATTACCATTAGAAATGAACCTGACTGGGTAATATTCTTGAGCTTGATCGGTGTCGGTATCTTTATTTTCTCCAGTATCTGGCTGGCACAGAGTGCTGGTATGCACTATAACTACCTAAAAAGAAATGATTTTGATTCGATCAGGCAACTCGATGCTTTAAAATACATTGCCTATTGGTTCAAAGTGACTGCCCAACCGATTGGTGGGATGCTTCTGGTGGCATTGCTGCTACCGGCGCTGTTTGCTCCACTGTTGTCACTGAGTGGTGATGGAATATTGGTGCTGTATATTTCGGTAATCGTGTTTGTTTTCCTTAGCTTGCGCATTCGACGTGCGGGTGATTTGAGTATATTGCATGGTATTCTGTTTTTATGCATATTCTCGTTGATATTCATGTATAAACTTTCTTCGTTGATGCATCCATCCTGGTTAGGTGAATATATCAATCTATTGTCGGCCATTGCATTGTCGTGGGTTGCCCTGAAGTTGTTTTTCACCAAATACAGCCAAATTATTTTCGCAGCCGATTTTGAATTGCTGATTCTGCTGTTCTCCGGATTTATTGCTTTTATCGTGGTGGAAGATTTGCCCGTATCCCCGTTTGTGCTGGAGTCCGTTCAGTATGCTTTTTTACTATCCATTCCATTCTTGCTGGTTATGAAGATCAACATTCACAATTATGGCCAGACTCGCAAGTTATTATTTCCAGTCATCATTATGCTTGCCATAGCAATAACCCGAGCTTCGTTTTGAGGTAACCATTCCTCGATGCGGAATGGCTCTATCGGCTTTGCCTCAAAGGCAAGGCCATCGAGTAAGGTTACAGTTTATTTCTTTTTGCTCATCCCGGATGTACAGTTGACTACCGGGTCGTGAATGTAGTCAATCATTGAGAAAACGGTCATACCCACTCATGTTGTAGCATGACACTGCCAACCAGATGGGCGGCCGCTTCGGCACCCTGCGCAACTTCGACTGCCAGATCGTCGCGATTCAAAGCATGGCTTTGCAATCGGGATAGCTGTTTGTCGAGTTCCTCAGCGGTGGCAGAGCGTCCCAATGTCTGCATATAAATTGTCTGCGTGAAGTCCGTGTTCGATAGGGATTGCAGTCCGGCCTGCTGCTGCAGCCATGCCAGAATGGTGTCTTGGCTGACCTGTGCTGCCAGTGCTTCCCGACCTGATTGCCATTCTTCCGAAGTGACATCGCGATTCAGGAAGCTGTGCGCCAGACGTGCCAGAACCGCTTCCGTTTCATCGTGGGCGATGACCACGGTGTCACCGTCGTCGAAAGCGATCATTTCTGCGTTTTTCAGACTGAGCATCGCGCCATCGCTAAGTTGTGTCAGTTCCAGCCGGTCACCGGAAAACTCCAGATGAACATCGCTGCGTCCGCCTGGCATGTGCAAGACATCATAGCCTGTGCCGCCATCTGCGTTCATGGCCAGTCCGAGTGGCAGATAACCCTGATCGTTTGCATCGCCACCAGTGAAGTTGCGTTGGGTTTCGATCAGGATAATCGTTGGATCGCTATCCCAGCCGGCGAGCAGTTCGCCGTCGGTTTTGCTCAGTAATGGCGCAGTTTCCGGCAGATTGCGGAAGGCCAGCAGAATATCCTGTGTTGTTGCACTGCCCCAGTCCTGCACTGCGCTGCCTTCTGTAGCCGTCAAATCCCGTCCCAGCCAGGTTCTGGCCAGATGGTGCGCGACAGCTTCTGTTTCGGAATAGGCAACCACCAGACTTGGGCCAGTGGCAAAACGGATTGACTCAACATCGGTTAGGGTATCGGTTTCACCGTCATCCTGCGTCAGGGTGACGGTATTGCCCTGTACTGCAATCTGATAGTTGGATAGCTGCCCCGCTTGAATCGCACTATCGAAACCCAGACCACCATTGAGCCGGTCATTTCCTGTCCCGCCGCTCAATACATCGTCACCGGTGCCGCCGTAAACCGTGTCATCGCCGGCATCGCCGAAAGTCTGATCGTTGCCGCCGAGACTACCGACGGTATCCTCGCCACCACTGCCAAATAAAATGTCGTCATCGTCGCCAAGCACGATGAATTGATCCTGATCATCGCCCACGGCGAAGTTTTGCCCGCTGCCACCGGTAATTCGTGCAGCACCGATGATAAATGCGAGAGCAATAGTATCCAGTTGAATGACCGTGCCGGAAGGCAGTTGGCGAGCATCGATCACGATCATGTCGCCGAGTGTGCTGGCGGCAGAGTGGTCAATGATGATGGGAAGCGCTGGCGGTGGATTGCCGGCAATGTGTGGTGTAATGGTATGAACGCTGAGTGAACTGCCGGTTGGCAGTTGCGCCAGAAATTGCTGTGCCTTTGTGACTAATTCGCTGGGGGTGTCACGACCCAATCCACCGACTTGTGTCAATGCAGCAAGGACGTCGGTTTCGATTTGTGCTGGGTTCTGCGTCGATGTCCAGTCATGGGTTGTCAGGCCGGTACCAACCGGTAGGCTAACCGTCAGCAGGGGATTACCTTGTGCATCTGTTGTCACGGGAATATCTGCATAATTGTCCAATAATGAGCCGGGATCATCCTGCCGGGAAGGCTGGATAACGGGAACTTCAATGACGACCGTACCATCAGTTCGTGTTGCCGTCGTGATGGGGGTGCCATCGACGGTTGTGGTCGAGCGACCACCATCACTGCTACTCCCACCTCCTCCAGAGGAGGGGAATGATACGGTAATGCCATTACCGCCGGTGTCGGCGATCGTGACAGCGGCGTCCGCGCCTGTTACCCAGTCTTCGGCGGCGGCCAGGTTATAGGTTGTTGTATCGTCGGAAGCCGTGCCGGCTTTGTTCAGCAGCAGATTGATCGCGGCTTTGTCGGTACTGCTTAATGTCAGGGTGAATGCTGTACCGGAAGTGATTTCGACATCAGCGGTATCGGTGAGTGTATAAGTGGCACCACCTTCACCGGTGAACGTGAATTTGGAAGCATCGATATCGTTGGTAGCACCGCCAGTTTTCGCAAATCCCGATCCGGTCACAGCCAGTGCACCGGTGCCGGTATTGTAGGTGGCCGACGCGATCGTTGGTACGGTCACATTGGAGGCGGCGATAGCGTTACCGGTGGCATCGATCACGTTGACTGCCGCATTGGCGCCTGCGGCCCAGTCTTCCGCGGCTGCCAGGTTGTAAGTCGTGCTATCGGTTGAAACAGTGCCATTCTTGTTGATGATCTGGTTGACAGCGGCTTTGTCCGTGCTGCTCAACGTGACGGTGAATGCCGAGCCGGACGTGATGTCGACATCGGCCGAATTGATCAGCGTATAAGTAGCACCGCCTTCGCCGGTAAACGTGAATTTGGAAGTATCGATATCATTCGCTGTGCCACTGCTTTTCAGAAAGCCCGTGCCGGTGACGACCAATGCGCCGGTGCTGGCGTTGTAAGTGGCCGAAGTAATAGCTGGTACAACGACATTCGATGCGGTGATACTGTTGCCAGCGGCATCGGCAGTATCGCCGTTGGTGGCGTTGGTGTTCCAGTCATCCGCTGCAGCCAGATTGTACGTAGTGCCGTCGGTGGAAACAGTGCCGTTCTTGTTGGCGATCTGATTGACGGCGGTTTTGTCGGTGGCGCTCAGTGTAATGGTGAATGCCGTGGCCGAGGTGATGTCGACATCGGCGGAATCGGTCAGTGTATACGTGCTGCTGCCTTCACCGGTGAACGTGAACAGTGATGCGTCGATATCGTTGCTGGCGCCCGCCTTGGCTTGCAGGTTGGTGCCGGTAACAACCAGAGTTCCGGATGAAGCGTCGTATGTGGCTGAGGTGATGCGCGGATTGGTTGACACCGTAACCGCGTTGGTTGTGTCGCTGATGTTGGTGGCGGAATCGGCGGCGCTCAGCCAGTGATTGGCGGCTGCCAGATTATAGGTCGTGCCGCCGGATGATGTCGTGCCGGTTTGGTCTAGCAAGGCATCGACAGCGGTTTTATCCGCGCCGGACAGCGTTACGCTAAACGATGTGTCGGACGTGATTTCAACGTCCGAGGCACTGGTAATGGTGTAGGTAGCATTGGCCGTGCCGCCGGTCAGCGTGAGCGTGGAAATATCGATGTCATTACTGGCGCCGATCTTTCTGAAAAGATTGCTGCCGGTGATCGCGAGTATGCCGGTACTGGAATCGTACGTGGCTGATGTGATCGTCGGCATCTGCACATTGTTGACGGTGATGCCGTTGCCGGTCAGATCGGCAACCGTGATTGAAGCTGCGCTGCCAGCCATCCAGTCTTCAGCCGCAGCGATATTGTAGGTCGTTGCACCGGAAGAAGCGGTGCCGTTCTTGTTCAGCAAGCCGTGAACCGCCAGTTGGTCGGCGCCGTTGAGTGTGACACTGAAGGCAGTGGCCGACGTCACGTCGACAGCCGATGACGTCAGCGTATAACTGCCGCTTTCGCCCGCCAATGTGAGCAGCGAAACCGTCACATCGTTGCTGGCGCCACTGTTGTCAACGAAGTTTGTTCCAGTCACGGTCAATACGTTCGTGCTAGCGTCAAATGTTGCAGAAGTCAGTGTCGGTGCGGCATAGTTGCTGACGGTGATGCCATTGCCAGTCAGATCGGCGACGGCAACCGCGCTATCTGCACCTGCGGCCCAATCTTCGGCGGCAGCGAGGTTATATGCCGTGCTGCCGACAGACGATGTACCGTTTTTGTCGAGCAATGCCTCGACATGAGTCAAGTCCGCACCGGTCAGCGTCAGCGAAAATGACGTTGCCGACGCGATCTCTATATCCGTCGCGCTGGCCAATGTGTAAGTTGCGTCGCCTGCGCCGGTAAAAGACAGTTTGGATACGTCGATGTCGTTGCTGGCGCCGTTTTTCTGCAGAAAACCACTGCCGGTGACGGTCAGTACATTGCTGCTGTAATCATAGGTGGCAGATGTGATTGTGGGTGCTGCAACATTCGAAACGGTGATGCCGTTGCCGGTGGTGTCAGCGACGACAACGGCGGCATTTGCACCGGCTGCCCAGTCTTCCGCTGCAGCGAGGTTGTAGGTGGTGCCGCCGGTCGAACTGGTGCCATTCTTATTGACGATCTGGTTAACCGCGGCTTTGTCGGTGGCGCTCAATGTGATGGTGAATGCCGTGCCGGAAGTGATCTCGACATTGGCGGAATCCGTGAGTGTGTAGGTGCTGCCGCCTTCGCCGGTGAATGTAAATTTGGAGGCGACGATGTCGTTGCTGGCACTGTTCAATTTAAGGAAGCCGGTGCCGGTGACCACCAATGCACCGGTGCTGGCGTCGTAGGTAGCTGATGTGATTGCCGGTGCCGCAACACTGGATGTGGTAATACCGTTACCAGTAAGGTCAGCGACGGTGACAGCACTGTTCGCACCGGCTGCCCAGTCTTCCGCTGCGGCGAGGTTATAGGTGGTGCCTCCGGTGGAACTGGTACCGTTCTTGTTGGCGATCTGGTTGATGGCAGCTTTGTCGGTGGCGCTCAATGTGATCGTGAATGCCGTGCCAGAAGTAATCTCGATATTGGCGGAATCCGTGAGTGTGTACGTGCTGCCGCCTTCACCAGTGAATGTGAACTTGGATGCCACGATGTCGTTAGTAGCACCACTCAATTTAAGGAAGCCGGTGCCAGTTACCACCAAAGCGCCGGTACTGGCGTTATAGGTGGCCGACGTAATTGCAGGTGTGGCTACGTTACTGACGGTGATTGCGTTACCGGTCGTGTCGGCAATATTGGTGTTGCCGATGACCGTGTTCCAGTTGTCCGCCGCAGCCAGATTGTACGTGGTGCCTCCGGTGGAACTGGTACCGTTCTTGTTGACGATCTGGTTGACCGCGGCCTTGTCGATGCTGCTCAATGTCATGGTGAATGTGGTACTGGAAGTGATCTCGATATCGCTGGTGTTGGTCAGCGTGTAGGTCGAACCACTTTCACCGGTGAAGGTGAGCATTGAAGCATTGATGTCGTTAGACGCGCCGCTGGCTTTGACCAGGTTCGAGCCGGTGACGGTGAGTGTGCTGGTGCTGGCATCATAAGTGGCAGAAGTGATCGTGGGCACTTGCACGTTACTGACGGTAACGCCGTTGCCGGTGGTGTCAGCGTTACCACTTTGCGCCGGATTCCAATCCGCTGCTGCGGCGATATTGTAGGTGGTGCCGCTGACCGAGGACGTGCCATTCCTGTTCAATATGCCTTCGATGTTGATCTGATCGGCGGTATTCAGCGGGACGGTGAATTGTGTGGCTGAGGTGATTTCCACGTTTGATGAAGTGAGCGTATACGTTGCCCCGCCATGCCCGGTCAGGGTCAGTTTCGATACGTTGATGTCGTTGGCTGCACCCGCCGTGGCCGTCATGCTGGTTCCGGTGACGACCAGCGAATTGGTGTTGGCATTATAGGTGGCCGAGGTGAGGGTAGGTGATACCACGGCGGATGAAATGTCGATATCGTCGATGGAAATTTGTGTCGAACTACCGAACACAAAACGGATTTCATCGATGTTGGCGAAAGTCGAATTGAAACTCAGCGCGCCGCCGTAATTGGGTGCCGAACTGCTACCCAATTTGGTGTAGGTAATATTGCCGCTGGCATCGTTGCTCGTCAGATTAACTGCTTCGGCAGCAACGACCAAACTGCCGTCGCGATAACCGGCGACTGTCAGAGTTGCCGAGTTTCCGTTCGGACCATTGTCGATATTGAACGAATTTAGCTTGAAATCCGAACCATCGAAAGATTTGAAATAAAAATCTTGAATTGAGTCGCCGCCGTTGAAATTAAGAACAATTGAGTTTCCACCTGACATATTAAGTAGAACTGTCGCAAGTGAGGTGTCGGTGTCTGCAATATCGGTAGTAGAACCAGATCCAAACGTCCAACCGCTGAAAGTGGCTGACGTACTTCTACTGTTAGCTACTGTATCGCTGTCAAAATTAGTAACAGTCATGGTGCGCCTCCAAAGAAAATGAGCAATCCCGACTCAATCATTGTGGTTAAAATTATCTGGCTGTACATGTTGCGCAACCTTGTGGTCAAGCTCAACCAGCCAGGTCGGCGGCATCACGGCCAGGATTTGCTGGCGAATCGCCCGGGCGACGATGACTTCTTGCGCATCGCTGGATCGTTGTAGTACGGCGGAAATCCACAGATACGCTTTGGCTAGATGCTCCGCCGGGAGCCGGCCGGTTGCCGCATCGGGTTCGGCAGAAAAAAAATGTTTGCCCGCCTGGAAATAGGCCGGAACAAATTTGAGCGCGGCGGCTTGTTCGAAAAGCTGTCGGACTTGTGCTGTATTGTGATCGCCGGTGATACCTTGATCCAGCATCATGCCTAAGTGATAGAAGGCTTCCGCGGATTGTTTTTGTGCCGCTGCGAGGAACCACTGATAAGCATCCTCGGGATTGCGAATGGCGGCATCGCCGTACAGGTAGAACTTGCCCATCCAGATCTGCGCCGGTACTGACCCCTGCAGCGCGGCAGAACGGCACAATTCAAGCGCCTGGTTCGGATCTTTGGCGAGGCCGTTTCCGGCCATCATCAGATTGCCGAGATGACAGAGTGAGTTTAAATGACCGGCTTGTGCGGCTTTGTGAAACCACCCGGCTGCAGCTGCCGGGTCAGCCGGACGATGCGTGCCCGCTTCGTAGCACAGACCGGTCATGTGTTGTGCTGCCGGAATGCCGTTTTGCGCGGCTTGTTCAAACCAGTTGCAGGCCAGCCTGTGGTCGACAGCACGCCCCCAGCCATGCTGGTAAAACTGCGCCAGCGTGAATTGCGCCAGCGGATGATGACCATTCACGGCAGCGGCATGATAGATATCGAAAGCACGTGCGTAATTGCCGGCAGCCAGCATGGCTTGGACGGCTTTTACGTCACGGTCAAGGTCGATCGATGTCGAATTGCTCGCAAATGCACTGGGCAAAAAGGCTGAGGCCCAGAATATTATCCAGAATGATTGGATCATTTTCCTGATGGTTACGATTGGATAGCGGAATCAATGTCGGGATGGAAATACGCCGTTCCAGGCGATGATGCAGTTCACGACGGTGTACGGCTGCATGATTGATAGCGGCTGGGAATTACCAGCCGGACTGATGTTGACTGCCGTGTTTGTGTTTGTCACGATGCCGAGACCGTTCAGCGTGGTTTCAATCGAAGCTGCATTCATGCTGACGTTGGGTGCGGCAGAGGAATAAGCTGAGTTCAATCCTTTGGCATTGGACAATGCATTGCCGTTGGCATTTTTCTGATCGGCGTCGCTATTCACTGCTTTCAGTGTGGATGTAACTGTGGCACCTGCTGCGACGGTTGAATTGGATACCGAATTGGCGGAAGCCAAATGCGTATGGGCAGGCAACTGATTGACAGTTAATGTGGTGCTTTCGGTTCCGGCAGTTTGACCGAGCGTATACATCGATCCACCCGGGTGTTGCCCTTGATGCACAGGAACTTTGCCGCGCATGTCGGGCAATGCAAAAGTGGTCGTGCCGTTACCACCATACGTGTTGCCAATCAAAGCAAAAAGCGCCTGGTACTGATTGATGGGTAAAGTTTGTCCGTCGCACTGAAACCATCCCTGGGGAGCATAATTAAACGCAACATAACTGATCTCACCGACAAACGGTTCTGGACCGGCTATTACCGTGCCGGAAAGCGATGCACACAGTGCGATGATTGAAATACGGGCAGTGATTTTTGGTGATTTTCGTAAGTGTTGCATGAATATATCCCCTTTTTTGCCGATGTTGAGTAACCCAAAAGTCATATCAGTGTGCTAAACAGGTAAGTCGTTGCGTTGATTGCTCTGTCATAAAATTCTTACGCATGCTAGCAGCCGGCGATTCCGGTCAAATGCAGGTTTTAAGGTGTTTTATCCCCCTAATTCAGTCACAACGCTTGTGTCACCCGGTAAAAAAGTGGATGGAGGCTTATATCTGCCTAGTACTGATGTTAAGATGATGGTCATATGAAATTACCCGAATTGACAAACTGGTCCCAGTACTGGGAACAACTTCGCATTGCTTTGTTACAACCACAGGTTGACAAGTCGGTGCTGGAGTCGTCACTCCGCGAGGCGCAGAGCAAGTTGCCGGTACCCGTGTTATGGCTGCTGGGGAAAACCCAGTCTGGCAAAACCTCGATTATCAGGGCATTGACCGGTAGCGAAGCGGCTGAGATCGGCAATGGGTTTCAATCCTGCACGCGTCACTCACGATTTTATGATTTTCCGGTCATTGCACCCGTAATCAGATTTCTCGATACGCGCGGAATCGGTGAAGTGTCTTACGATCCTGCGGAGGATATGCAGTATTGCGAATCGCAGGCACACTTACTGATTGCCGTCATGAAAGCAACGGATGTGAACCAGGCTTCGGTATTCGATGCCTTGCATGCCATTCGCCAGCGTCACCCCGAATGGCCGGTCGTGTTGGTGCAAACCGGTCTGCATGACTTGTATCCGAAGCATCAGGAGCACATTACGCCGTGGCCGTATGGTGACGATACCTTGCCGGCTGATGTGCCAACGGATCTGCGCCGGGCGCTCCAGGCACAGCGCAATAGTCTGGGAACGCTGCCCGGATTTGCGCCGATGCGTTGGGTGGCTGTTGATTTGACACTCCCCGAGGATGGCTGGAATCCGCCGGATTACGGACTCCAGGCACTCTGGCAAGCGATCGAATCCTTGTCATCTCTGGGGTTGCAGCATTTACTGAGTGATGACAAGGCCGTGCACGATCTGTATGCGCGTACGGCGCATCAGCATATCGTGGGTTATACGCTGGCGGCAGCAGGGCTGGGTGCCTTGCCAGTAGTGGATATCGTTGCGGTATCGACGGTGCAGGCCAAGCTGTTGCACAGCTTGGCGCAACTCTACGGACAACGCTGGGATAACAACACCATCACCGAATTTCTGGGTTTGGCAGGGGTGAGCATGATTACTGGTTATGTGGCGCGTACGTTGAGTCGTGCCATGGTGAAGGTGGTCCCGGTATGGGGTCAAACCATCGGGGCCATCTGGGGTGCCAGTGCCAGTGCTGCGACGACTTATGCACTGGGAAAAGCTGCCATTTATTTCTTCACACAGCGCAAAAATGGTTTGAATGTCGATGCCGAGATATTGCGCGAAGTTTACGCCGATGCCATGAAACGGGGCGCCGAATTACTGAAAGATCGTTTGCAGAGTCAATCCCGATGAAAGCGCAATGGCTTGGTGTCGATCCGTTGCGATTGCTGGTGTTTGTGCTGATGCTGCTGCCTGTGCTGGCCTTGCTGGGATTGGGGCTGTTCTGGTTATGGCAAAACGGGTTTTTGCATTACTGGCTGATAGCCATGGTGGTTTGCGGTGGATTGGGCTATGCCCTGCAACAGTGGTTACTGCAGCGTGAGCGGCAGTTGCTGTCCGATCTGTCTACCGAGCCCAATCCGGAGTGGCCGCCCAGTGCCGATGCCGTATGGCAGCAGATTCAAACCATGGCACAGGGTTGTGAGCCACAGGACTGGCCATTGGAAGAAGGTACCTGGATTCTGGAGCTTGGGCGCAAAACCATGGAAACCGTGGCGCACCGCTATCATCCTGATGAAGAAAATCCGCTGCTGGAACTGACCGTGCCGCACACTTTGCTGATTATCGAACGGGCCAGCAGGGATCTGCGGCTGGATGTGGCAGAGAAGATTCCGTTCAGCAATCGCCTGACGGTGGGGGATCTGTTCCGTTTACAGCGCTGGAAGGACAAGGCGGAAAAATTGTTCAACGTGTACCGTGCGGGAAACATGCTGATCAATCCGGTCAATGCACTGCTGGGTGAAGCATGGCGGCATTTGCGGGCGCGCAGTTTTGATCAGGTTCGGAACGAACTGCACCGCTGGTTCTTGCGAGCGTATGTCTGCAAGGTTGGGTATTATGCGATCGATCTGTATAGTGGCCGATTGCCACTGGATACGGAGGAACCGACTGCTGTGGCGACGCCTGTATCGGCGGCTGATCTGGAACAGGTCGAGCCAACTGGCAATGTAATCGCTGAACCACTGCGCATACTGGTGCTGGGACGGACCAATGCAGGTAAATCCAGTCTGATCAATGCCCTGTTTGGTGAATTGACCAGTGCGGTCGATATCCTGCCCGACACCACGCAGATTTTCAAACCCTATTCGCTGACGCGTGAAGGATTGACGCAAGCGCTGATCTTTGACAGTCCGGGGTGCGATAGTGCGCTGTTCGACATGCAGCAGATGCTGGCGGCGGCGGAAAATGCAGATCTGATTCTGTGGGTCAGCCCCGTCAATCGCCCCGACCGCCAAATCGAACGGGATTGTCTGGATGCCTTGCGGGCTTTTCTGTCCATGCGGCTGGACCGGCGTTCCCCACCGTTACTGGTGGCGGCCAGTCATATCGATCAGTTGCGCCCGGCCAAGGAATGGTTGCCACCCTATGATCTGAATAATTCACTGAATATCAAAGCCGTCAATATCAAAATGGCAGTGCGAGCGGTTTCGGCGGATCTGGCGATACCGATCGAACGTGTGATCCCGGTGTGCCTGCAAGAGGGTAAGGTTTATAACGTTGACGATACGCTGTGGGCAGCCTTGTTGGATCATCAGGATGAAGCACTCAGGGGGCGTCTGGTACGCTGTTTGATAGCCAAAAAGAGTGCTGAGGATTGGATTTTGTTACGTCAGCAGATGGCCGGAGCGGGTCGGTTTCTGCGCGATCTGCCCAGTATGCTGGGCAAGCGGATCGGAGGGGGAGACGCTTGAGGCAGGTACCGAAGCAGGGGCTGGGTGTCGCGGATTCACATTCGGCTGATTGAAATTTTTTCCGTAGAGTGATGGTGTGAGTCGGTTTTCCCTGGTTATTGTTTTCTTTTGGTGTGGTGTTGTCGCATGTATTACTTTTACGCCTTTTGCGCAGGCTCAATACTGGTGGAACGCAAGCCGAGAGCCGGTAGGGCTGGCTCCAGATCCGGCACATGCGGAAGAGGCTATCGTGCAGATTTATGGGGCGCGGACTTTCAGCTGGCGTGGTTATTTTGGTATCCATACCTGGATTGCCGTCAAGCCAACCCGAGCCAGTACCTACACGATTTATGAAGTCATTGGCTGGTTGCAGCGCAGTCGCTTGCCTGTGCTGGTGATTTACGACAATGTTCCGGACCGGCGCTGGTATGGCAATGTGCCGGAGTTGTTGCTGGAGCGTCGCGGTGCTGGCGTGGATGCGCTGATCGGGAAAATTGACGAGGCAGCAAGGCGATATCCGTATGCCAGGGACTATACGGTCTGGCCGGGGCCGAATTCCAATACTTTCACGGCTTGGGTAACCCGGGCGGTTCCGGAATTACAGCTTGATTTGCCGCCAACGGCAATCGGTAAGGATTATCTGGGATTACAGATGATTTCACATGCGCCGAGTGGAAGTGGTTTGCAGATTTCAATTTTTGGCTTGTTGGGGATTCTGGTTAGCCCGGTCGAAGGATTTGAAATCAATTTTTTAGGTTTGACCTTTGGTTTCGATTGGCAACCGCTGGCAATCAAACTTCCCATGCTGGGCCGGATCGAGCTGCTATGATGATGGGCATGGCTTACCAGAGTTCGGCGTGTATTGGAAAATTACAAGCATTCTGGATTTAATTGATAATTGTTCTTATCCATACTATAGTAAGCGCACATAATTTATTCTGTTCATCAACCTTTTCCTTGGAAGTTTCGTGATGCAAAGATTCACATTCAATCGTTTCCTGATAATGAGCCTTGGTTGTCTTGCCGCGTTGCTGAATCACTCAGCCTATGCGGAAGAAGTGGTGGTTTATTCTGCCCGCATCGAGCAACTGATCAAACCCATGTTCGATGCTTTTACCAAGGAAACCGGTATCAAGGTCAAATATATTACTGATAACGAGGGCGCCTTGCTGGCCCGGCTGCAAGCCGAAGGAAAGAACTCACCGGCCGATATGCTGATCACTGCGGATGTAGGAAACCTGTGGGCAGCTTCGCAAGCCAAATTACTTAAACCCGTTCAGTCCGATGTGCTGGAAAACAATATCCCGGCGCACTTGCGTGATCCGCAGCAGGAATGGTTCGGCTTGTCCATTCGTGCGCGGACACTGGTTTACAACACCAAGAAAGTCAAGCCTGAAGAGCTATCCACCTATGAAGATCTGGCTGATCCCAAATGGAACAAACGCTTGTGTTTGCGTACTTCGAAAAAAGTATATAACCAGTCGCTGGTGGCCATGATGATTGCAGAACATGGTGAAGCCGAAACCGAGAAAATTGTTAAAGGCTGGATTGCCAATCTGGCTACCGATCCCTTGTCAGACGATACACGGGCATTGGAATTTGTCGCGGCGGGAAAATGTGACGTGACCCTGGTCAATACCTATTATTTCGGACGCTTGATGAAAAAGGATCCGACATTGCCACTGGCTATTTTCTGGCCCAACCAGAATGGCGCGGGTGTGCATGTGAATATCTCCGGTGCTGGGATCACCCGTTACAGCCGGAACGAAAAAGCAGCGATCAAGTTGCTGGAATTTCTGTCTTCGGACAAGGCGCAAAACTTGTTTGCTGACGTGAACATGGAATATCCGGTTAATCCCAAAATTGCCGTCGAGCCATTCGTGGCATCCTGGGGCAATTTCAAGCAGAATCCGATGAATCTGAGCAAGGCAGGCGAATTGCAAACAACCGCAGTGAAACTGATGGATCGCGCAGGTTACCAGTAGAGAGGTTGAATCCAACCGGACGTTGCCGGAAAGGAGGGATATAAGGTCGGTTTTGCATCAAACTTTCCTTATGCCCAGTTGATACATCATGTTTATCGGGCGTTTGTTTCCATTTTTTGTTGCAGGTTTGGTGTTGGCGCCGGTGGGGGCGATTCTTTCCTCGCTTTTTTCCCCAACCGGTGAAATCTGGTCGCACCTTGTTGAATCGACCTTGCCACAGTTGTTGATCAATACGCTGTGGTTGAGTGTCGGTGTGGTAGCGGGCACAGCTGTGGTGGGAATCAGTCTGGCGTGGTTTACGGCTGTTTTTGAATTTCCTGGGCGCCGCTTTTTTTCCTGGGCGTTGTTGTTACCCATGGCGATTCCAGCCTATGTGTCAGCATTCGTGGCACTGGGGGTGTTTGATTTTACCGGACCGATTCAAACCTTTTTGCGTTCCTGGCTGAATTCTGATGTGTCGTGGTTTCCCGATATTCGTGGTCGAATGGGCGTCATCATTGTCATGACGCTGGCGTTTTATCCCTATGTTTATTTGCTGGCGCGAAATGCCTTTTTAAGTCAGGGCAAACGTTCCCTAGAGGTGGCTCAATCCCTTGGTTTTGACCGTCGGCATGGTTTTTTCAAAGTTGTGTTACCCATGGCACGGCCCTGGATTGCCGGTGGGTTGATGCTGGTGCTGATGGAGTCTCTGGCCGATTTTGGTACAGTCGCAGTCTTTAATTACAACACATTCACCACAGCCATCTATAAGGCGTGGTTCAGCATGTTTTCGTTGCAGGCGGCTTCTCAGCTGGCTTCTGTTTTAATAGTCTTGGTTTTTGTAGTGATCGTGGTAGAACAAAGGTTTCGCTCTCGGATGCGTTTTGCCGAGGCGCGCAAAAGCGAACGGGCGCAGCGTATTCCGCTTACGGGGTGGCGCTGTGGTTTGCTGGTCGCATTTGCTTTGAGTATTTTTTTGCTTGCCTTTGTGTTACCGCTGGTGCAGTTGATCGTATGGTCAGCGCGAGCCTATTCGCAAGATTTCGATATCGAGCGCTATCTTGAATTTCTGTGGCACTCATTGTCATTATCCGGCATGGCTGCAACGTTGATTTGCCTGGTTGCGTTGTTCGTGGTGTATGGAGTGAGGCGCTATCCTGGTGTGCTGGCTCATCTCGCAGTGCGTGTGGCAACACTGGGTTATGCTTTGCCGGGAGCCGTTCTGGCCATTGGGGTGTACGTGCCGCTGACCTGGCTGGACGGACAACTGAGCGAATGGATGTCGCAAAGACTGGGATTCGAAACGGGGCAGTTGATTCAGGGCACCTTGTTCACCATGCTCATCGCTTATTTGATTCGCTTCATGGCTGTGAGTCATTTTCCGATCGACAGTGCGATGCAGCGCATCACGCACAGTATCGACGAGGCGGCCATGAGTTTCGGATTGAAAGGCTGGTCGATCATCACGAAGGTGCATATTCCAATTTTGAGATCGGGTATTTTTACAGCGGCCACATTGGTATTTATCGATGTCATGAAAGAAATGCCCATTACCCTGATGACCCGACCCTTTGGTTGGGACACGCTGGCCGTGCGCATTTATGAGCTGACATCGGAAGGACAATGGGAGCAGGCAGCATTGCCTGCCGTGACGCTGGTGTCGGCAGGGCTCGTGCCCATCTTTCTGATGATGCAACAAACCGAGAAATAAGAAATGGATACTTTCTTGCTGCAATTGAACCACGTCCGGCAGGCTTATGGGCAGCAAGTGGTTATACATGATCTGTCGCTGCAGTTGAAGAAAGGCAGCATTGGATGTCTGCTGGGTTCGAGTGGTTGTGGGAAAACGACGGTATTACGCTGTGTAGCCGGATTTGAAACCATTTCAGCGGGAGAGATCTGGCTTAATGGGGAATGTGTGAGTCGTGCTGATTTCTCATTGCCGCCCGAGCGCAGGCGTGTCGGCATGGTATTTCAGGATTATGCTTTATTTCCGCACCTTACGGTTGCCGAGAATATTGGATTTGGTTTGCATCGCCAGGCTGCTGCAGCGCGGCAAAGCCGTGTCGAAGAACTGATGATGGTGGTGGGATTATCCGAAGTATCCGCGCAGTATCCGCATCAACTGTCAGGTGGGCAACAGCAACGCGTGGCACTTGCGCGGGCATTGGCACCCAAGCCTGAGCTGTTGCTGCTGGATGAACCTTTTTCGAATCTGGATGTGTCCTTACGCGAATACTTGAGTCAGGAAGTGAGGGAGATCATAAAAAGCCAGGGTACTACTGCCATTCTGGTTACACATGATCAGGCCGAGGCATTTGCCATTGCCGACGAGATCGGTGTGATGCATCGAGGCGAGATTCAGCAATGGGATACGGCTTTCAATTTATATCATAGACCTGCCAATCGACTGGTTGCTGATTTCATCGGTCAGGGCGCGTTTCTTCCAGGGCGAGTGCTTAGCGATACGCGTATAGAAATAGAAATGGGCGTGCTGAACGGCGAGTTTTCATCTCTACGGATAGCAGGGGGTGAACCGAACAGAAAAGACAACCAGGTTGATGTTTTGCTGCGTCCCGATGACATCGTATATGATGCTATCAGTGAATTACGAGCGGAAGTGGTGCAAAAAGCGTTTCGCGGAGCAGAAATTTTGTATACATTGAGTCTGGCCAGCGGTGCCAGAGTGCTGTCGCTTGTGCCTAGCCATCATGATCATGCTCTGGGAGACAAGATTGGCATCCGTTTGGAAGCCGATCATGTCGTGGCATTTCGTTGATTTGAATTCCGATCACTTATTCAAACCAATCGGGTTGTGGTGAAAATTGTCTCATACAACTGATCGTTGTGGCATAAATGATGAAATAAGCTTTCTTTTTGTTTTTTTTTTCTATAGCATATCTAGCAAGTAATTTACTCCCTTTCTATAAATTATATCCCGATATCCCCGTTACTAAGTCACACAAGTAGACTAGGGGCACAGCTCTTAAAATTAAAAATAATTAAGGAATATTCACATGAGTCAGCACATTCATTACGTTACTGATGCCAATTTTGATTCTGAAGTATTGCAATCAACAACGCCTGTTTTGGTAGATTACTGGGCTGAGTGGTGTGGTCCGTGCAAAATGATAGCCCCCATTCTTGACGAAATAGCAAGCGAGTATGGTGATCGATTGAAAGTCGCCAAATTGAATATTGACGAGAATCAATTGACGCCGCCCAAATATGGTATCCGTGGCATACCGACGCTGATGCTGTTCAAGAATGGAAATATTGAGGCTACAAAAGTAGGTGCGTTATCAAAGTCGCAATTGACCGCATTTATTGATAGTCATATTTGATTTCTTCGATATTCAAAGCGAAACATCGATAAACCATTCACAATTTTTGTTGGTCTGTCCGCAATTACTTTCCTTTCCGTTTCACTAGCTTATTTTAGGCATTATTTTAGCGAGTATCTCCATGCGCTTATCTGATTTAAAAAACCTCCATGTCACAGAATTGGTAAAAATGGCTGTCGAAAATGAACTTGATGGCGCCAATCGAATGCGCAAGCAGGACCTGATTTTTGCCCTGCTCAAGAACCAGGCGCGTAAGGGAGAAAATATCTACGGCCACGGAACATTGGAAGTATTGCAGGATGGTTTTGGATTTTTACGGTCACCCGATACTTCTTACCTGGCAGGGCCAGATGATATTTATATTTCACCCAGCCAGATCAGGCGATTCAATTTGCACACCGGTGATTCAATCGATGGCGAAATTCGTCCGCCCAAGGATGGGGAACGGTATTTTGCCTTGGTCAAGGTGGATAAAGTCAATAATGAGCCGCCGGAAAATTCCAAGCAAAAGATTCTTTTTGAGAATTTGACCCCTTTATTTCCGGATGAACGATTGGTGCTGGAACGCGATATCAAGGCTGAGGAGAATTTCACCAGCCGTATTATCGATTTGATTGCGCCAATTGGGAAAGGACAGCGCGGATTGTTGGTTGCGAGCCCCAAGTCCGGTAAGACGGTGATGCTGCAACACATTGCCCATGCCATTGCAGCAAATTATCCGGATGTCATCCTGATGGTGTTGCTGATCGACGAGCGTCCCGAGGAAGTTACGGAAATGATCCGATCCGTGCGCGGCGAGGTGATTTCGTCAACCTTCGATGAGTCGGCAACACGCCATGTGCAAGTAGCCGAAATGGTTATTGAAAAGGCTAAGAGATTGGTTGAGCACAAGAAAGACGTCGTGATCTTGCTGGATTCGATTACTCGGTTGGCCCGGGCATACAATACTGTGGTACCTGCTTCCGGTAAGGTATTGACCGGGGGGGTTGATGCAAGTGCTTTGCAGCGTCCCAAACGTTTCTTCGGCGCAGCCCGTAATGTTGAAGAGGGGGGATCCCTGACGATTATTGCCACCGCCTTGATCGATACCGGATCGAGAATGGATGATGTGATTTATGAGGAATTCAAGGGTACGGGCAATATGGAAATTCACCTCGATCGCCGCATGGCCGAGAAACGCATTTATCCAGCGATAAACGTCAATCGATCGGGTACACGTCGTGAGGAACTCTTGATACCTCCTGAAGTATTGCAGAAGATTTGGGTGTTGCGTAAACTGCTACACCCAATGGACGATATGGATGCGATGTCATTTCTGCTGGATAAAATCAAGGCTACCAAGAACAATTCCGATTTTTTTGATTCAATGAGGCGTGTTTAGCCTTTAGGTCTGCAATCATGATAGGGTTGCGTCGGTACTAACATTAAAGGATAATACGCAGTTTTTTAATTCCCCCTGTATTGTGGCAAATGGGGCACTAAGGAATATAGGCAATGAAAGCAGACATTCATCCGGATTATCAAGAAATTACAGTTACATGTAGCTGTGGTAATGTTTTTAAAACACGCTCGACAATGAACAAGGCACTTAATATTGAAGTATGCTCGCAGTGTCATCCGTTTTACACCGGCAAGCAGAAAATTGTGGATACTGCTGGAAGGGTTGAGAAATTCAAACAGAAATACAGCAGGCAGGCATCAAAATAGCAAGTTAGATTGCGTTGCAAACGTATCATTACGTTCTTCTGTCGTATTCATTGTATTTTCCTTTGCTTGATAGTGTACTGCTAGCCAGATGGTTTCAATATCGGGATCGGTCCATTCGACCTTATGTTTCTTGTGAGAGGGGATATTGAGATAATCTCCTTCATCAAGCTGTATTGAAACCTTATCTTCAAATAATATTCTGGCTCTACCCTTAAGAACCACGACCCATTCATTTCTCTCTTGAGCAAGCCAACCATCTGATTGGGTGCTCTTGTGGCCTTTGGAGATGATTCTTTCAATCATGATGGAATCGGTATTGATCAGGCACTCAAAGCATTCTTTATCAGGATTGTGTAACGGTATATTTGCAAAGAGATTCGGTGTTTTCATTTTTGATCTGGTGGTGTCAAGATTTTGATGATAATGCGATATTGTTTTGTTTAAAATCGTGAATGAGTTGACTGGATTAGTTAATTATCCACAAAGTGTGTGGCGAGTTGGTAGCGTTAACTTTTTTCTGTTGCACAAGAAACAAAAACTATTTATATTCCTTTCCCATGAATGTAAAGCGAGTTTTCCCCCACCTTTTTCTTCTGCTTTTCCCATCCGGGATGAGGTTGCTGCGCCTCGCGCGCTAAAATACCTTACCTTACCTCAGTTTTCTTTCCAATAAAATTCGATAAATTCGTTTTATCATATTTATGATTTCTTCCCTGATGTGGAGAGCACGATGCAAGAGCGTTTAATTATATTTGATACGACCCTGCGTGATGGTGAACAAAGTCCTGGTGCATCAATGACCAAAGAGGAAAAAGTTCGTATTGCCTGGCAGTTGGAGCGAATGGGAGTGGATGTCATAGAAGCAGGCTTCCCTGCAGCATCCAATGGAGATTTCGAGGCAGTCAAGGCTGTGGCTGACTCGGTGAAAGAGAGTGTGGTATGCGGTCTGGCGCGAGCCATAGAGGCTGATATCCGGCGTGCCGGCGAAGCACTGCAAGGCGCGCAGTCTGCTCGTATCCATACGTTCATTGCGACTTCTCCAATTCACATGAAAAACAAGCTGCGCATGGCGCCCGAGCAAGTGATCGAACAGGCTATCAAGGCGGTGAAATGGGCGCGCCAGTATACCGATAATGTCGAATTTTCGCCGGAAGATGCCGGGCGTTCAGAGATTGATTTTTTGTGTCAGATTCTCGAAGCCGTTATCGATGCCGGTGCAACCACACTGAATATTCCGGATACTGTTGGCTATACCATGCCGGACCAATTTGGTAAATTGATTTACAGTTTGCGTGAGCGCATACCGAATTCAGACAAGGCTATTTTTTCGGTGCACTGTCATAACGATCTGGGTCTTGCAGTAGCCAATTCATTGGCGGCAGTAATGAATGGAGCACGGCAGGTTGAATGTACCATCAATGGTCTGGGAGAACGAGCAGGCAATGCCTCTCTGGAAGAAGTTGTCATGGCGGTGCGAACAAGGCAGGATTATTTTCCCTGCGATACCCGGATCGACACAACGCATATTGTCTCGGCAAGCAAACTGGTTTCTGGTATTACTGGATTTCCCGTGCAGCCCAACAAGGCAATTGTGGGTGCCAATGCTTTTGCACATGAATCGGGCATCCATCAGGATGGCGTACTTAAACACCGCGAGACCTATGAGATTATGCGTGCCGAGGATGTGGGTTGGGGAGCCAACAAATTATTGCTGGGAAAACATTCTGGGCGTAATGCATTCCGCAACCGCCTGATGGAGCTGGGTATCGAGCTGGAATCTGAAGAGATGCTGAATAATATGTTCATGCGATTCAAGGAGCTGGCTGATAAAAAACATGAAATATTCGATGAGGATTTGCATGCACTGGTATCGGACGAGGTACTGGTATTGCAGGAGCGTTACCGCCTGATATCGTTGACGGTACATTGTGAAACCGGTGAAAAACCTTATTCTCGCATCGTGATTTCGGATAATGGTAATGAGATGACTGCGGAATCTCAAGGTAGCGGACCTGTCGATGCCACTTTCAGGGCGATTGAAGGACTGCTGGAGAGTGGCGCCAAGTTGCAGCTGTATTCGGTCAACAACATTACCAGCGGTACCGATGCACAAGGTGAAGTGACGGTTCGGTTGCAGAAATCGGATCGGATTGTAAATGGACATGGAGCCGATACCGATATTGTCGTGGCCTCGGCAAAAGCTTACCTCAGTGCACTAAACAAACTGAGCTGCAAGTTTGAGCGCGCTCATCCGCAAGTATAGCTCTGTGCCGCAATTTCATGATCAAGTAGGGAAACCTGGAAATAACATGCGAAAGTATAAATCAGCTGTGCTGATGGTGATTGCCGGATTATTGCTGAGTTTCCAGGTACAGGCTTTTCAGTTGCAAGATACAACGGGTAAGATTCATAAACTGGAAGATTACAAAGGGCGCTGGGTGCTGGTGAATTTCTGGGCTACCTGGTGTCCACCCTGCTTAAAGGAGATTCCGGATTTAATAGCGTTGTATCAGGATCGCAAAGACATCATGATTATCGGGGTGGCCATGGATTTTGGGGATCAGCAGGTCGTGCTGGACTTCGTCAAGTCTATGTCAATCAATTACCCTACGGTATTGGGAAGTCGTGAAATTGCATCGCAATTGGACGAAGTGTCGATATTGCCCAGTACCTACTTCTATGATCCAGAAGGAAAACCGGCGGCTAGGCAAGTAGGCATCATATCTCGCGATAGCATCGAGAAATTCATTTCATCCAAGACGTCGAACAACCAAAAAGTCAATCAATAGACCGATTGGCCATTTGGTAACGTGGCATCATATCGCTAGGTTGTAAACGCCAGGTTGCATGCCATCTATCGAACACCATTTGTGGGTAGGTCGCTTCACCTAAGCTGCCATTATAACGTCCAAGGGCGCGAAAATAATCACCGTTTTCTTTGTCGAGATAGTGGCGCAAAATGGTGCAGCCATAGCGAAGATTGATTCGCAAATGAAATAGATTATGATCCTGCTGACCGATCAGATCGACCCAGAATGGCATAATCTGCATGTATCCGCGAGCACCAGCATGGGAAATGGCATATTTCTTGAAACCGCTTTCGACCTGAATGACACTTAAAACCAATTGCGGATCTAAGCCGGATCGGGTCGCTTCGTAATATACCGTGCGTAAGAAATCCTCCCGCTCCAGTCGATCCGGAATGTATTTCTCCAGACGGTGGCTCATAGTCATGAGCCATGAAATGTCGTCTACCAGAGCAGTGAATTCTGCGTAGGATATAGGGTGATCGCTGATCTCATTGAAGATACCGATTTGAGTTGTGGCAGCTAGCTGCTCGTAACCTGCGCTATTGGCATGGGCGCTATTGAATGTGAAAGCGGCGAGCAATGCGCAGATTATTCGATACATAGTTGTTCGGTCATGAATGATAAAATTTGATCCAACGGGATGTTGCGAGAGATCTGATCTTGCCTTCCCTGGTATTCGATAAGGGATTGCTTGAGTCCACGCTCACCAATGACAATGCGATGTGGAATTCCGATTAGTTCCATGTCTGCAAACATGACACCAGGGCGCTCATCACGATCATCAAGCAGAACTTCAATGCCGGCATCGGAGAATTGTTGGTAAATCTTTTCTGCAGTATCTCTGACCAGTGCGCTTTTGTGCAGATTGATGGGGACGATGGCCAACTGGAACGGCGCCAGGGTGGCCGGAAAAATAATACCGCGTTCATCATGATTCTGTTCAATGGCAGCGGCAACGATCCGGGAAATACCTATGCCGTAACATCCCATTTCCATGGGCCTCGACTGACCGGATTCATCGAGAAAGTTTGCTTTCATCGTAGTGGAATATTTCGTGCGAAGTTGAAAAATGTGTCCCACTTCGATCCCTCGACAAATATCGAGCTGACCTTTGCCATCTGGGGAAGTATCCCCAGCAACAACATTGCGAATATCATAAACATGTTCAGGTAACTGAAGATCCCGTCCAAAATTAACATGACTGAAATGAAACCCCTCATCGTTGGCACCGCAAACAAAATTACTCATGCGCATAACAGTTGGGTCGGCAATCACACAGATCGGAATGCCAACGGGGCCGATATAACCAGGAACTGTTCCCGCAGCTTGCAGGATATCTGTTTCGCTGGCCATTTCAAAGCTGGATAAGAATGGTATTTTCCTGACTTTCACTTCATTCAATTGATGATCGCCACGGAGCAGAAGCAGATAAATTTGATTTTGTGCTTTGACAGCGAGTGTCTTGACGGTCTTTTCCAGAGGTATGCCCAGAAACTCGGCTACTTCGATACAGCTTTTCTTGTCAGGGGTGGAAACCTTGCGCATTTCACCATCAGGCTGCTCTTGTTCCAGTTGCGGTGTCATTGAGCTGGCCAGTTCGATATTGGCTGCATAATCCGAATCAGGACAAAATGCAATGGCATCTTCACCTGAATCGGCGAGCACATGAAATTCATGCGAACCACTGCCTCCAATTGCACCAGGATCGGCCGCTACAGCACGAAACTTCAGACCAAGGCGAGTGAAAATGCGGTGGTAGGTGTCATGCATGATTTGATAGGTTGCTACCAGACTGCTTTCACTGGTATGAAAAGAATAGGCATCTTTCATCAGAAATTCGCGTGCTCGCATGACCCCAAAACGGGGACGAATCTCATCGCGGAACTTGGTTTGAATTTGATAAAAATGGATGGGTAATTGACGATAACTTTTGATTTCCCGGCGTGCAATATCGGTGATGATTTCTTCGTGAGTGGGCCCAAAACAGAAGTCATGCTCATGACGATCCTTAATTTTCAGCATCTGTGGTCCAAACACATCCCATCGACCTGTTTCCTGCCATAGTTCGGCAGGCTGAATGGCGGGCATGAGTACTTCAATTGCACCGCTCCTGTTCATCTCTTCACGAACAATGTTTTCAATTTTTCTTAGTATTCTTAGTCCCAATGGCATCCAGGTATATAGGCCGCTACCCAATCGCTTAATCAGTCCGGCACGCAACATGAGTTTGTGGCTGATCAATTCGGCTTCGGCAGGTGCTTCTTTTAAAGTTGATATGAAGAATTGCGAGACGCGCATGAAGGATTCCACTGGGTAAAGGGTTTAACAAAATTCCGGTCATTTTACCTGTAAATTAAAACTGGGGCATATGTATGTCAGCGCTTTTAATAGGGGAATTGGGTGCGTCGCATAAATTAACAATAAGTAAATGTAATGGATTTGCGCTTGGTGGCACTTTCAATCTTCAGGAAAGTATGAAAAAATCCAACCATTTGATGGATCAAATGGGGTAATTCACATGATTGATCGTAACGGATATCGCCCCAATGTAGGTATTATTCTGCTGAATTCAAGGAATGAAGTTTTTTGGGGTAAACGGATTAAACAGAATTCATGGCAGTTTCCACAGGGTGGTATTAAATCAGGAGAGAGTCCTGAGCAGGCTATGTACCGGGAATTGAGTGAAGAAATAGGGTTGTGTCCTAGTCACGTTGAAATTGTTGGGAGAACACGAGACTGGTTGCGCTACGAAGTGCCGGAGCGCTGGATAAGAAGAGAGTGGCGGGGAAATTACAAAGGGCAGAAACAAATCTGGTATTTATTGCGATTGATCGGGCGTGATAGCGATGTGTCTTTACGCCGCAGTACGCACCCGGAATTTGATGCGTGGCGCTGGAATCAATACTGGGTGGAACTGGATTCGGTAGTCGAATTCAAGAGAAAGGTTTACAGGCAGGCATTGACTGAGTTATCGCGTTTATTGAAAGCGCATCCGGGGCAGGGATTGGGCTATGATCAGTTTAATGCAAGTAAAGAAGCAGGTAAAACTTTCACTCATAAAAGAAGTGAAATTCAAGAGTAAAAAAATTTATGTACCCTTGATTTCGGTTATATTCGAAGATGCTATCAGCGCGCGTGAGCGAGCATAAATACAGGTGCGCAGCTGATTGATCGTGGCGGCCACTGCGCCAATCTCATTCTGTGGATATTTCATCAGGCGTTTACGGCTGCGCCTTTTTCAGTCGTTTTTTAGGGAGAATACCGATGAAGATATGTACATTGGCGTCATTAATATCAATTGGCGCTCTTGTCGCTTCAATGAATGTTTCAGCCAATGAGCCGATTCAACCTATCAAAGCTGCAGCAGTAAAAAATGCAGACATGGTTGAATTGGGTAAGATGCTTTTTTATGATACACGCTTATCAAAATCTGGATTCATATCCTGTAATTCATGTCATAACTTGAGTATGGGGGGGACAGATAATATTCCGACATCGATTGGTCATGCTTGGCAGCAGGGTCCGATCAATGCTCCTACAGTGTTGAATGCATCGATGAATCTGGCACAATTCTGGGACGGTCGTGCAAAGGATTTAAAAGAGCAGGCTGGTGGGCCAATTGCAAATCCGGGTGAAATGGCATCGACGCATAAAGCGGCGGTCGAGGTGCTGCAATCCATCCCGCAGTATCGGACTTACTTCCAGAAAGCATTTGGATCGGATCAGGTCGATATCGACAAAGTTACTACAGCCATTGCAGCATTTGAAGAAACACTGGTTACACCCGGATCACGTTTTGACAAATGGTTGGAAGGAGATAAAAAGGCATTGAGTCAACAGGAAATTGAAGGATATGAATTATTCAAAAGCAGTGGTTGCTCAGGATGTCACAATGGCCCCGCTGTCGGTGGAGCGCTTTATCAAAAATTTGGTGTTTATCATCCGTATAAAACAAACAGCAAGATTGAAGGTAGAAAAGCAGTTACCGGAAAAGATACAGATCTGAATGTATTTAAAGTTCCAACGCTGCGGAATATTGAATTAACCTATCCCTATTTTCATGATGGTGCTGTGACCTCATTGGAAGATGCGGTTAAAACAATGGGCAAGTTGCAACTGGATCGTGATTTTAACAAGAAAGAGATTGATAGCATTGTCGCATTCTTGAAAACCTTGACTGGGGAACAACCCAATATTAAATTGCCAATTCTGCCACCATCCAATAACAGTACACCAAAACCAGTGCCATTTTGATTTGCTGGTTTCTTCCAGTATTGGTGAAGTGCAAAATGAATTACAAACGGTAGGATAAAAACGGTGACAGCAAGCATTCATATTCCGAAGATTGGTATGCTTGCTGTTCTTTTTTCTGGAAGGTTGATGTAACAGACGTATAAATGATGTCATTAACAAAAAATGTTTCTGTTTTGATTGATTGTTAATGTTTCGCAAGAATCGTCAAGCAAATGTGGATTTTGAACAAAAAATCAAGTACAGTGGTTATTCCGATAAACCAATAATTAGAATAGGGAGTTACCTATGGGTAACAAAGGACAGTTACTACAAGATCCATTTTTGAATATATTGCGCAAAGAGCACATTCCGGTCTCTATATATTTGGTGAATGGTATCAAACTGCAGGGGCAAATTGATTCTTTTGATCAATATGTGGTGCTGTTAAAGAATTCGGTTACACAGATGGTCTATAAACATGCAATTTCCACAGTTGTTCCTGCGAGAGCAGTAACGCTGCCAGTAGATGCCGTTGAAACTCACGATACATAATAAAATACCCAGGAGTTTTATTACTTGAGTATGAAAAAACTGGGTGCACCGAGTAGTGTAATCTTGGTGAACCTTGATCTGGCTCGTGGCAATGATGATGAGCGTCTGCAGGAATTAAGGCAGTTGGCTGAAAGTGCCGGTTTAAGTGTTTCTGCGATTGTACGGGGAAAGGGGACTAAACCGGATCCAAAAACGTATGTTGGGAGTGGTAAATCTGCTGACATTGCTGCTCTAGTCTCACAAACCGGTGCTTCCGTGGTCATTTTCAATCATGAGTTGACTCCGGCTCAACAAAGAAATCTCTCGATCCTTCTCAATTGTCAGATTATTGATCGAACCAGCCTGATTCTGGATATATTTGCCCAACGGGCGCAAAGTTATGAAGGCAAGCTTCAGGTTGAGCTCGCTCAGCTTGAGTATCTTTCCACCCGGCTTATACGCGGATGGACTCATTTGGAACGACAGAAAGGTGGCATTGGTCTGCGTGGGCCTGGGGAAACCCAGTTGGAGACCGACCGGCGTTTGATCAAGAAGAGAGTCAAGTTTCTCAAGGAAAAATTACTGACTCTACAACGTCAGCGAGGCATGCAACGCAAAGCTAGGGTCAAAACAAAAATGTTGTCGGTATCGATTGTTGGTTACACCAATGCGGGAAAATCGACTCTATTCAATAAACTGACTCGCGCTGAAACTTATATTGCAGATCAACTGTTTGCAACACTGGATACGACAACCCGAAAGTTATTTTTGGCTGATGGAAATACGGTTGTGATTTCGGATACGGTAGGATTCATACGTGATTTGCCCCATACCTTGGTGGCAGCATTCAGGGCTACACTCGAAGAAACGACTCAAGCTGATTTATTACTTCATGTCGTTGATGCTAATAATCCCAATCGCGACGAACAAATCGAGGAAGTGAATAAGATTCTCAGAGAAATCGGCGCCGATACCATTCCACAGATTCTGGTCCTGAACAAAATAGACTTAATCCGGTCCGCATTAGGTTGCAAAAGTTGTGTACGTGATGTATATGATAGAATATCGCGCATTCATCTGAGTGCGAGAACAGGTGAGGGCATGGATTATTTACGACAAGCCTTGCTGGAAGCAAGTATGGAAAATTCCAAAAAGTGGCATGTAGGATCAGCAAACTCAACTAGAACAATTCGAGATCGTGCTTCAGCACAATAACTTTTTTGAACGAACAAAACAGGAATTATTATGGGATTAAACGATCCGCAGTGGGGGAAAAATAAAGGTGATTCTGGCCCGCCAGATCTGGATGATATGTTGCGAAATGTGAACAAAAAAATCAATAACTTGTTTGGCTCCAAGAAGAATAATAATGATGATGAAGAAACGCAGGATAAACCACCTAAACAGCAAAGCGGAAGTAACATTCTGATCATTTTCGGACTACTGGCGGCAGTGTGGTTGGCCAGTGGATTTTATATCGTTGATGAAGGGCACAGAGGTGTTGTACTTCGTTTTGGTCAGTATGTCGATACGACTTTGGCGGGTTTGCGGTGGCATTTACCTTCACCGATTGAAAAAGTTGAAATTGTGAATGTCAGTCAGGTGAGAACGGTTGAAATTGGCTATCGAAACAATGTGAGAAGCAAGGTTCTGCGGGAATCCCTGATGTTAACCGACGATGAAAATATCATCGATATTCAGTTTGCTGTGCAATATATTCTGAACCATCCTGAAAATTTCTTATTCAAAAATAGAAACCCTGATGATGCCGTGTTGCAGGCGGCAGAAACAGCGATTAGACAAGTGATCGGCAAGAGTAAAATGGACTTTGTGCTGTATGAAGGGCGTGAACAAGTTGCTGCAAAAGCTACACAGCTGATGCAGAAAATACTGGATCGATACGAGATCGGTATTTCTATCAGTAAAGTGACCATGCAAAATGCTCAGCCACCCGAACAAGTGCAAGCAGCCTTTGATGATGCGGTGAAAGCGGGGCAGGACAGAGAGCGGCAAAAGAATGAAGGTCAGGCTTATGCCAATGATGTAATACCAAGAGCAGTGGGTAATGCAGCTCGTCTGATACAGGAATCCGAAGGTTACAAGCAGCGTGTTATCGCGAATGCAGAAGGTGACGCCAAACGGTTTGAGCAGATTGTAGTGGAATACAACAAGGCGCCAGCTGTGACAAGAGAGCGGTTATATCTGGATATGATGCAGCAAGTCCTGTCAAATACCAGCAAGATCATGGTGGATCAGAAGAACGGCAATAATCTTCTGTATTTACCTTTAGATAAATTGATAAACATGACTGGACATGCACAAACTGCACCGGTAACCGTGCAACCGGCAGTTCAGGAAGCGTCACAAGAAAACAGTATACGTGCACGAGAATCTTTTCGTAGCCGTGAACGGGAGGCAAGATAAATGCGAAGTATAATGTCCTTTTTTTCGGTAGTTGTCATAGCAGTATTCTTTTTTGGGAGTTCTGCCATTTATATTGTCGATCAACGTCAACAGGCCATACTTTTTCAACTCGGGGAAGTGATCGATGTGAAAACTGAACCCGGTTTGTATTTCAAGATTCCATTGGCTCAAAACGTTCGTTATTTTGATAAGCGAATTTTGACGATGAACACCGAAGAGCCTGAGCGTTTTATTACGTCAGAGAAGAAAAATGTCCTGGTTGATCTGTTCGTTAAATGGCGTATTGTGGATGTAAAACAATATTATATCAGTGTGCGTGGAGATGAAGGATTGGCGCAGACACGTCTGGCACAAACGATAAATGCAAGTTTGCGTGATGAGTTCGGTAATCGGACCGTCCATGATGTCGTTTCAGGCGAGCGTGATGTGATTATGGAGATCATGCGCCAGAAGGCGGATGCCGATGCACGTTCGATTGGTGTGGAAGTTGTGGACGTGCGCTTGAAACGTGTGGATTTACCACAGGAAGTCAGCGATTCGGTATACAAGCGTATGGAAGCTGAACGCAAGCGGGTTGCTAATGAGTTGCGTTCGACCGGTGCTGCAGAATCAGAAAAGATTCGAGCCGATGCAGATCGACAAAGGGAAGTGATTTTGGCCGAAGCCTATCGGGATGCCCAAAAAACAATGGGTGACGGAGATAGTCAAGCGGCTGCAATCTATGCTTCGGCATTCCAGAAAGATTCCGAGTTTTACGCTTTCTGGCGTAGCATGGATGCGTACAAGCAATCATTCAAGAACAAGGGCGACATGATGGTTCTTGAGCCTAGCTCTGATTTCTTCAAATACTTAAAAAATCCGACAGTAAGTAGTAAAAAATAATGGTTGGATAAAGGTATAACGAATCACTGGATTCGAGCTGATCGTGAAAGGATGAATAACGTTGTAAGTTATTGATAAATTATCGCTATGATTGAGAGGTTCTGGGAAACGCAATTTGACTGAATTGCATCAGAACCTCTTAATTTTTGTTTGCTTGACCATTGACTGGTTTGGCAGGAGTATTTGTAATGTGGGAAATATTTTTGATGGCAGTTGCATTAATGCTGATCATGGAAGGGATGCTGCCATTTTTATCACCGCAAACCTGGCGGGAAGCATTTAGAAAATTGATAGAGGCCAATGATAGCCAAGTTCGTTTTGTTGGCCTGACGTCTATGCTAATAGGTGTGTTGTTAATGCTTTTTATCGACTAACCAAGTTTTTAATTATTATCAAACTGGCATATCGCCATTCCTAAAGATGCGCAATTGGTTACTTCCTGAATTTGTCGAGGATATATTACCCATTGAAGCGCTGCATATCGAGACAATGCGGCGTCAGATCATGGACTTGTTACTGGTGCACGGATATCAGCATGTGATGCCGCCATTACTTGAGTATGTGGAATCTTTGTTGACGGGTAGTGGCAGTGATATGGACCTGCAAATGTTCAAAGTCATTGATCAGCTTAGTGGGCGGATGATGGGGGTGCGAACTGACATGACCCCGCAAGTTGCACGGATTGATGCGCATTTATTGAATCATGATGGCATTACACGGTTGAGTTATGCCAATAGTGTATTGCATACCATACCGTCTGCATTGACAAAAACACGTGAACCTCTCCAGATCGGCGCGGAACTCTATGGTCATGCTGGAATAGAAAGTGATCTCGAAGTGCAGCGCTTGATGTTGAGGTGCTTGTCGATTTCGGGTGTAACAAATCTACACCTGGATCTCGGGCATGTGGCAGTGTTTCGTGGACTCATCAAAGGTGCGGATATTTCGCATGAAATGGAAAATGAGCTATTTTCCGTATTGCAAGTCAAGGATATTCCTGCTTTGAAAGAGCTCTGTGCCCGGTTGGATAAAAAAACGCGGGAAGCCCTGATGCTGTTGCCAGAATTGTATGGAAACAAGTCTGTACTCTTGGAGGCCCAACAAAAATTGCCGAATTACCCTGTGATTCAACAAGCATTGCATGATTTGAATAGGGTTGAGCAAGAGTTGGTTTCTGTCGTGGATGCGATCGCATTTGATCTGGCTGATTTACGTGGGTATCACTATCATACCGGGATTCTTTTTGCAGCATATACCGATAAAAGCTCAAATTCGATAGCATTAGGTGGACGTTACGATGAAATCGGTAAAGCGTTTGGTCGGTCCCGGCCAGCCACTGGTTTTAGTATTGATTTGCGGGAACTCACGCGATTGCATGAGCCTGGCAACTATCCCATGGGTATACGTGCTCCTTATCGGATACATGATCCAGAGCTACAGGGCGAGATAGAGAAATTGCGAAAAGAGGGACAGATCGTAGTAGTAGAATTGCCAGGTCAGATCGGTGATTGTCTGGACTGTGACAGGCAATTGGTTTTGCAGGATGGGCAGTGGAAAATCGTGAATATTTAATCCAAGGAATTCTTGAGAGATCTTAGGTATGTCTAGAAATGTGGTGGTCATCGGCACGCAGTGGGGAGATGAAGGAAAGGGAAAAATTGTTGATTGGCTGACGGACCATGCCGAGGGAGTAGTACGTTTCCAGGGGGGGCACAATGCTGGTCATACCCTTGTGATTGGTGGCAAAAAAACAGTACTGCATCTTATTCCGTCGGGTATCTTGCGCAGTAATGTGACGTGTTACATTGGCAACGGTGTTGTCATTGCACCCGATGCGCTGCTCGAAGAAATAGATATGCTGCAGCAAAATGGCATAGATGTAACCGGGCGTCTCAGAATCAGCGAAGCTTGTCCTCTGATTCTTCCTTGTCACGTTGCGTTAGACAATGCTCGAGAACAGGCAAGGGGAGGAGGTAAGATCGGTACGACAGGAAGGGGGATTGGACCGGCATATGAGGACAAGGTAGCGCGAAGAGCAATACGATTACAGGATTTGTTTCATCGTGATCGATTTGCAGCAAAATTAGGCGAAATGCTGGATTATCACAATTTTGTTTTGAGACATTACTTTAATGCACCCATAGTCGACTTTCAAAAGACTATGGATGAAATATTGGCGCAGGCGGAAAGAATCAAATCCATGGTTGCAGACGTACCACGGCTGCTATTTAATGCCAACAAATCCGATCGAAATTTATTGTTCGAAGGAGCACAAGGCACATTGCTCGATGTCGATCATGGAACATACCCCTATGTCACATCCAGTAACTGCATAGCCGGAGCTGCAGGTCCGGGAAGCGGTGTCGGTCCGCAGACACTACATTATGTGCTGGGTATTACAAAAGCCTATACGACACGTGTGGGTTCAGGACCGTTTCCAACAGAACTGGAAGATGCAGTGGGAAAACATTTGGCTACACGTGGTCATGAGTTTGGGTCGACGACCGGACGTCCTCGTCGTTGCGGATGGTTTGACGCGGTGGCATTGAAGCGTTCGGTGCAAATTAATGGTGTTACCGGTTTGTGTATTACGAAACTTGATGTGCTCGATGGGGTTGAAAGCCTTAATTTGGGAGTGGGATACAAACTGAGTAACGGCCAAAATAGTGACATTCTACCGGTGGGGGCTGATGATTTGAGTGGCTGTGAGCCAATCTACGAGGAGATTGAGGGGTGGTCGGGAAGTACGGCAGGAATCAGAAGTTTTGAGCAGCTTCCAAAGGCAGCACAAAACTATCTCCAACGTTTGGAAGAGGTATGTGAAGTGCCGATTGATATGATTTCAACCGGACCTGATCGGGAAGATACGATTGTGTTACGGCACCCGTTTAAAGTGGTCGGTGGTTGAATCATTGTTTGACTCCCCCAAGATTCTTTATACTGTTCAAACCGCCAATTGGGCGAGTGATGCTTTAAATTTAAGTTTGATCAGGAGAATCGTGTTTGTTGACGAGCAGCGAGTTCCCGAAGAACTGGAATGGGATGAATGGGATGCTGTATGTTTTCATGTCGTTGCAATGAATTACAAGAATGAACCCATTGGTACGGCCCGCTTGCTCCCAGATGGTCATATAGGCCGCATGGCAGTACTGAGACAGTGGCGACGAAAAGGAGTGGGGACGGCATTGTTGCGAAAAATATTAAATGAAGTTGAAAAGCGTAACCTAACCCAAGTTATACTTAACGCTCAAGTTTCAGCTAGAAAGTTTTATGAGCTTTTTGGATTTCAGAGGGTGGGTGAAGAATTCATGGAAGCAGGCATTCCCCATATCAAAATGATACTTAAGTTATGATAAGTATAGTTATTTTATTTCACTATTTCCCCATTCATTTGCCAAAATATCCGAAGCCTGCTTCCATTTCTCAGTCGCTTGCTGAAATGTAAGTTTGGCTTGTTCCGATTTTCTCTTGGCGGTTTCCAGTTCTTGTTCAGTAGTAGACAGTTTTTCTTTAATTGCACTCAGCTTTTTTTCAACCAAAGCAACATCCTTGCTTAAATTTTCTGCATTTTGCTTAGCCTGAATCATTTGTTCGTAAGTTTTACTAGCATTTTTTTGTAGGATTTCAATTGGCTCGGCTGTGCTGATAGAAGAATATAACGTATTTAAAGCTAAAAATAAGCAGCCTACTATTGTGTATGATATTTTTGATGAGTGGAATTTATACAATCGGGTTATGGCAGTTTTCATGTTTGGTATATCACAATAAAGAGTGCATCAAAGAAGATTTACTCCTTATAATAACTTGAAATTGGCTATCAGCAACTGAAATAACAAGGAATTACCAACACTATCGAAGTTATGTATAAGAAAATAAAGCAATACTTACAATTGATCGTTAGAGTATTTTTGATCGCACTCTTTGTGGATACAATCGCTTATATTTCACCGGTGCAAGCGCAATGTGAAGGTTGTCTGTGTCCAGGAGATCCATGCAGACTTTGTCCCCTTCCAGCCGTAAAAGGTGCGCTCACTGAGAAAAACGAACCTGAGATTTGTGCAAGAATAAGAGAAAAAGTACCTCCAACATCTGCGCAGCCAGGTAGTAGCGAGTATTTTCCCGATTTAGATAAATCAATAGCGGTTTGTGTCAGTGAAGGTGGGGATGTTATCAGGAACAGACAAAAAAATACCGAATTTACATCTAGATTTTACTGTAAGCCGCCAAATCTCAAGAAATGATCAAATATCGAAGTAGCGCTTCTTTAAGAATTATCAATGATGAGACAAAATAATATTTAATACGATATTTGTCAGTAGATTCTCCAGCAAAAATCTTTTTCAGATTAGGGTCCGGACTCTTTATTGAAGCCACCATATAACGGCAGCAGCGATACAGATAGCGGCCATGAAGTTTTTAATGTTGCGGTCGAAGCGGATGGCGATGCGTCGGAAATCCTTGATCCTGCCAAAGGTTCTTTCAATGATGT
>JAAEXZ010000085.1 GCA_017879645.1 Nitrosomonas sp.
TTCACGCTCGATCATGCCGGGATACAACATGCCACGCAGTACCGCTTCTGCTGGCGTGCCGCCATTGGACAGCACCAGTGCATTCAGCGGCATGCTGAAATGCCCATCCTTGATGCGATTGATCAGCCGCTGGAACTGCGCCTGTGTGCGGTTCTTCTGGTATGTCCACATCCAGAAGCTGCCATCGGCATTCCAGCGCGCCTGATAGGGTGAGGGGCTACCTGCGGTTGCATCCATCTGGTTCAGGTAGTAGTCGGTCATATTCAGGAAAGCATCCTGATACTGCTGCTCGTTGCCCCTCCACATATAGTCCGTATGATCATCGGGGGCGATGTAAATACGTTTCTGTGCAAGCGTTTCCTGCGCGATAAAAGCAATCAACAGCAGAATAAAAAATCTTGAAATGATAGTTCTCATAGTCGTTACGGGCATCCATAAAATTCAACAATCCCGGAAAATTTGCAGCGATTTCTCCGTCATCGTTCCCGAGTCAGTATGGGTATCACTGCTCCAGCCTCAGAGAATTAAACTGTCGGCTTTTCCATACACGCTATGCTATCGGACTAAAGTTAAACTTAAGTGATAATGAAAGGTATAAAATCTTCCCATTTAATAAATAATACATGAAGAACAATTTGTTACAGAAATAAAGGGTTAAAACCGGGTTATTTTGAGGCCATGAAATACAGACTGGAGAAAATCTTGAATCTGGCAATCACACTGCCGAATGCCGGTTAAATCGGGTTCTGGGTTGGGGATGATGAAGGACAAACAGGACGATCGACTAGCAGGCAAAGTGCTATGTCGTTTAACCCAAGGTAGCGGAAGAATCAGTGGATTTTGTATGAAGTAGCCTGTTATTCCCGGATCTTGATTCTGAGTTCGGGTGATGGCCGCATGGCTGGTGGCACGATACGATTGAATCCGAGTATCGAAACTCGATGTGCTGTATGAAAACTGGGAATACTGTCCTTGTCGCGCAGTATCGATGATACCTTGTACTCCATGCTGCTGGATGCAGGGTCAAAACGGATGTCGTGAATCCAGACTCCGGCACGCTGCACGTTCTGCTGCTCGCATTCGAACGCCAGATCCCAGCCCGTCAGCATGGGCAGGGCATAGTCATACGGTAAGTCGGTGATTCGATACTTCTGCGTGCGAACCACGCCATCGGTAATCTTGCGGCAGAAACCGGGTTCATTGCTCCGGGGATTCAATGGGAGAAAATCGGCACGCACCTTGACACTACGGCCACGAATCAATGCAGCCCGTGTCTTGACATGTTGTGTACGAGCCTCGTTACTCTTGAAAAGGGTTTGCGTCACCCAGAACGGGCTACCGTCCAGATTGGGTGACGTACCTGTCTGCGACAGATTGTAGGCCATCTGCAGCAATGGGTAATCGATACGGTCACTCAGCTTGCACGGCATCCAGCGCCACTCACATTCGAAAGCATTTTCGAAGCGAAAATCGAATCCCCTCGGTAATATCGCAACGCCGTCATGCGTTTTGAGCATGCCCTTGTTCCCGATATTTTCCAGTGTGGTTACAGGACCCTGTTTCTGCGATTGAACAGAAACCGCCTCTATCCCGCTATAGTCACCCTCTACCGCGGCATCCAGCCACGCGGAATCATATCCAAAACCACTGTAGAACACGCAAAACTCGAAAGCATCCCTGCGCCCCTGATCCTCCAGTTTGCCCTCGGCTTCAAATACCAGAAAAACCGAATTGGCGTTTCTGACCAGCTTGCTGTGCGTGATATCGGCACGCACCGAATTCACTTCGCGATCGCCTTGCAGATAACGTAGATCCCAGCCGTTCAGTACTACCGTACCTTGGTTTACGTATCCAGGTAATTCAAGCCACTGCAATATGGTGGCAGCGCTTTCTCCGCCTTCATGGCGCACACATTTGCTGTCCTCAATCAGAATGAATTTACCTTCATCTTCGTAGACGGTCTTTCCGGTCGATCGAAATGCTAATTGCTCAAACGGAGAAGTAGTCAGTTTTGCACTCTCCGGTGCGGCAACAGGTTGTACGTTACGGGATGGTGTGGCGCAAGCCGCAAGCAGGAACAACGCGATACAAACCATCGGCATCGATAAGCCACAACGCAACATTCAGTTTCTCCCCTAATTGGTCAACCCGACACGACCTCGTCAGTCATCTTCCCACACTCTTTAACACATTCCTACCGGTTTATCCTATTCAATCCTTGATGCGACTTATTTTCGCAACATCCTTGATTTGCCTCAAACCACGGATGATCTGCGCCAGATGCTGGCGGTTATTGACTTGCAGAATAAAGTGCATGCGTGTGTAATCGCCATCGGTTTCCATTGCAATATCGTCAATATTGGATTCCGCCTTGGCAATCTCAGCCGCCACGCGGGCCAGCACCCCCTGTTTATTCTCGCCGGTAACGCGAATACACACTTCGAATGTCCGGCTAATGTCCTTACCCCAGGCCACATCAAGAAAATTTTCCGCACTTTTCTGGCTGTTGGCCACCACGGGGCAATCATGCGTATGGATAATCAAACCATGGTCTTTCTTGATCATGCCGATAATGTGATCACCGGGGATGGGACGGCAACATTTTGCAAACTGCACGGTCAATCCTTCGGTTCCCAGAATGGGAATCGGCCCTGCAACCTGTTCGTTGGAAACCGATTCCAGCGGCATCGTCAGGCGCTTGGCCACGACGGCAGGAAACTGCTTGCCCAACGCCATTTCAGCCAGCAATGTCTGCTTGGATTTGACTCCACTATCCCGCACCAGCTTTTCCCACTGCGCTTCGGTAATCAGATCAGGATTCATATTGAACGAGAGCAGGGCTTGATTGAGCATGCGCTCACCCAGTTTAACCGACTCATCGAACTGGATATTCTTAAGAAAATAACGGATATGCGAACGTGCCCTGCCGGTAGCCACATAACCCAGCCATGCCGGATTGGGTCGGGCATAAGGCGCTGTCACAATTTCCACACGATCACCACTTTTCAGTATGGAGCGCAAGGGCGCATTTTCACCGTTGATCTTCGCTGCCACACAGCAGTTCCCCACATCCGAATGTACTGCATAGGCAAAATCGACTGCGGTCGACCCTCTGGGCAAGGTCAGAATCTTGCCTTGCGGTGTAAAAACATACACATCGCCCGGAAACAGATCAATCTTCAAATGCTCGAGGAATTCCAATGAATCGGTCGACCCACTCAACGTATCCAGCAAGCTTTGCAGCCATTGGCTGGTTTTCAGGTGCAGGTCATCGAAATCGTTATCGGATGATTTGTAGAGCCAGTGGGAGGCCACGCCATTTTCTGCTATACGGTGCATTTCCGCGGTCCGGATCTGCACTTCTATCGGCAAACCAAAGGGGCCGACCAACGTCGAATGCAGCGACTGATAACCGTTGTTCTTGGGAATGGCAATATAATCCTTGAATTTGCCGGGAATGGGTTTGTACAGGCCATGCAGCACTCCCAGGGCCACATAGCAGGCAGTAATATCCTTGACAATGACACGAAAACCATAAATGTCGAGTACCTCTGAAAACGAGAGGTGTTTGTCCTGCATCTTGGCATAGATGCTGTAGAGGTGTTTTTCCCGCCCGGTCACTTCCGCATCCAGTCCAGCTTCTCTGAGCTTCTGGTTGATGGATTCCAGAATTTTCCCCACGACTTCCCGGCGATTGCCCCGCGCCGCCTTGGTCGCCTTCACCAATACCTTGTAGCGCATCGGATGCGAATAACGAAAACCCAGTTCCTGTAGTTCCTGGTAAATATTGTTCAGCCCCAGACGATGGGCAATAGGCGCGTAGATTTCCAGCGTTTCGCGTGCAATGCTGCGCTGCTTCTCTGGCAGCATGACTTCCAGAGTGCGCATGTTGTGCAAACGATCGGCCAGTTTGATCAGAATGACGCGTACATCCCGCGCCATCGCCAACAGCATCTTGCGAAAATTTTCGGCTTGCGCGTCTTCCTGGGTCTGGAATTTGATCTTTGCCAGTTTGGAGACACCATCGACTAGTTCCGCAACAGGCTCCCCGAATCGCTCACTGATCTCGGCCTTGGAAATATCGGTATCTTCGACGACGTCATGCAACAAAGCTGCTGTCAGCGTAGGCACATCGAGATGCAGTGTCCCCAATATCCTCGCTACTGCGAGCGGATGCGAGATGTAGGGTTCACCAGATTTGCGAAATTGCCCCGAGTGCGCACCTTGCCCAAAGGTATACGCATTTTTGAGCAATGCGATATCTTCCGGTTTGAGGTATTGCGATGTCTCGAAAAATAACTGTTCCGCTTCAGGCATGGTCCCAATGCATTGAAAATTCGATATAAGAAAAAAACTTAGGATTGACTTCAGTTCACCGAGTCAGACACTGGCAATCTGTCGATGAGATTATATGCTGGGATTTGCCCCGAATGAAAGCCACAGGATGATGTTTGACCTACACATAAAAGACAGTGAATGAGTGACTCGTCTATTGACGAAGCGAATGGCTGCCGATCGCTTCGTCATGGAATTAGCTCTGCCTTGTCAAGCAATGGTAATAACAGGTCATCCTACATATTTTTGGGATTCAGGATGTCCATATCCACTTTACCTTGTGCCAGCTCACGCAACGCAATAACCGTGGGTTTGTCGCGTGCCGGTTCCACCATCGGCGCCGAACCGATTGCAAGTTGTCTGGCCCGTGCCGTGGCTGCCAGGGTCATATCGAAACGATTGGGAATTCTTGCCAAACAATCTTCAACGGTTATTCTTGCCATAGTGTCTCATTCCAAAAAGGTAGGGTTAAAAATCGGGTTGATATTATAAACTACGCGCTAGGTTAGCTGAGTTATCAATGACTGGTGCCGTCTCAACTGACGTTCTTTCTTCAGACGTTCGGCCTTGATAATGCACGTCAGATCACCCAAGGCTTCCGGGAGAAGATTGTTGATAATGACGTAATCGAACTCATTGATATGACTCACCTCTTCACGTGCCGCATCCAGTCTTTTTTGGATGACCTCGGGATTGTCCTGTGCCCGGCTGCGCAATCGCATTTCCAGTGTATTCATCGATGGAGGCAGTATGAAAATACCGATCGCCTGAGGAAAAATCTGTCTAACCTGCTTCGCTCCCTGACAATCGATTTCCAGCAGGATATCGCGCCCGGTCGCTACCGCATTGTTGATCCAGGTTTGTGAAGTGCCATACAGATTACCATATACTTCCGCACTCTCGAGAAATTCGCCATTAAGCAGCATACGCTTGAAGGCTTCATGACTGACAAAATGATAATCTCTGCCATTGACCTCCTGCGCACGAGGCGTGCGTGTGGTATGCGAAACTGACAAACTGAGATTCAGTCCTGCCTTTAGTATCTCCCTGACCAGACTGGTTTTTCCTGCTCCAGAAGGGGCACAAATAATAAACAGGCAGCCCGTTTTTTGATTATTCATGACAGTCTCGATTCATGCTGCACGCAACATTCATTTTTTCCAATGCCATAACTATTCGATAGATTCTACACACAGCCGCAAACTACTGCGCCACTCTGCAACATAGCAAAAAACCTGTCATCAGACTTCAAAGCTCCCGATTCTGACGTCATCAATTTGTCATACGTTCCTTGCGCACTTTTTCCAGCAACTCATTCAAGGTTCTGATGGTATCCTGTGGCGTTCCTCCCATTCTGCCGCTCGTCAGGTACTTACCCTCGATCACCAGTGCAGGGACACCATTGAGCTGATATTGGCGCGTGAGTTGCGAGGATCTGGCCACCTGGTTCTGTACCCCGAAAGACTGATACGTGCTCTCAAACTTTTTCCTGTCGGCACCCTGTTTTTCAATCCAGTCGAATAAAACTGATTCGTTATTGAGATCGATCTTGCCCCGATGGATAGCGTCATAAGCCTTGTCATGCAAGGCATCCAGCATACCGGCTGCCTGTAGCGTATAAAATATTTTTGCACCAGTTGCCCAGTTGGAACGCAGTGTTGCCGGTACATAGGTAAAACTGACATCGTCAGGCATGGTCTTCAACCATGATTTCAGATGCGGATGCAAGCTGTCGCAATGCGGACAGCCATACCAGAAAAATTCCAGCACCTCGATTTTCTGGCTATTTTGCGTTGGCTGAGGTTTACTCAATACGGTGTAATCCTTGCCCTCAACGATTTCAGCCTGAACATTGGACCACAGCATCCAACTTGAACTCAGCAACCACATCAGAAAAAAACCCAAGTGACGTCGATTCATTCTAGCTCCTCAAAAAAATTTCAATGAATTTCCGGTAATTACAAATCGATACGCTACATAAACCAGGATACGGAATCGGATTCAAAAAAAATCACTGCACCTTGATAAATTGCGCTGAAATACCATTTTCTTTCAGCGATGCAGTCGTCTCGTCCACATCTTCTTTCTTGGTGAAAGGCCCCACACGAACACGATAAAACACCCCTTTTTCGGCCAGATCGATAGTCTGGATCGATGCCATGATCCCTAGCAATGCCAGTCTGGCCTTCATGTTTTCAGCATCGTCATTTTTTTTGAATGAACCGACCTGCAGGAGATATTTCTCCGAGGATTTGGGATTTTTCGATTGCGGTGTGACCGGTTGAGACGATTCGATCGGTGCCATTCGCGGTGGAATCGCAGCGGACTGCTGGGGAATAGGAGGTGTGGATTGCGGAACGGCTTGCACGGGCGGCTGTGGGGTCTCCGCTATTTTGGGTTGGGGCTCTGGAATTTTGGTCACAGGAGGCAGAATGGGCCGTTCTTCCGCTTTTTTCACATTGGTTGGATCGACTTCCGGCTCATCGATACCAGGCAGAATTTTATAAAAATCGAAGCGGGGTTTTTCCTCGACAGCTTGCTGGGGTTCTTCCGGAACCGGTTTGATTAACTTGGATGGAATGACCGGTGTCGAATCACTTTTTTCAGCCGTAGCAGCAACCTTCTCGGATTGCAGGAAAGGACTGGGCGCAAAGCTCAGGTACAACCAGATGGCAATGGCACTGGCAAGGCCCAGCGCATAGCCAACGAATCCTCCAAAAAAAGCAGACCCACTTTTCTCACTACCGGATTTGGCTGGTTTATGGGTTTTGTAATCTCGACTCATGAATATCCTTGTGCATTAATCCGGTCACATTTTATCAGGAGCGCTAACGCCCAGTAAGCAAAGACCATTATTCAATATCTGCCGAATGGATGCAACCAGTGCCAGCCGCGCCAGTTGTAGCGATGTATCGGGTACCAGAAAACGCGTGGAGTTGTAATAACTGTGAAATTCTCCAGCCAGTTCCTTGAGATAAAAGGCAATCAGATGCGGTGATAATTCCCTGGCGGCTGTTTCCACAATATCCGTGAAATCGATCAACCTCTGCAGCAGCGCCAACTCCGCCGATTCAGTCAGTACCGACGTATCGGCCTGCAGCAATTCATCCGCCTCACCGCCCCACTGCGCCAGAACGCTGCAAACCCGGGCGTGCGCATACTGCACGTAATACACCGGATTATCATTGCTTTGCGATTTTGCCAGATCCAGGTCGAAATCCAGATGCTGGTCACTTTTGCGCAGAACATAGAAAAATCGTGCCGCATCCTTGCCGACATCCTGCCGTAATTCGCGCAATGTTACGAATTCACCCGAGCGGGTCGACATCGATGCTTTCTTGCCATCCCGGTACAGAACCGCAAACTGAACCAGTGCAATTTCAAGTCGTGACGGATCCTGTCCCAATGCCTGCAGAGCCCCCTTTACCCGGGGTATGTAACCATGATGATCGGCTCCCCAAATATTGATGACCTGATCGAAACCACGTTCAAATTTGTTCAGATGATAAGCAATGTCCGATGCAAAATAAGTGAACTGTCCGTTCTCCCTGCATACCACCCGATCCTTCTCGTCCCCAAAGTCGGTGGAACGGAACCAGGTTGCACCATCCTGCTGGTACAGCACCTTTTTTTCGTCCAGCAACTGCATGGCATGTTTCACCAATCCATTATCAAACAGGGACTGTTCAGAAAACCAAGTATCGAATTCCACACCGAATTCCATCAGATCATTGCGACAATCTCCCAGTTGTTCCGTCAGCACAAAATTGTGGATGTAGGCGTAATCCTGACCCAGTATCCTTTTACAATTCGCTATCAACTGATCCAGCTCGTCATCGGTGCTGATGGGTGTCTCCCGGGCGCTGCCCGGCAAACCTTCGATCAATTGGTCGAGATGATGAACGTAACGCTGCGCATGAGCCTGATAAATCAGCTGCGCCATGGCTTTCACATACTCCCCCTGATAAGCATTGGCTGGAAATGGAATACTGGCACCACTGTGTTCGAGATAGCGCAACCAGGTAGATAGCGCCAGTATGTCCATTTGCCGGCCCGCATCATTGACATAGTATTCCCGTGTCACCTGGAAACCCGCCATCGACAGGATATTGGCCAGACTGGCTCCCATCGCGGCACCCCGACCATGCCCCACATGCAGGGGACCAGTGGGATTGGCAGAAACGAATTCCACCTGCACTTTTTTGCCCTGCCCATAATCGTTGCGGCCGAAGGCTTCCTTATTGTGCAAGATGACCTGCACATACTGCTGCTTGGCAGTGGATTTCAAAAACAGATTGATGAACCCCGCGCCAGCCACTTCAACTTTCTCCAGATATGGAGAAGCCGGCAAAGCTTCGATCAGTGACTGAGCCACCTCACGTGGATTTTGTCGTAACGGTTTGGCCAGTTGCATGGCAAGATTGCATGAATAATCGCCATGACTGGCTTGCTTGGTTCGCGTGAGTTCGATTCGGGCGTGGGGATCGAATGCAGTAATACGATTCGCAGCCTGACGAAAAAGATCGGCAAAATGTAATTTAAAATGCGGTACGGAGGAAGTCATCATGGAGTTTCGGCGCTATGGATAAGTGTGGGCATGACCTGTTTGAAAAAATGCATGTATTTTATCAGTTACCCGAATCAGGCCAAAGTGTGTTGACGATGTGTTTCGAATAAACAGATTCCCGCACTCACCGCGACATTCAGGCTCTCGACACTACCCAGCATTGGAATCCGCACCAGTTGATCGCAGTGCTCGCGAGTCAAACGGCGCATGCCTTTCTCTTCGGAACCCAGCACCCAGGCCACGGCTTCCGGTATCTGGAACCGGCTCAAATCCTGCTCCGCCGTATCCGCAGTACCGACGATCCAGATTCCCTGTTGCTTCAACTGTTGCAAGGTGCGCGACAGATTGGTCACGGCAATGAACGGCACGGTATCCGCAGCGCCGCTGGAAACCTTGTATACTGCCGCAGTCAAGCCCACCGCACGATCTTTGGGAGCGATCACGGCATGCACACCGAATGCATCGGCGACCCGCAGGCAGGCTCCCAGGTTATGCGGATCTTGAATACCATCCAGCA
>JAAEXZ010000086.1 GCA_017879645.1 Nitrosomonas sp.
GGCAATCGACAACCTGGTATTGTATGGGATGAATGACTGTCCCGAGATTCGAATAGAAGGACCTGAGTCAGCTTGTGCCAATGCCGATGTGGCGTTGGATAACCTTTCTGTCCCCACAGGAACCTATAGTTCCTTTCAATGGAATTTTGGTGACGGCGATATTAATAATACAGATTTTGATCACGTAACTCATCAGTATTCAGCCTCTGGACATTACACAATTGAACTTGAAATTACCTCCCCGACCGGTTGCACTTCAGCTTTACAAAAGATTGTTACTGTCTTCGGATCTCAACCCTCCTCGTTGTTGAACAGCGAAGTATTGGTGGGAATGCAACCATTACCATCCCCAACAGATCCGCCTTTAAACTTAGACATCAATCAGGGTCATTTATTGCAACTAGCGAGCCCTGATCCACAGGATATTGAATCGGTCGAGTATAGGGTGGGTAATTACTGGGGACTAGTTGATAATCCCTGGGGTACCTTTCCATTCACACTTGCCACGCCGGGGCTATATAATGTTCAAGTTACAGCAATCAATGCCTGTGGCTTCACCACATCTTATTTCAACGCAGTGCTGAATGCTCAATAAGCCAGGGTCACAATACTGTGTATTCAACAACCCATAATTACCTAAATAACGCTCGTGCAATTCTGATTTCCATCTCAATCATGTGGATAGTCCTATTTTCAGAAGGCTCGAATGCAAACGGCGGAAAGCAAGCCGGGAGCAGAACCTGGTATGATTTGAATTTCCGATCTGAGCAGGTGGCGCAATCCGGTAACGGGTTCGACGATTGGGGGGAGTGGCAATTCATGAACAGACTGCAGCTAAACGGCAAAGCCCTTGGTCTTCCGATTCGTGCAAATGGATATCTCATCTATGATCCGTCCCGAAACAAGTTCTCAATCAGCGGTTTCAGAATCGGGCTTACGCGGATCAACCTGGACGAACAGCTAACCACCCGACTGAGCGAAGTGCCTTATACGGGAAGCCCGGCTGCAGACGATAGTCTTTTCAGATTTCAACAGGCAGTAAGACAGATGAATGATACTGTCCTGGCCAGGAAGTACAATCAGTCGCGAAGGATCAAATCCGATTCTTTGCAATGGAATTCATTGTCAGACTCTGAACGGGATTCGGTGCAAAACTTCATTCAGTATGGCGATTCGGTGCAGCAAAATTACGCAGCCTTATACCAGTGGCGTAAGCGGACAATCGACCGCTACAATAAACACGATGCAGTGTTACGCGACTCGATACGGCGTAATCTGTCATCGCCATCGGATTCGCTTCATGGCAAGAAGCCTCTATTTTCGAGGATTTACAAAAACATCAAATCGTTTGAAATCGGACTTAACTACCTAAATGAGAACCCCCTCGTCTTTCGAAGTTTTGCATTCAACGGCGTCGAAGCGGAATATGGACGGGATATGTCCGTACGCATCAGACACAGCATCGACGCCGCGCCCATGGACTACCTGTTCAACTATACGCTACCCGTTGATCAAGGTAGCGACGGTATCGATTACAGGCTATCCGAGGTTTCATTTTTCGCTGGTAAGGCAACTCAAAAGAGTCATATAGGGTTTTACCAATTCGACCTATCAGACAGAAATGTAAAAGAAGCCGATATACAATCATCAGTATCACAGGCAAGAATAGTAACATTTACCCAAGAACAGCGGGTAACGGGTGGCGGCATGATCAAGGGCGCACTCGCCAGTCGGCTGGATTTAAACAGGATAGGTTCTTCGGACAATCTCGCCGGTTTCACGGAAACCAGGCTACCAATTCAACGGTTGTCAACGACAATACAAGGAGCATATCGATACTTCGGAAGAGATTATAGTTCTCCGGGTATCCGTTTTCAGCAAGGCATCTCATCGGACCTCACGCTTGGAATTACGAAAGACCTTTTCAATCGTCGAATTGCCATTAATCTGAGTGGTGGACGAATGCGGTTGGGCTATGAACGAACCCCCGCCACAAGGACGTATGGCACCTTCAGTCTGCGGATGCAAATGTTGAAAAACATCGTGTTTGCAGGCCAGTATGCTAACAACACCAATCAGCTTAGCATTGGCGATGAGCATGCGCCCGCTTTCACGACATCGGAGCAACTTTCGTTGTCGCTGACGGCTTCATCAAAATTCGTGTCCAAAGGAGAGACTAGTGCGTTTTCATGGACACGCATTTCAACCCAAAATGGAGCAATCGAGGGTTCTTCTGACCTCCTTTTGTTTCAACTGAGTAATCGAGCTCAATGGAGCAGCGGTACGGTCTTGGCCATCAATAATCAATTAAGAACCGGTTGGAACGATCCGGCGTCTCTGATAAGTACCTGTAGCATCGCCGGAAGAATCGGCAGGAAGCAGAATTATAGAGGACAAGTGACTTCCGAGGCTCAGAACAAGCGACTCCGAAGGTTAATGACAATCATCGGTTACGGATACCAGCCTACCAGACAAGTCCAGGTGTCGGTGCAGTATCAGTTTGATATACTGTCGAATGGATCGGTAACGGGAGCCGGTGATCGGTTTCGTATGACATGCACGCTAACATCTAGATAAATGCTCGGTAAAAGATCCATATTGATACTTACGCTGGTTTCATTGCTCCTTCGGGCCCAGGCTCAGATTCAGGTTCTTTTTCCAGTGATCACCAGCCCACTGGTGTCAAAGCAGTTGGATGATTTGACTTTAATAAATCAGGGCCCTGAAATCGAGATCACGGCCGATGTCCTGGTTAGTATCGGTGGTGCTCCGATCATTCGTTTCGTTTCTGTTCCGGTTAGGCTGTTGCAAAGCCAGGCATTGCGGTTTTCAGAGTTGCGTACGGGACTGAATCCAGGGTATTTTTCCAACGAACTATCGGACAAATGGCAAGCATATGAATTATTGTCATTCAGAACCCTCGAACTATGTGTATCGATCCGTACAGGAGACGAACGGATCATACTGAACAGGGAATGTCAGGAATATCAGCATGAGGTCACTTGCAACATTATGCAAGTGTTTCCTCCGGATAATGCAATATTGGAGAATCCTCTACCGGTATTCAGCTGGACTGGATTGGGTTTAGAGCCGGGATCTAGTTATGACCTCGTGATGGTGGAATCATTTCCGGGTCAGACGCGCGAAGAAGCCATTCACTTTAATCCTCCGCTGGTACAGATCGCTTTGATCGAACCACAGTATGGCTATTCCGATTTCAATCTGCCACTGTCCAGAGACCAGGCATATTTCTGGCAGGTGAAAGGACAATGCAGTGACGGGACTATCGTGTGGAGCGAGGTTTGGAAATTTTCATTGAATGAGTCAGGCAGCCTGAACCCGATCAAGACTTACCGAAAACTTTTGCAGGATGTCAATGGCGGGAATTATATCTATGACCATACCGTGTGTTTCGCATTCGACAACCGAGGTCGTGATGGACAACTCAATTACAAAGTTGTTTCCAGATCCACCGGAAAGCAGATCGACCGACTTCCAACGATTAATGTGAAAAGTGGATATAACAAAATTGACATTGACTTGGATCGCGTCCCGGGTATTGTGAAAGGCGAAGAATATGAATTGACCGTAGTCGATCAGGATATGCAGCATTACATTCTTCGATTCAAAGGCATATGAACATGCGTTCCATATTACGGGTGAACAGGCTGGCCTGGCTGCTAATCACGGGTGTGTCGGCATCTCTCTTCTTCGCGTTTATGAACCGCGGTTCCGGAACTAATACAATTTATCTGGATCACGCACATTTGTTGCGAAAAGTGACGTTGCTTTACGGCGATTCGGTATTCGCTCAACTGCAGTTGGGCAAGGAGCTTGATGGTATCAAAGCATCCGCGGGCTCGAATGCCATTCCCGATTCCGTGTTCGGGCTCATTCAATTTAGAATTGACGGACTGCCGCCTGTACGAAAGGACTCCGTTACAAAAAGCCTTGAAGGGGGGAAGTATATACCGCAGCTTGAAACACGGCTTTCGCTGATTCTGGAGAGAGTTGACACTATCTCGTGCCTTTTTGCTCACGTTGTTCAGGACGGCAAGTCGAACGAGAATACTGTGTTACTGGCATTCGAACCACCAATGCCCTGGAGCAACTATGAATCCGTGGAACTTCTGTATTCGCCCACTGTTGACTTCCGTTCGTACCTACGGTGGCCATTTGAGTTGAAGCAAGTACAGCAAGCACTAATTGAAATGAATTGAGCTCATGAGAAAAGCCATAGCCATCTACTTGTTGTTATCCTTCCTGTCGGAGCTTTTTCTACCCACTGTTGCGTTCGCGCTGACCAGCGGTCCTAATCAACCGGAAATGGCATCATTCGCTCCAGTAAGTATGGACAACATGGTAGATCTCTCTTCCGGGGACTTCAAGTACAACATTCCATTGTTAGAGATCGGAGAATATCCAATCAACTTGGTCTACGATGGGGGGCCAACCATGGACCAGGAAGCCGGCTGGGTCGGATTAGGCTGGACACTCAACCCGGGTTCCATCAACCGGCAAGTACGGGGGCTCCCGGATGATGCGTATCAGAGTCAGGAAAAGGTGGTTACAAATACGGCTATGCGGCCAAATGAAACCTGGGGGGTGAATGTCGGAATTGAACCGGAGATGTTTGGACTCAGTCTTAGTAAAAAAATTGGAGGAGAGGGTCGTATGAGCCTGGGCATCTCCCGAAATACATTCAAAGGATATAACGCAAGTTTTGGAGTTAGTGCTGGCTTGAATGCGGGCCAGAGTTCGAAGTCCAATCTGACAGGATCTCTTGGGCTTGCAATTGGCGGCCAAGATGGAGCAGAGTTTTCAGCTAGCGTGGGAATTAAGAAAAAAGATGATGTTGAAAGAAGTGCGACCATTGGCTCTAGCTTTAATACGAGAGAGGGGATGAAATCCATTTCATTTGCCGCCTCTTGCAGTCATGAGAAAAGTAAGGTGACTTACGGAGCGAGTTCAAATGCTTCACTTAGTTTAAATCCAATCGCGTATCCTCCAAGCCCCAGTTCGCCAATGCATACCGATGCATTTACGTTTAATGTAAAACTGGGAGCAGATGCTTTTGGGTTTTTCTCAGGATCGACACTTAGCGGCTACTATTCAAAATCAGGCCCACAAGCAGCCCCCCTTATCTCTGAACCGGTTGGCTATTTACAGCTGGAGAAGGCCGGCAATTCTCAAAACGCACTATTAGACTATAGTCGTGAGAAGGACATCGAGTATGTACGTGGCATCCCCAATCTTCCACCTGCCTGTTTAACACCGGATCAGTTTTCAATTTCTGGCCAAGGCGTTGGTGGGCAGTTTCGGGCCTATCGTTCGGATGTTGGAGTCATTCGAGATCGAAGGACTTTGTCAACATCCAACAGCACAACAGCAGGAGTAGAAGTTGGATTTACAACAAGCGTTCATATTGGCGCGGACATCAAGTGCGTACTAGCTGAAACAAGAAATTCCGGTTGGATTGATGACAATGAGATTAACGAATCATTGCGATACTGTACACCTGATTACTTAGATGGCAAAGAATCGGTCAACTTCAAATGCACCGACGATAAGAGTCTGCCGGATTCTTCCGTGTTATTGAAAACTGGCGGATATGAGCTTGCTTCGGTGGAGCTGGAAGGCAGAAAGTCAAGGGCTCGGAATGTACTGAACGTCGGTCGAGACGCGAATCGACCCGTACGGCGCCATTCTATAACGGGTATACTCAGGAAACCTAAACGAGAAAAACGGGCCCAATCAGTCAGCTACCTGACCAACAGTCAGTCCGAACAATACGGATTCACGCCCTGGATTCAGCAGTATCCGATGAATCAAGTCGTATTCAGCGAAGAGTGCGGCGAAATCATCAACCGGTACAGTGCCAGTAAGACTTGGATCAGTAGTTCCCAGTACATCGGCGAGATAAACGTAAGAACTACCGAGGGAAAGGAGTTCATATATGGCCAACCTGTTTACAACCGAAAATCGAAGGACGTTTCATTTTCAGTATCGGAGCAATCCCCGCTGGATGCTTTGGTGCATTATGATGCCGGGGACAACTCTAAATCGAATTCGAAAGGAATGGACCAATACTTCTATTCGAAGACTGAGCCGGAGTACGCTTCCTCCTTTTTGCTTTCCTATGTGCTTAGTCCTGATTATGTGGATCGAACCGGTAACGGTGTTACGAATGACGATTTGGGCACTTGGACCAAGTTTAACTATTCTCGATTGAACAATGCATATCGTTGGCGCGCTCCGTTCGGGAAGGATACCGCCAACTACAATCCCGGGATTAATACCGGCAACGGCGCCCCCACCTCATCATATGGCGATGCCAAAGGGAACTATTCCTATGGAAGTAAGGACTTAAACTACGTTCATTCCATTGAAAGTCAGACGATGCTTGCTCAGTTCTACCTTGAAGAACGACTGGACGGCCTGGGTGTAACAGATGAGAACGGCGGACTGGACCCGAACAGCAAGCAGTACCTGCTCAGGGAGATCCGACTATTTTCCAAGAGCGACCTGATAGCACATGGCGCTTCGCACGCGGTCCCCATCAAGACAGTTCATTTCGTGTATGACTATTCGGTCTGCCCCAGGGTGGAGAATAACCTGAACATGCACCAGGCGGCTACCGTTGACAACAGCAATGGTCATCTGCCCTATTACGTGCAGGACGTTATCAATTCGCAGGCCGGTAAGCTCACCTTACGGAAAGTGTATTTCACATATGGCCGGAATTATACCGGAAGCCTGAATCCGTATGTCTTCAACTATTCGGAAAATAATCCGGATTACGCTTATCGAAAAGCAGATCGTTGGAGCAATTACAAGGACAACAGCCTTTCTGGCAATTACAGTCACCTGACGGAAGGGGAGTACCCCTACGTTATTCAGGACACATCCGTCACAAACGAGTTTGCCCGCGCCTGGCAACTCACAGAGATCCAATTACCCACTGGTGGAAAGATTCGCGTTCAGTATGAAGCGGACGATTATGCATATGTACAGGACCGTCCGGCCGGACAGATGTACATGGTGCGCGGATTCGGGCCTGATCCTGGTACATGCAAGAACGAGTTGTATAACACGGCCGGTGACCAGTATCCATATGTCTTTTTCGATGTTCCCAGTACAATCGGCGACCTGGAACAGACCTATCTGCGAGGTCAGCAGTACATCGCCTTTCGTGTGTCCTGTAAACTGACCGCAAACTCCAACTACGAAGAAAACATCTGGGGCTATGCGGAGGTTGATCGGAGCGGACAGGCCATCGGAGCCGTATCATCCACTCGTATATGGGTCAGACTTAAGCTGGTCGACGGGAAGAATCCAGTTGTAAAGCAAGCGCTGCAGTTTCTCCGTTCCAATGCTCCTGAAGCCGCTTATGGATACAATGCCAATCCAAACACATCCGTCATTGATGCGATCCGGAGTCTCGTAGGATCGATCGGGGATGTGTTGACATGGATGCGATCGTTTGAATCAAAGGCTATTGGCCAGAACAGTGCACGTTGGATCAGCACTTCGAAGAGCTGGGCACGGCTCAATAACTGGAACGGTAGAAAACTCGGCGGGGGCTACCGAGTGGCGTCCATTTCGCTATCGGATGAGTGGAATGCAATGACTTCATCGGCGACCCAGACATATTCCGAGTTCTACGATTATTCCATGGTTGATACTGACGGGAGGGTCATCAGCAGTGGCGTAGCCTCTTGGGAACCCAGCCTGGGTGGAGAGGAGAACTCTCATCGAACCCCAAAATTTTACAAGAGAAGGCGAGCACTTGGCCCGGATGATTATCTCTTCCAGGAGTCTCCGCTGTGCGAGTCGCTTTACCCAGCCCCTTCAATCGTATACAGAAGGGTTACAAAAACAAGCGGTGTCCCTCTGGCCGCAGGAAACCTGCCTGCCGGATTTCAAGTCTCCGAATTCTATACGGCTTATGATTTTCCGGTGATAGTGGACAATACCACGATCAATCACAAGCAGTCTCCCAAAGCCCTTGGCTTTCTCAAACGACTGTTCAAAGTGATGGTGAATGATTATTGTACTACGAGTCAGGGTTACAAGATCGTTACAAACGACATGCACGGTAAACAGAAGTCGGAGGCTGCCTATAGTTCATCGGGTTCTTTAATTGCCAAAACGACGTATCGGTATAGACAGTCTACTACTCCGGAAGGGAAACCGATTTTGGACAATAAAGTGGCGGTGATGGATGCACGAGGACAGATTAAAGAGGCGGAGATCGGACGGCATTATGACTTCTGGGTCGACATGCGCGAACACACCACAGAGATCGTGGAGGCGGGAGTTCAGGCGAATAGCGAACTGTTATTTTTTGTTATCCTCCCTCCGCTTCCCGTTACGCCATTGCCTTTCCCGCTGATGGCCAAGGAAGTCAGTCGATTCCGCTCTGCAGTAACGGTGAAGAGCATTGCATTGTGCGGCTTGCTGGACCAAACCGAAGTGATCAAGGATGGATCAAGAGCCGTAACCAGTAATCTGCTATACGACGGCGGCTCTGGAAGCGTGGTTCTTACGAGTACACAAAATGCATTTGAAGCACCAGTTTACGACTTCAAATTCCCCGCTTATTATGGGTATCCACAAATGGGGGCGGTCGCCTTTAATGTAAATTTTCAATTACCTGCTGTGCAAATCCGTGACGGAAGATTATTCAATGTAAGTCCATTGACGCGAAGAATCATTGAAGTTGGCGACGAGTACCAAGTCTTTAGCTCCTATTCTCATCTAAATGGTTTAAGGATTCACCAAGTTCCATATCAGGGAGACTATAGGTTTATAGATAGTCAAGGCGAACTGGTAACATTTCGCGATCCTTCCGGGTCAACTTATGTAGCAGCACATTGTGTTCTTGTCCGATCTGGAAGAAAAAACAACCTCAGTGCAATAGCCGGCACCGTTCAGTCGCTGGAAAACCCTATCAATGCAGGCACGTCAAGATTAGAGTTTTCGGCTTCAAACACTCCGCACATTCTACAGGCGTCGGCCACGGAGTACTCGGACAAATGGAAGGTGCCGTGTATTAAAGGGCAGGTAGAAGAGTGTGATACTACGCGTCCGGCCATTTGTCTGGAGGAGATTTACAATCAAATGATCTTGTATCAGGCACGAACTGGCATTAACGCCTTTGAAGCTACGCGCGATGATTCGATCAGCCTCGCGGATTTGATGGGGCATTGCAATTGTGCCTGTCAGCTTGATAGCCTGAACGGGATACCGGCAACTGAATTCTTCATCTACGCATTGTCACCGGCTACATTCCTCGGCGGTTTAGTCTATTACACCTACCAGTTCGGGCCGTCGTGCCAATTGATAATGACCGCAGAGGGAAACATACC
>JAAEXZ010000087.1 GCA_017879645.1 Nitrosomonas sp.
AAGGATTGCCAGGTGAATTCCGCTTGCATGGCATCAGGCGCAAGACTCCCAATCGATCGCGAAGATTTCATCAATTGGCTTGCATTGAATGAACTTCGAACCGCCAACCGATCCATCAACCGAAAGATTATAAACCGTAATGTCAACACCACTATCAGCAAAGGCAGATCCGTTCCAAGTATAAACATCAACCGTTCCACTGGTTGGCGATGTTCCAGAACTCGCAGCTGCGATCGCTGATTGCGTTTTGCAATAAACATTGGACATTCGATCGAAGCGAATTAGGCAGTTCTTCAGGCCCGTTCCTGCTGGCCTGTGAAGGATGTGGATCGATCCAAATCCGCCAGCAACCAAGTTCGCACCAGCAGAAGTTGGAAGGTGTGCGTACCTGCCAGGGTTAGTGCAATCGACTTCAGCAATGCAAATACCAGCTACAGCAACCAGGCCAACCTTTCCAGCTTTGATCGGTTCAAGGGCAATGCAAATGCGATCGAATACCGCTGAAAATGCTTGCTGCGAAATCTTCAGGGTTGGAGTGTACAAAAACTCGCGATCGTTATCAGATTCAGTGAAAAGAACATCTTCGATTCCAAAGCAATCACCCCGCCCCATATCGCTGGCATCAACATTCTTTGCCTTCATTGCGATAAAGGTTGGCCTTCTGCTGCCAGGGTTGGTGCTGTCTCCAACCTGATCCCTAGCTAGATCAGCGATGTTGTTCCAATCCCTGGCAGAAATTGAAAGCGGCTGGCCCCTCGATACTTTGGAAATGTTCGCCATTAGAAACCAATCTTCAAGTTCGCAAAGTTCGATTCAGAATAGACCCTTTCGACATAAGCCGCCAAAGGTCTTTGAACTGTTTTCTTTGCAGTGGAATCATCGTTTTCTTCAAACAAGATCCAAAGATAATCATGACCCTTCTTCGCAATGCTAGTGATCGAACCTATCGAAAGGCCTGTCGCATTTGCTGAAGCTGCGAAGTGATATTGGAATTCGTTTGGCTTGTCTGGAACAAATTCACCTGAAGCACCAAGGAAAAGCAATTCCCCTGCAGCATAGCTTCCAACTGTGGCGTTGTTGGTGGTTCCAGACATCGAAGCAAGTGTTCGAATGTAGGCATCGATGGTTGATGAATTCACATCAGCAGAAGAAGCAGCATGGCGATAGGTTGCTGTCAGCTTCAATGCTGGAATGGTGATGTCCACTCCCTCTGGCTCGCCACCAGATTTCACACCAATCGCATTTTGGAAATCAGGCGCAGTTCTTCCACTGATAGCGTATTTCGTTGTTGCCTTTGAAGTTGTGATCTTGATCGATCCACCAGTGGTATCAAAACTCCATCGAATTACTGATTCAGGTGCTTTCCAAGTGTACTTGGCATCAAAGAAATAACGATGTTCGCCAGCTTCTTCACGCCAGCCAAGACTATCCAGATAAAGGCCATTGAATGTTGAAGGACAAGCTGCAAGAACTGCAGTGTTCAGCGAAGCAATCAAAGCTTCAAAATCTGCAACCGTTGAAGGCCTTCCAGTGGTTGGATTGTCATCCCAAGCTTCGAACGTCAGAACCGATTCACCAGATCTTGCTTCTTCTGATCCATTCGACCCGCAAAGGAATTTTGTTTTGACTGTCATTAGTTGAACTGCGCCCCCTTCTTCTTGTTCTGTTCCCTCATCAGGCCAACCATCAAACTTGTGTTCTTGGCTGTCTGCTGCTGGAAGTCTGAACCAGTTGCTAGAAGGCCAGCACCAGCAGCGCTAAACGTACCCCTGGAAGCCAGCTTCGTTCCGCCAGTCTGAAGCATTGTTGGCGAAAGTTCACCAAAGTTCAGACTTCCTCCCTTGTCCTTGAAAGCTGTCTGAACATCGCCACCAATGCCAGTGATGAAATCTTTTGCTTCCTTCATCACACCTTGAACACCGATCGAAGTTGCATCAATCGCAATTGCTGCAGTCTTTACAGGATTCACATAGGTTGCATCAGCGACTTGATTCATCGCCTTCAATCGGTTCTGGATTTCGTTCTCCTTGGCACCCATCTTGCCAAAGGATTTCGCCATATCACCACCACTGAAAAGATTGATCTTTCCACCACTAAAATCACTCAGCTTGTCAGATAGTGTTTTCAAAAAGACCATGAACGAACCAGTGATCTGATTCAGGATCTTCGTGATTTCAAGTTCCATTTGCGTGAATGCGATTTGTGCTGCCAGGGCAAGGTTCCCTGAAAGCAATGCCTTTGCAAGTCCACCGAAGGCAGCAGCAACTGCATCAATTGAAATCGCTGCATAATCAACCATCTTTCGCATCCATTGGCCAACTGAAACAACCACCTTAATGATTTCGTCGCGATAGTAGATCGCAGCACCAACAGCAGCGATGAAAAGGCCAATTGCGATTCCAAGGGGCGAAAAGATGAATGCGATCGCAGCAGATAGGAAACTGAAGAATGCAATCAGTCCTGAAATGACAAAACCAACCGCCATTGCTGCAGTACCAAAGAAGATCAAAGCGCCGCCAATTGCTGTCATGATCGCCAGGCCAGCAGCAAGCGTGACGAAAAGTGTTCTATTCGCTGCAACCCAACCGCTTATCGTTGCGATGACATTGGAAATGATTCCCAAAAGCCTGGTCAAAGGACCTGCGATAGCTGCCCCAACCTGCATGGCGATTCCCTTCATTGCCATCGTTACAGTATCAAAGGCATCGCCCAAAGCTTCTCCCATTCGAACATCGCTATCAGTGATAGTGATCCCAAGCTGATCAGCCTTTGATTTGTTCTCATCAAGGCCAGCGAAGAAATCCATCAGCGAAGATCCTGACTTCCCAAATACATCCATCGCCATTGCAGTTCGCAAGGCAGGATCTTTGATTCCTGCAACAGTCTTTCCAATCTTCTCGAATCGATTTTCTGGACTCATTGCCATCAGGTCTGACACCGAAAGGCCAAGCGATTCAAACATTGCAACCGCTTGCTTGTTCCCCATAGCAGCTTCACCAAGCGACTTTGAAACCTTCTGCATTCCCTTTTCTACAGTTGGAAGATCCGTTCCAGTGATCTTGGCAGCGTATCCAATTTGTGAAAGGTAATCCCTTGCCATTCCGGTTCTGTTCGCCATGTCACCGATTTCACCAGTGGTTGAAGCGAATGCCTGGGCGATCGAACCGAGTGCGCCTAAAGCGCCGCCACCAATGCCAGCCAAAGCGCCGCCAGCTGTTGCAACACTGCTTCCAAATGACTTCAGCTTTTTCGAAGCATTGGCCAGGCCTTGATTCATCTGGTTTCGAATACGAAGAAGAACGTGCGCCCTGCCTGCTTCAATGTCTTTTGCTGCCATTATCCAACACTCGCAAAAAGGCCAATGATTGTTCCAGCATTAACTTCAGCTTGCAAAGCGGGACCCATGAAAGGACGTTTTGCATACCTGGCCCGACGAACCCGATATTCCTTGTTTGGGTTCACTCGCCTTCGCCAGTCACGCCTTCGCCATCGACCTGATCCGTAGAATCGTTCTTCATGAATCAATCCGATCCCACCAAATTCAAGTCTTTGGGGAACAGTAGTGAAGCTACCTGATTGATGTTCCCTTTGGTTCAGCTTGACTGGACCGATCACAACCGATTCATCGGTTGCGTCAAGGTGAAAAAGAATTGTCTTCAAGCTAGCGAACGAACCGCTTTTCGCGTGGACGTTTGGCGGCCTGCCAGGTTGGGAAGTTCCTTTTCTTCGTTGAAGGATCTTCGTCATTGCCCTTCGACGAATGAAAGCACCAGCCCGCGAAAGCCTTCTGGCGTTCACTTTGCCTGTGTGGGCAAGAACCTTTGATCGATCGAAGAAAAATTCCTTCATCGAAATATCGACAATGGAAAGCTTTGGGTCAATCATCGTGGATCACCTGGCTTGCTGTGATGGTTGTTTCCAAGATCTTTCCGTTCTTCTTCAAAACTCGATACTGGCGTTCGATCGCATCAACATCGAATGAATCTCTTGCAGTCTTTGACCAGTATGGATTCAGCGCTTTTGGTGTGACCTGTTTTCCATTGACCAGGAAAATAGCGTGCATGATATGCGCCGCCTTGTTGAATTCATGGCCTAGCCTAGCTTCAGCAGCGATCATCAGGTTTCGAAGTGTCCATTCCCCTGGATGAACACCAATGATTCCAGCACATTCCCAAACTAGCTTCCAAGCTTGCTCAGATCTTCTGCCAGCTGTTGATCTGCCTTTTCGATCAGTTGCTGAAGCTTTTCTTCGACTTCCTTTGACTCGACTCGATTCAAGGCCTTTTCTTCCAGCGCCTTGATCGTTCCCATCGTTTTCCTGACTAGGACTGCGATTGCCTTTTTTCCGATTGATTGGGAAAAATTTTCAATCGCCGCAGCGAATGCCGATTGAACTTGTTCGAATCGTCCTTCTTCTTCGATCAGGGTGTCAACAAATTGAAGATAGTTCATCCCCTGCCTTTCCCACTGAGGGCGCAGAAGTTCAGCGATTGTCTCGATCTGCTTCATTGTGTCCTGAAGCATCTTTTCGAAATCCTTTGGGTTCATCAGATCGAACCCATTTGATTCCTTTAATCGAATGCAATCGCTGAGATTGATTTTGCAGTTCCATTGGTTGCCATTGGAATCCTGCCAGGTGGTTGGTTTCACTTCAGTTTGTCCCCTACTGAATGAAAGGTTGCGAATTGAAAACTACTCTGAAGCAGGTGCTTCAGGTTCAGCAGGTGCTTCAGGTTCAGCAGGTGCTTCGCCCTTCAATCGCTGAACATCAGAAACAAGAACTGTGATCTTTTCGTGATCTTGAACAGCTTCTGACAAAGTGTCGCCGCCAAGTTCACGCCATTCCTTTGCAGTAATGGTGCAGTACATTTGAAACCTCGATGAAACAAAACAATCGAATATGAAACAGATAGGCCAATTCTTGAATCGAACTAGGCCAAAATTGAAACGAATTAGGCAGTTGTCACGCTGAAGGCCGTTATTTCAGGAATTGTGTCATCTTCGACTTCGACCAATTCCACATCGTAAGTGACCCCTTCTTCGTCAGCTTCCGAAATGTCGAACTTCGAAACAACGACAGGACCTCGAACACCAGTTCGTGTGGTGCCTGGATCGAATCGACCATTCATGAAGCAAACATCAAGAACGGTATCGTTGTCAAAGCTGTCTTGAAGATCATCCAAGACCGTATCAGCAGATCCTGCCTTCTTTACATGGTATTTGAAGGTAAAACCGAACTCTTTGTACCCAGTTACCTTCTTTTTGTTTTCAGCACTGCGATACATTCGATCTGAAGTTGATCGCGATTGGGTTCGATTCACATCGCTGATTCTTCCAAGGTGAACCCATGTTGGCGAAGCATATGTTCCAGTATTGATGTAGCCTGCTCGTTTTCGTCCGGCTTGTAATGTCATCTGTTATTCCTCTGACAAGAAATCAAGCTTGATTTCCGAAGTGAAGATCTGGTAATCAACTAGGAAATCAGGCCTGTAGATCGGTGAATTGGAAATCGACTGGAAAACGCAATTCGAAATTGATTTCTCGTTCAGCGCTCCCCCTTCGCGAAAAAGTGCTTTGATGTCTTCAACCTTCTCCATGCAACCATCAAAGAATGGTGTGTTCTTCAATGGATCGCGATAATCAGGCGAAGCGTCAGGAAGCTTTAACTGGTAGGCAAGAACGATCGAAAGCTTCAGAATGTCAATTCTTCGCTTCGTCGAAATTTCCTCCGTATTTGCCATGATCAAATAGGTGTCAGTAGCACAATCTTCAGCGCTCATAAATGGCGCGTAAACTCGCTGGAAATCGACACCCAAAGCAGAATCAAGTTCAGTCTTCAGTGCTTTGGCTAGTTCAACGACTGGTACAAGTGTTGTCATTGCTCTTTCGCACTGATTCTGATGAAAGTTTTCTGCCCGTCTGACCATCGCCAGCAGTTGTTGAATGTTCCCCTTGGTTGAACTCGATATTCGATCCCATCCAGGGAAGTGATCAGACAACCGCTTGTCGGTTCAACGAAATTTCCGTCAGCGTCTCGAAAGTCTTCTGGATCGCCAAGGAAATCCCATTCTTTTGACTCAATTGCAATCAGATCGCTTGCATCAACCTGGTTGCTTTCAGGTTTCGATCGAAGCAGGACGATTCCTTCCAGGGTGGTGGTTCCATCTGTGAAATCGAATGCCTGACCAGCAGCGCGAAGCGCGGCCAAGAATCCTTGGCGTTGCGTCGCGCTAACTGGCGGGACATTCGACATTGAAACCACCCCTGGAAGAAGAAAAGATCCTAGTGATCAACCGAACTAGGCAACTGCCGTTTCAGCGTTGCTGATTCCGTCAGTTACGACGATAGGAATGCCTTCAACTTCGGTTGGAATCGGTGCTGGCGCTCCAGTTGGGCTGGTAGCAGTTCGCGAAGCTCGAAGCTGCTTCAACGATCGACGATTCATCGCGATAACCGTTGGCTGTCGCGAAGATGGAAACAAAGCAATCGCTTCATAGATCATCGCATCAGTAAGGGTATAGGTTGAAGCTGCTAGGTTGGCGATTCGTGCGACCGAATAGGCTCCGCCCATCTTGAAGCCCATCAAAGCTTCTTGGACTCGGAAATACACTGGCATTTCCTTGCTGTTGGCACCAAGGATCAGCTGTTCCATTGTTTCGCCAACTTCAATGTTCCCATCGCGACCAAGAATCAACTCGACACCATCAGTTCCTTGTCGCATCAAGTAAACCGATGTGAGGGCAGAAGATCCACCAGCACCATAGACCTGACCATCGGCCAGCGCGTCGATGTAGGTGTTGGCTTTCAAACCGACGAAACCAGCAGAATCGTTGGATACACCATAGAAGAATTGCGCTTCAGCAACCGCCATAGCTTTGCGAAGTGATCGAGCGCCTTCAAAGTCCATGAAAGCTTCGACACCACCAGGATAGGCCTTGGCAATCTGCTGATCGACCCGAACATTCGCTGTCAACACTTGAAGCGTGTTGGTGACAAGCGTTTGGGTTGAAGCGGTATAATCCGTACCGTCGTTGATCGCTCGGAATCCACCACTGGCAGCAGTGGTATCCTTCAAGTATTTGTGTTGTGTTCCATTCGAAGCGTTTGCCAGAACTGCTGACATCTGCTTCAAGAATGGTGCATCATCCAAAAGATCATTCACGAAAGCTGGATCAAGGTTTTGATCAGCGATCTGAAGCAGCTGTGCTGCAGTGGTCAACGTATTGGCCATTTGTAAAAAACTCCGTTTGAACTGAACTGAACTGAATCAAAAAATGTTTGAAGCGAACTGAAGCTAGTTTGTGGAAGCTAGCTTCTTTGCTTCGCTGATCGACTTTGCCGCAGTTGGTTTTTGGGTTGAAAATGCGCCGCTCTTGTGTGACTCTTTTTCTCCAACCGTTTCGCCAATCTGCTTCAACTTGCTTTCAGCGTCTTCTGCTCGCTTCGTCGCTGCGTCCCGTTCAGCACAAAGCTTGTCAATGAATTTGTCCTGTGCTGTAGACCAATCAAGGCCATCAGCAAAGAACTTCGCACCATCAGCATCACCAAAGCGATTCATGAACCGCTTCAGTTCGCAGCGTGGATCGGAAGACAACTGCGAAGCTTCTTCGACTTGCGTTTCAGTAGCTTCTGCAGGAGTAGATTCATCACCCCCTTCCTTCGTTTCAGTGGAAGCAGTTGCTTCCGTGTTGGTTTCAGCATTTGCTTCAACCTTCGTTTCTTCAAGTTGATCAGCGTGCGCGGCCGTTAATTTCTCCGCACTGTTCTTTCGTGGCATTGGCTTGCCCCTCCAAGAAAAATGAAATGCGGAACTATCCGCAAGCTGTGATTCGGTGTTACCATCTGCCCCGTATGGACAAACAGCACAACCACGCAATCGCCATTCCCTGGCAATCACGCCAGGACCAGCGAATTGAAACCCGTTGACTTCAGTGGTGGTGTTTTCTGGAATCCATTCCAAAACAGCTTCATCGAAGAAGATGGAAGCTTCGAAGGGGATTCCTGCAGCACCTTGGCGAATGACAATATCTGCCCGATCGCCTTCAATCACTGAAACAAGCTTTCCAGCCAGGGTAAGGCCTTCTTTGCCGACGTCCTGAATGTCTGAATAGCCGATGATCTGATTTTCATCATGGCAATAATCCAGGCAGATCTTGTCCTTGGCTGAATAGCCTTCCATATCGTGGACAATGCGACCCCAAAACCAATGTTCGATCGGTTGGGAAGATCTTGCCAGAAGCGAAATTTCCGCTTCGTTCGATGTTTGATCAGTCTTCTTGATCGATGAAACAGTTGCATCGAATCGAAAAGCTGAAACTGGAATGTTTTCAGTTTTCATGCTTTGGCATCCAGGGTTGGTGCTGGAAACTGGACATCGAAATTCAGGTTGAATGGTTCACCTAGAAGCTCGATCCCCTTGTCTCTTGCGTGTTTGATCACTGCGATTGTTTGATCAATGTTGTCAAAGACATCGCCCGTTCCGCGTTCCTTGGCGATCCTTTGGGGATTGTTCAGGCCCGAAGCGATCGCTTTCAGATCCCCGACGATTTCTTCGCTAGGTTTCCACCAAGGCATTCCAAGTGGGACCCATTCAGCGTGAATGTCAGCAAGTGACATTGATCGAGGAATCGTCAATTCATCATTCAGCATCCACTTCGTAAGCTTGAAATATGTCCATCGCCTGCGAAGTTCGATCTGATCAGCCCGCTTGTCAAAGGTGGATCTTTCGTACTGAAGCCATGAACCCCTTGCCCCTGAATAGTTGGTGTGCGCTTCGTCGAAGAAGCTGTACGGGATGTCAAGCGATTTCAAGGCAATCATCAAAACCGTTTGGCTGAATTGCTGGAATTCGTTTGAAGGGTTCTTCGATTCAAGCAGATCAACAGATTCATCAGGATCAAGATCGAATACAGTTGGCCCACCTGACAGATCGATTTGCCTTGGCTGAATCTCATCTGAACACTGTGGCGCGTGATCCTCGCTGACTTCGCCACCTGCAGGGAAGACTTCATCCAGGGCAGTTGCTTCTGACTTTCGCGAAAATGCCAAGGCAAAGATCTGGTGAATTTTTGTCTTTATCAGCGTGTAATCAATGTTTTCCTTGACGTCTTGGAAGTGATTGATAGATGAAGTGACTGGCGAAATTCCTCGGACCTGATCTGATGCGAATCGCTCGAAGAAACCATACAAAGCAAGGTTGCTGGCGCTGATTATCTTTGAGTATTGATACCCAGTGTTTGGGCTTGGTTTTCTTGTATGGAGACTGAATCTGTATGGATAACCAGCCCCATCGATTTCAACTCCATCAACCCATTCGCGACCAG
>JAAEXZ010000088.1 GCA_017879645.1 Nitrosomonas sp.
TCCTCCGGCTGCTTATGTCAGACCATTTTCTGAGGCACTGGTCAAATTATCGAAAGGCGGGTTGACCGAACAGCCTGTACAGACTAACTTTGGATGGCATGTCATTCAATTGATGGACACACGCCCCATGGAAGTACCCCCTTTCGATGAGGTAAAGCAAAATATACAGCAACGTGTCCTGCAGCGGGAGTTTGCTACTGTAGTACAAGAATTGCGTGGCAAAGCAAAAGTTGAGTGATTTGTGGTCTGATCTCTGATTGCTAACAAGAAAAAAAGATCGCCTTTTACTGACTTAAGGCGATCTTTTCTACACGTGGAGCCAAAGCACAGAGTAATTCATAATTGGCTGTTCCTGCATGCTGTGCCACTTCATCGACCGAAACCCCTTCTCCCCACAGTACCACCGGGCTGTTGATTCCAGCATTCTGAATATGTGTCAGATCAACCGTCAGCATGTCCATGGATATTCGACCTAGAATACGGCTGCGTTGATTATTGATCAGAACCGGCGTATTGGTTGGGGCGTGACGTGGGTATCCATCAGCATAACCGCACGCTACAATGCCTATGCGCATGGGATTGTCAGCTTCGAATAGGCCGTGATATCCCACCTTGTCTCCGCTTTTTAATTCCTGCGTGGCGATGATCTTGCTGGACAACGTCATGACGGGCTTGAGGTTGAGTTGCTCGGCAGTTTGATCTGCGAATGGCGATGCGCCATATAGCATGATACCAGGGCGTACCCAATCGGTATGTGTTTCCGGATAACGGATGATAGCTGCTGAATTTGCCAGCGAACAGGAATGCGTCAGTCCTTGGGTTGCTGTTGTGAAGCTTTGCAGTTGTCTTACAATGCTTTCCTTTTCTATATTCTCATCGGCACTGGCAAAGTGCGTCATCAGTGTAATGCTGTTGGCACATTGATGTTGTTTCAGGGTGTTGATCGCGTAAATAAACTGCTCGGGAGTCAATCCCAGCCGATTCATGCCGGTATTGATTTTGAGATACAAGTCCAGTTGGCGATGTTTGGACTGCGTCAGCATGGATACTTGTTCATTATGGTGAATCACGGCACTCAATTGATATTGCTCAAACAGGGTTAATTCCTGCGGAGTGAAAAAACCTTCCAAAAGCAAAATGGGCTGACAAAATCCAGCCTCACGCAGATTGATCGCCGCTTCCAGCTCCAATAATGCAAATCCATCTACTGTGTTCAATGCGCTAGCAACATGCAGTAATCCATGACCATAGGCATCTGCTTTGATAACGGCCATGATGCGTGATCGAGGTACATAGTGCCGAACGATAGCAAGATTATGTGTCAAAGCCGATAAATTGATGAAAGCTTGAGTGGGGCGTGCCATGAATGGAGAGTTGTGAATTAAAAAAGCCTTAACTACTAAAAATGTATTTATTGTTGTGATGATGTCAATCGACCGTAATATCACCAGCAAGGACTGATACAGAATTTGTCACCATAATATGCTAATCTCGCGTGCAAAATAAGTAAAAAATCAGGATTGCATGTAACAAAGAGATATTTCGATACAGTCCATGCGTAACATGCAACCCATTCTTCATTTATATTACTGACAAGGAATTGTTTTGGAACGCGGTTTTTATACTATTATGGCGGCACAGTTTTTTTCTTCGCTGGCCGACAATGCATTGCTAGTGGTAGCCATTGCATTATTGATTGATTTGCATGCGCCGGCTTATCTGACGCCCATGCTGAAGTTTGTCTTTGTTCTGTTTTATGTCATTCTCGCTCCCTTTGTTGGTGCATTTGCAGACTCGATGGCCAAGGGCCGGGTGATGTTTGTCAGTAACACCATCAAAATCACCGGTTGCTGTTTGTTATTTCTGGCGACGCATCAATATTTTGCACTGGCAGCCTATGCTGTGGTGGGTCTGGGGGCGGCAGCCTATTCTCCTGCCAAATACGGCATCTTGACCGAATTGTTACCGCCGGAGAAACTGGTCATTGCAAATGGATGGATCGAAGGACTGACGGTTGCATCGATTGTCTTGGGGACGGTTCTGGGTGGCGTGCTGATTACACCGGCTGTCGCCGATATGCTTCTGGTTATCGATTTGCCATTTATTGATACGGGTGTGGATAATGCACTGGAAAGCGGTATTTTATTGATCGCCTGTATTTATGCGATAGCGGCGTTTTTCAATTTGTATATACCCAATACCGGGGTAGATCACCGCATTCCCAAGAAGAACCCTTTTTATCTGATCCATGAATTCAGTCATTGTGTGCGATTATTATGGGCAGACAAGCTGGGTCAGATTTCTCTCGCGGTGACCACCCTTTTTTGGGGGGCAGGTGCGACACTGCAATTCATCGTGTTGAAATGGGCGGAAGTATCTTTGGACTATCCACTGAATAAAGCTGCCCAATTGCAAGGTGTGGTTGCACTGGGAATCGCTGTGGGAGCGGTGTTAGCCGCGCGATGGATTTCGCTGCGACAATCGGTGAAGGTCATTCCGCTGGGAATTGCGATGGGGATCGTCGTCATGGCGATGATCATGGTCAAGGATTTGTGGATTGCGATTGCGCTGCTGATGATCATTGGTGGACTGGCCGGATTTTTTGTGGTGCCGATGAATGCGCTGTTACAACATCGTGGACATATTCTGATGGGTGCCGGACATTCCATTGCTGTGCAGAATTTCAACGAGAACTTGAGTATTTTGACAATGTTGCTCCTCTATGCAGCACTGGTTTGGTTTGATGTGCATATTTATGTTGTCATCGTGGCATTTGGTGCATTTGTTTCTATTGTAATGACATTGATCAGAAAGTGGCATGTATTGAATCAGAGCAAGGAAGATTCACTGCATTTGATTGGTGAAAAGAAACTACACTGATTCAAGAAGCAAACGGAACGAAGTGGGTATTGCATTTTTCAGCTAAGTGATTGCATGGTATTCAGTGCAAAACACAAATCTTTCCAAGCTTTTGCTTTATCTGGAAGAGAACGCAGCAAGTAGGCAGGGTGATAAGTCACAATGAGCGGTATGCCCAGATGTGAATGTACCTTGCCGCGTAAACTTGAAATGCTTTCATCGCTATTAAGAAGATTTTGGGCGGCAACTTTTCCCAAGGCGACGATCAGTTTGGGCTGGATCAGCTTGATTTGTCTGGTCAGGTAGGGAGCACACTGACGAGCTTCGTTGAGACTGGGGTTTCTGTTATTGGGGGGGCGACATTTGACAATGTTGGTTATGTAAACCTGGTGGCCGCGATCAAGTTGAATGGCAGCGAGCATTTGATCCAGCAGCTTGCCGGCCTGACCCACAAACGGTTCGCCCCGGGCATCTTCCGTGGCGCCGGGGCCTTCACCGATAAAAAGCCAATCCGCTTTTCTATCACCCACACCAAAAACGGTTTGAGTGCGAGTTTCATGCAATTGACAGGCGGTACAACGCGATACGGTTGATTGCAGTGTGTTCCAATCGGCGTCAAGATCAATGAATTCCTGTTCGGTCAGGTTTGCTGGACTGACAGCATCAATGGATTTTGCCAAAGAGTTTGCTTCAGTGAGTGTTGAATTGGGGTTCGATACTTCGGGGCGCAGGCGCCATAGCGGAGTTAACCCTAATTCGGCGAGTATCTGGTTGCGCCGGTGTGGTGCAGTCATAGCACCAACTGCATGACGCGAGCATCTTCACGACCACACATGGCTGGATAATATCCCTTGCGAGTGGCAACGTGCTGGAACCCCGTCTTTTGATATAGTAGGGCTGCGCTGTGATTGGATTCGCGTACATCGAGAAAAACCGACTTTGCATTTTGTGCTTTAGCGAGTGCAATCAAATGTAACAACATTTTTTTGCCCCAACCTTTATTCTGCCAGTCAGCAGCGATACCCAGCGTCAGGATATGAGCTTCTTCAGGACTCATCATCATGATTCCGTAACCGATCAGTGAATCGGGTTGTTCCAGTATCTGGCAGGTATAACCTGCTTTCAGTGAGTCAGCAAAATTACCCGGTGACCATGGAAAAAGAAAAATTTCCCGCTCAACCAGAATAACGCGTTCGAGATCAGCGGGTAACATGGCGCGGATCACCGCATCTTGCTGCTGTGTGATCATCGCTCGTTTTCCTTTAATGCAACCTGATTGCGCAAATATACTGGCGCTGCATTTTCCGGTGTTGTGGCAGTGCCATCATTGAATCGGGAAATGGCAAGAGCGGCAATGGATGATGCATGGGGATGCAATCCTTGCCTGATTTCCTGTAGATTGTCGCCATACACGGAAAGTAATTCCTCCTGGTATTTCTCGAACCCACTTCCGCAAGCTACCCAGGCTTTTCCAAGCAGGGAAGGAGCTCGTAACGGGGAGCAAAGAGTGGGAGTGCTGATCATTTTCCAAATCTGATTTTGTCTTTGATAAGCGGCATGATAAATCTCGCTCATGCGGGCATCAAGAGCAACCACTACATTGTCTCGATCAGTTCTTTCTGCTGTAGCTTCGAGTGTACTGATGCCAACAACTGGCAGATCCAAAGCATAGGCCAGTCCTTGTGCTACGCCACAAGCAATACGTAAACCTGTAAAAGAGCCAGGGCCGGAGCCAAATGCGATGCCATCAAGTTGTTGAAGTGTCCACTCGGCTTCAGCGAGAATTTCAGTTGTCATGGGCAAGAGAATTTCAGAGTGACTTCTGATGGCCAGTACTTCTCTGTGGATGGTTTTGTCATGTTCACATAGTGCTACCGAGCAGAATTCGGTGGATGTTTCAAGTGCAAGGATTTTCAACTTCAATAGATCTCGAGCGATGATTATGGATGAGCAAGTTTACGCTTTCCCGGTAGGTTCAGCTATTTCAAGGTGCGAACCAGAAGGGCGCTTCCGTAAGTTCCATTTGCCTAACAGGATATATTCGACTCCATGTTCTGTCTGTTTTGATTGCATCAGGAGCCAGTGTTTGGCTGACCAGTGAATCGGCATGCCGAATGGATAATTAATGTCGGGTTGGTTTGCCTTGCGGATCAGTGTGACATGGGGTGTGAAAGTATATTTCTTGATTTTGAGTGGTGTATCGAGGATCGCATTCCACAATGATTCAGCAAGAAGAAAAAGTTCATCCGGAAAAGATGGTGCATGAGCGTAAAGGATCTGGTTTCGTTTCCAGTAGCCCAGTTGATTCAGGTCGAAAGCAAATTCCCGAACTGCAACATTGTCCATGACTTGTTTCAAGATTTTGATATGTGCTGCTGCAACATTCCCAAGGAAGAGCAGAGTCAAATGTATTTGCTTTTCGGGGATTACGCGTCCTCCGCACTGTTTTTGCACCACCCTGGCTTGAGATGCCAATTGATTCTGGACTGACTGGCTGGGCACGAGCGCGAAAAAAACACGCATGGAATTTGGCTGTTTTGACAAATAATTAGTCAATATCGTTATCTGTACGTTCGATTAGGCATACAGCCTCGGCGGCAATCCCTTCCTTGCGACCGAGTGCGCCGAGGTGTTCGGCTGTTTTGGCCTTGATGTTGATGCACTGTGTGGCAATACCCAGATCCTGAGCGACATGCATGATCATCATCGGGATATGTGGAGCCATTTTGGGACTCTGGGCAATGATCGTTGCATCAATGTTGATAATTTTATAGCCATGATTTTTTAATAAATCACATACATTGCGCAGCAGGATGCGACTATCGATATTTTTATATTGTTGATCGGAATCCGAAAAATGATGACCGATATCGCCAAGTGCTGCAGCACCGATCAAGGCATCGCAAATGGCATGTAACAATACATCAGCATCCGAGTGGCCTAGTAATCCCTTATCATGAAGGATCTTGACGCCACCAATAATGAGATCGCGACCTTCGCAAAGTTGGTGAATGTCGCAACCTTGTCCAATTCTTAAATTAGTCATGGGTTTTCCTGTTTTGTAGTATTAATTCCGCCAAAGCCAGATCCTGAGGATAAGTTACCTTGAAATTTTGTGTATCACTCATAATCAATTTGGGACTGAGTCCCATCAGTTCGACTGCACTTGCATCATCCGTGATTGGTTTATTTGCAGTATTTTGCAGTGCTTGAATCAGTATTTCGTAGCGGAACATCTGTGGGGTTTGTGCTTGCCATAAATGTTCGCGTGGTTCGGTTGCAGTAACACGATTCTCGGAATCGGCGCGCTTTAATGTGTCAGCCACCGGAACGGCAAGCAGTCCCCCCGTTTCGTCTCCGGCGAGTTCGTGCAGTAATTTATTTAGCTGTGAGGCAGTTAAGCAGGGGCGGGCGGCATCATGCACCAAAATCCAATCTTGGGTGTTGACAAGATTATCTTGTTTTGCCGCCAGTAATCCATTACGCACACTGTCGGCGCGAGTTGCTCCTCCGCATGTGAAAACGAGCAGTTTGTCATTGAATTCAGACCAGTCATAGGTAAACCAGTGCTTGTCTTCTGGGGCAAGTACTACAATGACTTTGGAAATAAATTGATTTTGGCAGAGTACATTGAGTGAATGAAAAATCATGGGTTTCTCATGCAAACTCAGATACTGTTTGGGGAGTGACTGTTCCATACGGGAGCCTGAACCAGCCGCCGGGATGAGTGCAAAATAATTGGGCATTGTGTACTCGAGATAGTTCTACTATTTGTGTTCAATGACAGGGGATAAGGTTAATCCGGTTTTAGGTTAGCTTCTTTATAAAAGTGCGTCATTATAATTTCATTACACTTTGTTCTGAATTCTAATTTTTCAAAGCAGTGGTTGCGAATACAGTATTCCGATATGCAATTCAGTCAGTTCATGATGCACGAAGTGAGAGGGTATAATCTAGTTATCATAATTTAGGGTGAGAATAATGGAAGCGGAAAAAGTTAATGCGGTCACTAATCAGATTGAGGGGCTAATGAGTCGTGCCAATGAATTACGGAGGTTTCTTTGACTTCGAAGCAAAACAGACACGATTAGTCGAACTGACACGATTACTGGAAGATCCAGCGATCTGGAAAGATATCGAGCGTACGCAAGAGATCGGACGTGAAAAAAAGTTGCTTGAACATACAGTGGAGACATTGAGCACGGTGGGGCAGCAGTTGGAAGATGCGCAGCTCTTATTCCAAATGGCAAGGGATGAAGTGGATGAATCAGCATTGGTAAGTATTGCTGAAGATGTGTGTGATATTGAAAAAAGGGTGGCTGATCTCGAGTTCAGAAGAATGTTCTCGGATCCGATGGATCCGAGTAGTTGCTTTCTGGATGTGCAGTCCGGTTCTGGTGGAACAGAAGCGCAAGACTGGGCAGCAATGCTGGAAAGAATGTATCTGCGCTATTGTGAGCGAAAAGGGTTTACGGTTGAAGTTTTGGAGGAGTCGCCGGGTGATGTTGCGGGTATCAAAAGTGCAACGATTAAAGTAACAGGGGAATACGCATATGGATATTTGCGAACTGAAACTGGAGTACACCGGTTGGTTAGAAAGTCGCCTTTTGATTCAGGGAATCGTCGCCATACCTCGTTTGCTAGTGTATTCGTTTATCCGGAGGTGGATGAAACGATAGAAATTGAAATCAATCCAGCAGACTTGAGAATCGATACCTTTCGCGCTTCAGGAGCTGGAGGACAACATATCAATAAAACTGATTCAGCAATACGTATTACACATAATCCAACTGGCATAGTAGTGCAGTGTCAAAGCGGACGTTCGCAGCATAGAAATAAAGCGGATGCCATGTTGATGCTTAAATCGAGGTTATACGAAGCAGAGTTAAGAAAGCGGAATGAAGAAAAGCAAGTAATTGAAGAGAATAAAACTGAAATAGGCTGGGGGCATCAAATTCGGTCTTACGTTTTAGATCAATCAAGAATTAAAGATCTGCGGACCAATGTAGAGGTTGGAAATACACAAGGTGTTCTGGATGGAGATTTGGATGTTTTCATTGAAGCCAGTTTGAAACAGGATGTTTGAAATATAAATAATTGAAACTGAAAATGAATCATGGCACGCAATATAGCTTCGGATGGAATCGAAAATAAGTTTCTTTAGAAAATTACAAAATTGCTGTTGACCGATTAAATATTGTCTGTATAATCTCGTCTTCTCTGCTGAGCAACACGAAAAAACAAAAAGCAGAACGTTCTTTAAAAAAACAATCGATAGGTGTGAGTACTTGAAAGATAAAGTAATATTAGGTACTTACGAAAAGTTGTTTGAATTGACAACAAAATCGTCAAGCGTTAAAGATTAAACTTAAGAGTTTGATCCTGGCTCAGATTGAACGCTGGCGGCATGCTTTACACATGCAAGTCGAACGGCAGCACGAGTGCTTGCACTTGGTGGCGAGTGGCGAACGGGTGAGTAATACATCGGAACGTGTCCTAAAGTGGGGGATAACGCATCGAAAGATGTGCTAATACCGCATAATCTCTAAGGAGAAAAGTAGGGGATCGAAAGACCTTATGCTTTTGGAGCGGCCGATGTCTGATTAGCTAGTTGGTGGGGTAATGGCCTACCAAGGCGACGATCAGTAGCTGGTCTGAGAGGATGGCCAGCCACACTGGGACTGAGACACGGCCCAGACTCCTACGGGAGGCAGCAGTGGGGAATTTTGGACAATGGGCGCAAGCCTGATCCAGCAATGCCGCGTGAGTGAAGAAGGCCTTCGGGTTGTAAAGCTCTTTCAGTTGAGAAGAAAAGAACGTGAATAATACGCGCGTTTTATGACGGTATCAACAGAAGAAGCACCGGCTAACTACGTGCCAGCAGCCGCGGTAATACGTAGGGTGCGAGCGTTAATCGGAATTACTGGGCGTAAAGGGTGCGCAGGCGGTTCTGAAAGTCAGATGTGAAATCCCTGGGCTTAACCTAGGAATTGCGTTTGAAACTACAGGACTAGAGTGTGACAGAGGGGGGTGGAATTCCATGTGTAGCAGTGAAATGCGTAGAGATATGGAAGAACATCGATGGCGAAGGCAACCCCCTGGGTTAACACTGACGCTCAGGCACGAAAGCGTGGGGAGCAAACAGGATTAGATACCCTGGTAGTCCACGCCCTAAACTATGTCAACTAGTTGTCGGATCTTAATAGGTTTGGTAACGTAGCTAACGCGTGAAGTTGACCGCCTGGGGAGTACGGTCGCAAGATTAAAACTCAAAGGAATTGACGGGGACCCGCACAAGCGGTGGATTATGTGGATTAATTCGATGCAACGCGAAAAACCTTACC
>JAAEXZ010000089.1 GCA_017879645.1 Nitrosomonas sp.
CGCGGCATGAGCTATCATCGCTTACCCACCGCGCCGCTCGCCTCCCGCCATACAGGGGCGGGCGGCGGCGCCGTGGATAAGCGGCAACCGCAGGGCTCCACTTATCTCCGGCCAAATTCTGTCCAATCAAACGGGGCCACCTCTGTGTGCGGACAACTCACATTAGTGTGGAAAGCACCCTGAAGTCTGCTGCTGCCAATCCTAGAGACGGCAGCGCCGATTTACTACGCGCAGTACTAGTGGTTTACATCGTCGGCTATCTGCACCTTGGCGGCTACGTAGGTAGTGGCAACCACCATGTGCATTGGTCGACTGTCGCCCTTACCAACGTTGTCCTGGGCACCTTCACCTTTCTTTCAGGCTACATGCTCGGAAACTGGTCAGGTCCGATTGACATCCACGGAGTAGCATATTTCTACAAGCGTCGATTCCTGCGCATCTATCCGCTTTACATACTGGCACTTATTGGCTTTGTGCTCGTATGGCTAACCGATGCGCAGACAGCGGTCAAGGCGGCACTAGGCCTATCAATGTTCATACCGCCTGCACCGATGACGCTCTGGTACGTTGCGATGATCGTTGTCTGCTACGCTCTCGCGCCCCTGCTCATAGTGCCCACCGTAATGCGAGCATTAACGTACGGTATGGCGGTATGGTCATTCATGCTAGTTTATGGATTCCTGGTGGTCGAGATGGACCACCGCATGCTTACCCAGTTCGCTGCTTTTGCAGCCGGAGTGATGTGCCGCCGCCTTGGATGGCGGGAGCAATTACGAAACCATCCGATATGGCTGGCCGTAGGCTTCGCAGTCGCCTTAATGGTGGCAGTAATATCATTGCATCGCCCGCTACTGGGAGCCGTCATGGCCGTACCCAGCGTGGTGGTCGGCCCTCTGCTTCTTCTGGCATTAGCTGACAGATACCCCGCCGAACAAACGCCAAGCGCTTGGGTTCGTTCACTTGCGTATACCAGCTTTACAGCCTACCTGTTTCACCGAATCTTCTTCACGCTACTACAGCGTTTTATATGGCCAGCGGATCCATGGTTGCAAGTAGCGGTACTAGTAGGGTTCGGACTGCCCATCATCTGGGCTGGTTCCTTGCTGATACAGTGGGCTTACGACCGCATGCTCGACTTATTGAGTGGCAATAGGCTGCTGTAAATTTTCTCAAGTCTTTCAGCAACCGCCGGCCAACTGAGTGACGCCACTACCGAGCGCGCCTGCCCTGGTGCAGGGGTGTGAGTCAGTAGCCGCATCACGGCATCGTGAATCGCCTGGTTGTCGTAGGAGTTCACTTCAGCGGCTACTGCGGATGGAAGTTCGAAGTCGATGGTGTGGTTATTAGTGAGCACCACCGGCTTGTCACTTGCAAGCGCTTCAAGGATCGTATTCGGCATGCCTTCGTGGCGACTAGGCACCGCCACAATATCGGCAGCGGCATAGGCCGACGCAAGCATTTCGCCATGAGGCAATTCACCCAAATAGTGCACGCGATCACCGCCTTCCCGAAGACAGGCTTGCAGATATTCATCGCTTCCCTGGTTCGAATAACCGATGAGCACAACATTCACGTTTTCGTCTTTGAGGGCACGAACGAGGCCTAACTGGTTTTTCGTATCCCCCATCAATCCAGTGTGGAGTACAAATGGATGCGGAATCGAATAGGCAGCCTCAAATTCTGTAGGGGTTGCACAGAAAAATTCTTCGCCTATCCCATTGTAAACAATGCTTGTCTTGTGCGCAGGCATGCCGTAGGCGTCGATCAGCATGCGCTGCTCGATGCCGCCGAGTGCAACCAAATGGTCTGCCAGCGTCAGGGCAGTGACCACCTGTTGATAGCTCGTCGTCACCACCCACCCGGTCAGTTTGCCGACAACACGGCTCAAGAAACGCGCACGCTGCCCCTCCTTCTTGCTGAAAGGTGGATTGAGGATTGTCGAAATCACTACAGGCAGCCCGTCAGCCTTGGCTTGCTCGACGATGCGATGATTGCCGTTGTAGGGTGCAAACAGGTGGACTAGATCGTAATCCCTGAAGCTATCGCGTACCGTGTCGATCAACTTGGCTTCAATGCCACGCTTGTTGAGCGCATCCACCGTTCGGCCAATCTTCATCTTCAAGCCACCCGATGTCTGAAACAAGGTTGGATATGACAACACCGCGACTCGCATTACATTCTCCTGTTACCTAGTCCCACTACCATTTTCCTGGGGTCCGCTCTCATCCGGTGCGAGTGCTTCTTTCTTCAATGGTGGCGGTATATCACTGGGCTTGCCGCCCAATTTGCTGAACAGTGCGTTCAGGGGCTTTGCATCAGGCGAGTGCTGCAGGCCGGACTTTATGATTTCCAACGCCTCGGACTTCTGGCCAACGGACAACAGATATTCAGCCCAATGAAAATAAGCAGGCCAATAATCCAGTTTCAGTGCTCGTGCTTTGGCAAATGACTGTTCTCCCTTTGTTGGTTCGTGGTTTAGAAGATATGTTCTCCCAAGCCGAGTAAGTACCTCAGGGAGCAGAATAAAGTCCGCCGAAACAGTCTTGATCACATATCTGAAATTCAGAATAGCCTCCTCGCGATCACTTCTCCTTTTCGCAGAACTCAGCGTTGCTCGTTCAGAGCGTCCGAGATGGATAAGTCCCCAGCAATAATGGTGCATGTGAGTGAAATCCTTACCCATTGCGTTCACCCAACGACTTACCTCAGGTGCCCCGTGCTTACTAAAAGATTGGGTATAAGGACAGTATCTTGGAAGCAGCGCCATTTCCGCATCAGTTATGTTTTCCGGATTTGCAGAAGCAGATGAACTTGTCGCTATCAGAACCACGCCGAGTAACTCGACAAAGTAACCATAGGTTTTTGTCATCATCGTGCTTAACCTTTTATTATCGGCCATTCTGCTTGTGACTTACGCGCGGCTGTTCGAAAAGACCGCCCCTGGCGTTTCTTGTTAATTGCCAGGCTTTGTGTAAACGAGTTGCCCCCCAAGGTGAAAACCTGGGCAATTGAAAGAGATCGCTATCACGTTCACCAACCCCCGGTGCAGTACTAACAGCCCTGGCAAACCCAGCTTGTTTGACCAAAGGCACATGATGTTCAGTGTAATCTCGCCCCGGTTTGCCATTCGGATAGGCAAAGGATGTAACCGGCTTTCCGGTAATTGCTTCAAGTTGATGCTTGCCCGTCGTAATCTCTTCCAGCGCACGGTCGTCATCCAAGGTAGTGAGAATCGTGTGTGCCACCGTATGACCACCGATTTCAATACCACTGCTGCTTAGTTCTCGCACTTGTTGGCTCGTCAGCATGATGTTGGAAGGTAGGGAGCCACAATCTGCAACTTCAAGGATCACTGCCACCTGCCGTTCCCGTTGTTCCGGTGGGCTGAATTTGATACAGTTCAGAATGTCGTCGATGGCGATGCGTTTTTCCTCTAATGTAACCAAGGGGAATACACCAAGGTTGATCTCGCGCAGATCAAGTGTTTCTTTCTTCGCTAAAGCAATGGCATCGACGACAGCATCGTTGAACATACGTCCGCCATCAAGATAGCCGGTAGCGATGAACACCGTCGCCGGCAGCTGGTACTTCTCGAGTATTGGCAAGGCGATCGTAAGGTTGTCGGCATAGCCGTCATCAAAAGTTATACAGCATGCCCGGCGCGGCAGCAGGGTGCCGGTCTGCAGTCGGTCCACGGCTTCGGGAAAGGGTAGTACAGAAAAGTTCTTTGAGACAAAGCCCATCAGTTGTTCGAACCGCGCAGAATCAGGCTCACCCGGCCTTAGGGGGTCGTTCAATGGCAGAACACGATGAAAGATAAGTGTCGTCAATATCTGGCGTCGTGGCCAAAAGAGGAACGGAAGCCTTTCGATCATGCCGTAGACATTCTCTTAACCGTATTGCGCTTAAAGCTGAGCAACTCCATTAGCGTGACTTCCTTCTCAGCTTCCCAAGCGCGCGATTCCACCCATTTGCGTGCCAGCACAACCATAACCATGATGTTGTAAGGTAGATCAAAATACGGCATTGAGAGGAACGCCCCGCCAACCGCGAAGCCTACCAAGCTGACTTGCGCCATCGCACCGAGATCACTTGACCATTTTGTTTGAGGAGTCGCCTTGCCGTGCTTGCGCAACCAAGCAGCTGAGCGATAAGTGGTAATCCATAACAATAAATACATCACTAAGCCGATGAAACCATGGTTGCCGAGAATCTGGAAGTAGATGCTGTGAGCTGCACGAACCTCGGTTTCGTAAACACCATAAAGTGAGAAATACAAGGGATGCTGGTACGACATACCACCACCGAATAATTTATGCTTGGCGACCTCCCAGGCGACGATCCAGGCGTTGATGCGCCCCACGGACGAAGCATCTTCTTCATAACTCTGGATGGAGCGCATGCGCTCCCACCATGTCTCAGGCATGAAGGGCAGAAAAGCAAACACCATGAACGCAATGACCAATCCCAATAGGATCTTCTTTTCGCTACGCCACCAAAGAACAGCTGTCATTGAAGCTATAGCCAGCAAGGCGCCACGCGAATAGCTACCAAGGGCAGCCGCAGCACACAACAGCATCATGACTGTCATAGCATGTCTCGTCCACCCCGCGCGCAATTGCAGTTGCAGAAAATGCAACATCGGAATGGTGACGATCAGAGCAAGGGCGAAATGATTGTTGTCTGCCACGAACGAACCTGGCGGCCCCCAGACGCGATGCGCGCCCGCAGTCAATAACGTGAATAATCCACCCTTGGCACCCAAAATGGCGAGTGACATCACCGTTACCCATGCGAAGGCAATGATTTTCTGCTTATGATTAAGCAGCATCAGAGCTACAAAAGTCATCAGGTAAATCTTCATGACCTTGTCCCACTGCGGGTAGTCGCCAGCCGTATCGTAGCCCGCCAGCCAAGAAAATGTTACCCATATTGAAAAGAGCAGCAATACAACGACTGGTGAACCCTGGAACGGCGATTGCCGATACTTGGTAAATAGAAATCCAATCAGCACTGATACCGCCGCAATCGCTGCCAGCGGTGCATCGTAGGCGATGCCCCAAGCGTAGCGGTGCGGGTTCATGATGCTGAGCCAGGTCCACAGCAGGATGCCGATCCACGGCCGCCGTATGGCGATGGTCGCACCGACAAGAACAATGGCGACGATGATCAGGTCACGCATGGGGGAGAATAGCTCATTACATCAATTGCTTATCTATTTAGTTTATTCAGTACGCGCGAGGATTAGGTGGGTATACCCAACGCAACGGTTGTGGGGCTACCAGCTTGCCGTGCCGGAATTCGGTCAACATATTGCGGTCGGTAATAATCGCCGGGGAAACGGGCGCCGTAACCGATAGCAGTGTCTCTACCGGTTCAAGTGTTGTATGTGCGATTTGGTAGGCAACGCCCTCTTCATCGAAATGTTGCGGGAGAAATGCTCGTGTGGAACCAATCTTGCAGTCATTCAGACGCCGCATAGCTTCTGCCGGTTCCGTCTTGATCTCTACGAAGCTCCCATAGACGAAACTTGCGAACTTATAGGCGTAGGGAAATGCGGCCTGAGCCGTTTTCAAGATATCCCGTGAGCCAGTTGTATTGACCGCGACAATGCCACCTGGATTCAAATGAGTACCCAACTCTTTGAAATACTCTATCGACACGAGACTGGTGATGTTGGAGCGCCAGTGAAATGTCGTGTTCTGAATGATGAGATCGTATTTGCTGGTCGGATTTCTCTTGAGCCACCGACGTGCATCGTCAATGTGGATTTGAACACGCGAATCATCGATCAGAGGCGATACCTCTTCGTATCGTTTAATAATATTCAAGTAGCCTGGATTGATCTCTACAACATCTACATGTTCCGCACCAGGGAAGCCTAACGCTACAAGCGTCCAGGCACCCGTACTCATGCCAACAATCAGGATGCGTCGAGGGCTGGGATGCACAGCAGCCAGCATATAGGCACGCTCCAAATGATTAGGATTTGATGACATGTCTGTGCCGACATGCCCATCGTATACATTTCCACCAATAATGATGTCCTCGCCTGATGCCGGCACCAGTGTGTGCAATATGCCATGTTTGTTTTCCACAAGATAGCGTATCGGCTTATTGTCATTTTGCCGATCTGCCAACTTCTCGATGACGCCTGCTCTCTGCCAAGGCATGGTCGTGACCGCAAGCACATAACCAACGACAGCCACAGTAATAGCTTGCTTCCAGGACTTTGCCTGGATAAGCATTAACGTACCGAGCAACATGCTACCGATGCCCACTAATATGATGCACTGCTCAGTAGTGAAATTGTCCAGCAAGTAAAACCCTGTTACCAATGGGCCAAAAGTAGACCCAACGATATTTCCAAAGTACACGTTTGATATCGAGGTACCAATCTTCGTGCCAGTTCTTGACGAACCTAAATGGTGTGCAATTGGAAACAATATGCTCTTGACTGCAGCGGACGCTATTATGGCCAATGCCGCAACAGGGAGTAATACTGGCCTTTTCAACACGATGGAACTGATCCATGGTGTTAATAAATCGAAAATTCCTGCAAGCAGTAGCACCAGTCCGCCAGTAAGATAAAGATCCATTTTCTTACTGCAAAACCACTTGCCGATATGCGCGCCCAAGGCGATACCAACAAGATAACTGGCAAGCACAAACGAAAATATATGAGGAAGTCCGCCATAGGCGAAAGCGCCTAGCCTTACCCAGAGAATCTCCTGACTAAGGCTCAGAAACCCAACACTAAGCGAAAGCCACCAAGGGAAATTCACAATGACCTCAACTTGAAGCTAGCAAGAATGAACGCGCTTACCAACAGGTTTATTGTTGCGGCTAGATAGATCACGATATACAGATCAAAATAATAAAAGAGCAGAAACCCAACAGAAAGCGCCCCAAGCGAAGCGCCAAGTGTATTGATGAAATACAAGCCACCAATAGATAGGCCAACATTTCCATTAGATCGAACCATATAAGCGACCAAAATCGGCAAGGTGGCGCCCATCATTGTTGTCGGTAGCAGCAATAAAAGAAAGTTAGCCCCAGCAATAATGATTCTCGGCTCATCAATGGTCAATGTGCCCACATATCCAATCAAGTGCGGGCTAGCCAATCCAAATATCCCGATCAAGAATTCCGCTGTGAAAAATAACTCGAGGGTGCGATCCGGTAACTTATCCGACAAGCGACCTCCTGCAAGCGCACCTATACCCAAGCCCAACATGAATGTCGATACTATGATTGTTACGGATTCGATATCCACCCCAAGCGCTACAAAAAGAAGACGCTGCCATGCAACCTGATAAATCAAGGCTGCAAACCCAGACGCAAAAAACGGTACCGCTAATACCCTGAAGGGATTATTCATTGATATTTGCGCTCCACGCGTACATCTATCGATTCCCCTTCACTTTGTGGAAACAGGGTCTTACCGAATGTAACGATCTTCTTGGATGAATTAGGTAGAGGGTTGTCATAACCATCTTGCGCATGCATTACCGGATAGCCCATCAAGACCAAGCTCGTCGGAAAGATTTGACTGTGACTCCAGCGCCGAGTCACTGCACTGGGGGGCTGAAAATCTGTCGCAATCCGTTTAGGCAGAAACAGAACCAACGGTACTGAATACTCATCGGCATACGGGATGGTGTTGCAGTGTGGCACCATCCCATCCCGCAACACCTGTCCGTGGTCGGATGTATAGAAGACGGCAACATCCTCTTCTACACCATCAAGGACCGATTGAAAAACACCGCGTTTCGAATATTCGATAGCCTTACGGTACTTCTCGACCAAACTGCTGTCGCTGGACAGTTCGCCTGCTGGATAATTGCTGTGGTACTGGTAATGCGCACCTCTAAATACAACATAGACAAAGTGTCGACCTTCGGTCTTGAGAATCGAGTTGACTTGGTTGGCAATTTGCTTGTCTGTCTCAATACCGGCCTTGGCCGGAGTTAGTTGATCGATAAGTTGTCGCTCCGGCGCCCAAACATAATTCTGCGGAGCACCCGATACCTGGCCGTCGATCATGAACGTCCGATAGCCTGCCGCATGTGCATACGCCCAAATTGTCGGTGTCGTCCTTAGATCGGTCTTGAGGCTAATCGCATCCACGTTTACACCCCACCTCAACGCAGCGTTGCTGGGGGAACTGCAGTTTGCAAACGATGTGGCTTCCCGGAAGTCGATAGGCGCTAGATTTTGCGTCAGTTGAGGTTGCATGGCTGCCTGGAAATGAGCAGCGGAAACACTTTCGTCAACAAGCCAAACAATGTTTCTCACAAGTGGCTCACGGTCCGGCGTCACACTGAGCACCTGTCTTGCCGGGTGCGACTGCAGATAAGCACGTATCGCCAAGCCATACGCATTGATCTCTGCACCACGCGCGCCACTCACCATCGACAGAGCCAAGTCAGAGAATAAGAACGCTGGGAGCACCAATATCCAGCCCAGCAGTAAATACCTTGATCGATTGACAGTTAACCATGTAAGCCGCTCGGCAAGCAATTTTCCACCAAAGTAAATTAGGACAACAGCCAAGCCGACTTTCACTGCAGCCTTGAGAAAACCGGGCCAGAATTCGATAAGCGCCGGAATCAGTTGGTTTGTCTCTGCGAGCATCCATGTCATACTGGCCAGATCGATATTGGCCTCCAGAATCTGTGCATGCGTTACGTTGACCAGTCCCGAAACCGCGACCAACGCAATGAGGACAATACGAGCCGGGCCTCGCAGGATGATCAGCAGCATCACCAACAAACCCGCTTGAAGAGCAAATGCCAGAGCATTTGATATTGCACCACTGATGTCGTTTGCAGCCCAACGATAGAGAATTCTGGCTACCAATAGTTTGTAATTAAGCAGCGCATAGCCAATCGAAAATGTCGCGATTGCCGCAAAAACTCGGATTCCCGGTCGCAGCAAAAAGCTTTCCAATGATCTAGGAAACAAAATTTTCCCCATTACAGACAGCGATTTCTTCGATTTGTCTTATAAGTACTTCTAAGGACCTTACTCTTTGGTGAGAGGTGGCCCCGTTTGATTGGACAGAATTTGGCCGGAGATAAGTGGAGCCCTGCGGTTGCCGCTTATCCACGGCGCCGCCGCCCGCCCCTGTATGGCGGGAGGCGAGCGGCGCGGTGGGTAAGCGATGATAGCTCATGCCGCG
>JAAEXZ010000090.1 GCA_017879645.1 Nitrosomonas sp.
CAGGGAGGTAAAACAAAAACGACGAATTACTGCTACTCACTGGTGAAGCTATTATTGCTAACTTGTTCATTGAACACAAGGGGGCGAAGCGATACAAAACAGTAATCAGCAAGAAGATTCCCTGAGTTACTGCGATTAGTCCAGTTAATTGTTAATCATTGCGAGGTCGGTCTATGACTCCCATATGGAATCCCAGTTTGCCAGCGCTGCGCTCTTCGAAATAGCGACGCAGTGGGTCATGGATAACTCGAAATGCAATGTCATCCCACGGTATGTCCTGTTCGGATAGGAGTTTAACGTCGAGGCTTTCGATTCCTGGGCTGAAATCGAGATCAAGTAAGCGTGCACGAAACAGGAAATAGACCTGACTGATGTGCGGAAGACTGTACACCGTATACAGATCGCCAATTTCCACCCGGGCATTGGCTTCTTCGAGGGTTTCACGGGCTGCGGCCTGGTGCAGGGTTTCGTTGTTTTCCATGAAACCGGCGGGTAGGGTCCACCATCCCTTGCGCGGCTCGATGGCGCGACGGCACAGCAAAATTTTATCTTCCCACTCGGGTATGCACCCTACAACCATTTTGGGATTTTGATAATGAATGACATGACATGTCGTGCATACGTAACGTGGCAGGGAATCTCCCTCGGGGATGATTAATTCCACGGTTGCGCTGCAATGACTGCAATATTTCATATTAACCTCGCAATACCGGTTTTAGCGTAGCGCAACAGTGAAATTGCGAACGACCAGGGGTGTACCGGATTCGTCCTGCAGTTCAACGCGCCATGATCCTGTACGCTGTTGATCCAGTTGCTTGCTGGCATTGGTGCGCCAGTCATCGCCATGTATCTGAAGCGTCAATCGTGAATCCAGTTTGTTGTCATGAAACCACAACACACGGACTATTTTCTTCTGCAGGCCCTTGAGGTGCAGGTAGAAATAAATTGGCTTTGATTCTCCAGGCTGTAATTCCAGCTTGTCGATATCATCGGTAGGTTCGCGCGATTCGATGGCGTGCGTCAATTGTGCCCGGTAAACGTGCGATGTATCCGAAGATGATGCAAGGGGCTGGGGAGTTTGAACTGGATTTGCTATGTCAGCTGGTTTACTCAGTTTGGGTTTCTGACGCGGAATGATTACGCGTTCGGGAGCTTCGGGTTCGGTTTTGGCTTGTACTACAGGAGCTAGAAATTGCTCGAGTGACGAATCCGCAGCGGTGGATCGGGATGAGGTATCGGGCGAGCGTATCGCTGGGGCTTGTTGTGGTTTGCTAGTGGCGGAATCCCTGGGTTCAACTGGAATCGATTTGATGGATTGGTTTGGAACCGGATTCGGAGCCTGCACAGATTGCGATTGCTGTGATTTGGAGCTATTTTGTGGCGCTGATGAGATTGTTTCTGTGATTTTCGCAATTTGTTTTTTCGGGGATGTGCGCTCATCCGAATCCAGCAACCAATAAACAAGTGCAAATAGTAACAACAGAAATGTGGCAGCTGCGGCAGCAATTCTTCGCCAGTTCCAGGTTTCTTCATACTCGATTTCAGGTTCGACCCAGTCGGGGTAAATTTCTTCGATGGCTTGATGGGGCTGCTGAATCTGGATTCGGATCGTAAATTTGTTGTCACTCATAACTGAATCGCCTGGAATGGCGTGTCGAAAAGAGGTTCGCTAAAAGATAGCCGTGAGTATAAAGGATTTTTTGCCTATCGCGGCACTGCATTTGTAGCCTGTGTACATCGAGTGAATGGGGATTGGAGGAAAAATGCAGTAAGCTATGCGTAAACCCAGTTCAGATTTCGGAGATGTCAGTAATTCTTCAGCTTATGAGTGAATCGATCGAATACATCAAACAGCATATCCAGACCTTGCGATCAACAATCGATCTGCATAATTATCGATATTACGTTCTGGATGATCCGACGATTCCGGATGCCGAATTTGACAGCATGATGCGCGAGCTGGAGCACATCGAGCAGGAGCATCCGCAACTGGTTACCCTGGATTCGCCGACCCAGCGCGTAGGTGCGGTACCGCTCAAGGCTTTTGCGCAAGTTACGCATCGGCAACCGATGTTGTCACTGAGCAATGCGTTTTCCACGGCAGAGGTCGAAGCCTTTGACCGGAGAATTTGCGAGGGATTGTCGGCATCCTGTGTCGAATATGCAGTAGAACCCAAGTTCGATGGTCTGGCAGTCAGTCTCAGTTACGAATGGGGCGTTTTTACCAAGGGTGCCACACGTGGTGATGGTTATACCGGTGAAGACATTACCGCAAATCTGAAAACCGTGCGTTCCATTCCGTTATCGCTTCGAGTGAATAACCCACCTGCATTGCTGGAAATCAGGGGGGAGGTTTTGATGCTGAAAGCTGATTTTCTTGCCCTGAACCTGCGCCAGCAGGCGAGAGGAGAAAAATTATTTGCCAATCCGCGTAATGCTGCTGCGGGTTCGTTGCGACAACTGGATCCGTCTGTTACGGCAAGCCGGCGACTGGCCTTTTTTGCCTATGGCTTGGGCGAGTATGACGATCTCAACGTACCTTGCGACACACATGATCATGTCATGACCTATCTGGCATCATTGCATTTTCCGGTGGCCCGGGAGTGCGGGGTGGTGCAGGGGACAAGTGGCTTGCTGGCTTATTTTCAGCAGATAGGCGATTTGCGTGACCAGTTGCCCTACGATATTGACGGTGTGGTCTATAAAGTTAATGCAATCGAACAACAACAGCAATTAGGGTATGTATCGCGTGCGCCGCGCTTTGCTATCGCGCACAAATTTCCAGCGCAGGAAGCCATGACAGAATTAATCGGTATCGAAGTGCAAGTTGGTAGAACCGGGGCTTTGACTCCGGTGGCGCGTTTGAATCCGGTTTTTGTCGGAGGTGTGACGGTAACCAATGCCACCTTGCATAACGCAGATGAAATCGCCCGCAAGGACGTGAGAGTCGGTGACACAGTGGTGGTGCGCCGTGCCGGCGATGTTATACCCGAGATCGTATCGGTAGTACCCGAGAAACGATCAACCGGAGCGCCCGTTTTCGCCATGCCGGATCACTGCCCGGCTTGTGGGGCCCGGGCGATTCGGCTTCCGAATGAAACCGTCTCCCGGTGTACGGGGGGATTATTCTGTCCGGCCCAGCGTAAGCAGGCCATTCTGCATTTTGCATCGCGCCGTGCAATGGATATCGAGGGACTGGGAGAAAAGCTGGTCGATCAAATGGTGGATAATGCCATCATTCGAACGCCAGCCGATCTGTATAGACTGGGTTTGGCGGCCTTGGCCAACCTAGAACGTATGGCCGAAAAATCTGCAAGTAATTTGCTACAAGCCATTGAAAACAGTAAACACACGACACTGACCCGATTTGTCTATGCCTTGGGGATACGCAATGTCGGTGAGGCAACGGCCAAGGATCTGGCTATCCATCTGGGCAGCTTGGATCGTCTGATGGCAGCCGATAGTGAGCGGCTACAGCAGGTATCGGATATTGGTCCTATCGTCGCAGAAAGTATCGTGGATTTTTTCGCCGAAGCGCATAACCGTGAAGTGATAGAACAGTTGCGCGCAAGCGGCGTGCAGTGGCTTGAGCATGAGGAAAAGCTGGATAGTAAAATTCAGGCATTGCCTTTGTCGGGTAAGACATTTGTGTTGACAGGAACATTACCGACGTTGAGTCGTGAGCAAGCCAAGGAAAAAATTGAATTACTGGGTGGCAAAGTCAGCGGCAGTGTTTCGAAAAAAACCGATTATGTTGTTGCGGGCAGCGACCCCGGCAGCAAATACGACAAAGCTGTCAATCTAGGTATTACCGTACTGGATGAAGCAGGATTGCTAACCATGCTACAGTAGACACCTTTATGGATCCGGTGGGCGCGGGTTATCTGAAAAGCACATGCTTGCATTCAATAAAATTGATAACAATCATTGCAATACTGAACTTCTTTGAAACATTATGTTGACTTCGCAACAGGCACAGCAATTATTGTCTTCGGCCGAACTGATTCATTCGGAGCAAGTGATTGCACAGACTTTGCAGCGTCTGGCTACCGAAATCACACAGGTTTTGGCTCAGCAGCAGCCTCTGGTTTTGTGCGTGATGGGCGGGGCCGTGGTTTTTGCCGGGCAATTGCTACCGCAACTGCGATTTCCCATGGATTTTGATTACCTGCACCTGACTCGCTATGGCAAAGGCAAGTCGGGTGGCGCCATTCACTGGCAGGCAGAGCCTCGGGAGGATGTGCGTGATCGCGTTGTGCTGGTGCTCGACGATATTCTCGATGAAGGGGTAACGCTGGCGGCCGTGCGCGACAAGGTACTGGCCAGCGGAGCCCAATCCTTTTATAGTGCCGTGCTGGTCGAAAAACAGACCGGTCAGTGCAAGCTGGCCAAGGCAGATTTTGTCGGTTTGCCCGTACCCAATCGCTATGTTTTCGGATTCGGCATGGATATTCATGGATTATGGCGGAACCTGCCCGCCATTTATGCCACAAAAGATTGAATGGGAGCAATATGCTAGCAATCATTGGAGGCAGTGGATTAACGCAGTTGTCGTGCCTGGAAATTTCTCACCGGCAAATCATTCGTACACCGTATGGTGAGCCCTCCGGGCCGCTGACATTCGGCAAGTTGCGCAACGAAGATATCGTTTTCCTGGCGCGGCATGGTCACGGTCACACCATACCGCCTCATGCCATAAATTACCGCGCCAACTTATGGGCACTACATTCACTGAAACCCTGCCATGTCATTGCCGTGGCATCGGTTGGTGGAATCCATGCGGACTTGGCGCCTGGGCAACTGGTCGTGCCGCATCAGATTGTCGATTACACCTATGGGCGCCATTTCACTTTTTTCGATAGCACCGAACATCGTGTCACCCATATCGATTTTACGCTACCGTATTGTCAGCAGACGCGATCGTTGCTGCTGCGGGCTGCGCAGAAAGCCAATGAAACTATCAGGGACGGCGGAGTTTATGCGGCGACCCAGGGTCCCCGTCTCGAAACGGCAGCGGAAATCGACCGACTGGAACGCGATGGTGCTGACATGGTTGGTATGACCGGCATGCCGGAAACCGCACTGGCGCGTGAATTAGGATTGAATTATGCCACTCTGGCAGTTGTGGCCAATCATGCAGCCGGACGTGGAGCCAATGTCAACGGTATCCCGTTGAAAGAAATTTCTGCCGTGCTGGAGCAGGCTATGGTGAAAGTAAGAAATATTTTGGAACAGGTGGTGAGTTGTCATGGCGATTAAATCTGTACTGAAAATGGGTGAGCCGTTGCTGTTGCAACAGGCTCGGCTTGTCGAACAATTTGATACACCGCAATTGCATGCCTTGATACAGGATATGCGGGACACAATGACTCATCTGAATGGTGCGGGTCTTGCAGCACCGCAAATCGGTGTCAGTTTACAGGTGGTGATATTTGGCTTCGAAAAAAACCAGCGTTACCCGGATGCCGATGAGGTGCCTTTTACCATCCTGCTGAATCCACAGTTGACTCCCTTGTCGGAGGATATGGAGGAGGATTGGGAAGGGTGTCTCAGCGTGCCTGGTATGCGCGGCATAGTGCCGCGTTTTGCACGCTTACGCTATCAGGGGGTCGATCCATATGGTAACGGAATCGATCGCAGTGTCAGCGGTTTCCATGCGCGAGTCGTGCAGCATGAATGTGATCACTTGCAGGGTATTCTGTATCCCATGCGTATCAGGGATTTCCGGCAATTTGGATTTACGGATGTGTTGTTTCCAGGGCAGCAAATTATCGATGATTAAGCCGGAGGTGCCCGGTATTGTCTTGACTTGGTGATGTTAGCGGAATAATTCAGTTACCAGAGTCGTTACATCCGGTTTGATTACTACCAGCATTACCACGACAAACAGGATCAGTACGGGAAATTCATTGAACCAGCGGTAAAAAACGTGACCATGCCGATTGGCATCATTTTTGAAAGCGATGACAAATTTTCCACAGTAATAGTGATAGAAGATCAGTACCGAAACCAGAGCCAGCTTGGCGTAAAGCCAGTCTCCCGAGAAACCATAACCCAACCACAGCCAGGTTCCAAACACCACGGTCAGCACCGCACCGGGTGTCATGATGCCGTAATACAGTTTGCGCTCCATGACCTTGAAACGTTCGTTGCCGGGCTGGTCTTCGCATAAGGCATGGTAGACAAACAGGCGCGGCAGGTAAAACAAGCCTGCAAACCAGGTTACCATGAAAATGATGTGCAATGATTTTATCCAGAGCATGGCAATATGAGCCCGAAAAGTTAAAATGGCTATGATACTGAGCTGGCGTACTTAACGCTATCTCTGGATGCAGTTGTTCGAGATGAAATTTGATAAGGAAATGGAAAACATGAATCTGCACTATCACAATCTGGTTCACAAACTGGAAGAAATCACGCATTTGAGCGGCATCATGAGTACCTTGGGGTGGGACCAAGAGGTCATGATGCCTGTGGGGGCCGGTGAGGCGCGTGCCAAGCAGATTGCGGCACTGGCCGGCATCATTCACGACCGCATGATCGACCCGGCACTGGGAGAATGCCTGGATACCCTGCAGAATCAGACTCAATCCAATCTTGGAGAAGTGGAGCGCTGCAATATTCGTGAGGCAAAACGACAGTATGATCTGGAAACCAAGGTGCCGAAACAGCTGGTGCAGGAGTTGGCCGAACTGAGTTCGCGCGGACAAGGCATTTGGGTAAATGCCCGGCAGGAAAACTGTTTCGCAGGTTTTGCACCCGTCCTCAAGCGTTTCCTGCAACTAAAAAGTGAATGGGCACAGTGTGTGTCTCCGGACATGCCCATATACGATGCCAATATCGATCTGTTCGAACGTGGCACCACCATGAATGAGATCACTCCCATATTTGAATATCTGAAGCAGGAATTGATCCCGCTGATTCAGGCCATCCAGGATCGTGCGAGCCAGCCCGATACATCATTTCTGCGGGGGCGATTTGCATTGGATCGGCAGGAGGCACTGGCCAGGCAGATCAGTCGCGATATCGGCTTCGATTTCGAACAGGGAAGAATCGATGTTTCGGTGCATCCATTCTGCGGCGGAAGTCATCCAACCGATGTACGTATCACCACGCGTTACAAGGACAGCGATTTCATCGAGTCGCTGTATTCCGTCATACATGAGACAGGGCATGCGTTGTATGAGCAAGGGCGCCCGCATGGTGAAATGGGAGACCTTCCCGTGGCAGAATCCCTGACCATGGGGATACATGAATCGCAATCGTTGTTTTGGGAGCGTATGATTGCACAGGGCAAGCCGTTCTGTGCGCATTATTTCTCCGCGTTTCGTTCCACATTCCCTGAGCAGCTACAGACCGCAACGGTAGATTCGTTTTATCGTGCCATCAATACCTGCAAACCCGATTTTATCCGTGTCGAGGCCGATGAGCTGACCTATCCGCTGCATATCATCTTGCGCTACGAAATTGAAAGAGGATTGTTTGAAGGCGCCATACTGGTGGATGACTTGCCGCAAACCTGGAATGACCTGATGCACAAGTATCTCGGTATTACCCCACCAACCGATACCCTGGGTGTATTACAGGATTCGCACTGGAGTGGCGGGGCGTTCGGTTACTTTCCATCCTATACCCTTGGTGCGATCTATGCCTGTCAGTTTTACAGAACTTTGCTGCGGGAACAGCCCGATACGGAAAACGCGATTGCAGCCGGAAGGTTTGCACCGATCAAAAGCTGGCTCAACGAAAACATACATCGTCAGGGTCGTTTGCATACACCGCAGGAACTGGTGCAGCGCGTAACCGGTGAAGCGTTAAATCCGGTTTATTTCATTGACTACCTTAAAAACAAATATGGCGAAATTTATGGATTGAATGCGAATTGAGGGGCGACTAGACTTGCTTGCGGTTCGGGTTGTTTTCGATCCATTTTTTCACACGATTGGCATCGCCGATACGTGTATTTTTACCCCATGAATTCAATAGCACGATAACGACTGGCTGGGCGGAAATATTGGCCTGCATGACCAGACATCGGCCTGCTTCATTCAGATAACCTGTCTTGGATACTGCGATTTCCCAGTTCTGGTTGCTGATCAATGCGTTGGAATTGACATACTGCAAGTGACCTCGCCTGTTGCCAGGGGACACGAAATGTTTGGAGGTCGTCGAAAATTCACGAATTGCGGTGTAGTGATATGCGGATTTGACCAGTTTTGCGAGGTCACGGGCTGTTGCCACATTGCTGCTGTTGAGTCCTGTGGAATCAACGAAGTATGAACGGGTCATGCCAATCTTTCTGGCTTTCTGATTCATGGCTTTGACGAAAGCGTTGATGCCACCGGGATAAGATCGTCCCAGCGCAGCAGCAGCGCGATTTTCCGAAGACATGAGCGCCAATCGCAATAATTCATGACGTGGATAGCTGCTGCCAACCGGTAGACGGGATGAAGTACGCTTCAGTTTGTCAACATCGGCTTGGGTGATCGTTATGATCTCATGTGAAGGTAATCGTGCATCCAGTGTGACCATGGCGGTCATGAGTTTGGTAATGGATGCGATTGGCATCACCTTGTCCGCATTCTTTTCATAGATGACATGCTCACTCAGCGGATTGAAGACCAATGCCGACTGTGACTTGATATCTGGATCATTTTTGGCAAAAGTGCTGCTGATACATAGACATAGAAACACGACATAAAAAAATAAAATGACCCGTTTCATTCTTTTTATCTCCAGATGAAAGATCAGCAGAGTTGATTGCTAACTACACAGCAGCTTTTGATACAGTTGCAGCCGGTAAATGTTACGATACGCCGGTTGCCAAATCTCGTAATGTATTGGTTACCAGAACAATGCATTGAAAAGGATTGTTAATGACCGAGCATTCTACTACAGTTTGCAATTTTTTGGATTAAAGATTAATTGTTGAAGTAAATATGGATGATATGATGACGCAAAGATTAGTTGATTTAATGAAGCTTTTAGAAGAAGACCCCAATGATAGTTTTTTATTATTTGCGATAGCCAA
>JAAEXZ010000091.1 GCA_017879645.1 Nitrosomonas sp.
GGCGATCATAAAATCGACGCCGGAATGCCGGAATCATTTAATGTCCTGGTAAAAGAAATACGTTCATTAGGAATGGATATCGATTTAGAGCAACATTGATTATAAAAAGAAATGGCTGGATAAATACTATTTTGCCATTTCAACTATTCCCCTATTTTTATTGCCCCTGATTTACAGGAGTAACCCATGAAAGCACTGCTAGATTTATTTAAACAAGTTACCCATAAAGAAGAATTTGATGCGATCAAAATCGGTCTTGCTTCACCGGAGAAAATTCGTTCGTGGTCGTACGGTGAAGTAAAAAAGCCTGAAACCATCAATTATCGTACCTTCAAGCCTGAAAGAGATGGATTATTTTGTGCCAAAATTTTTGGCCCAGTAAAAGATTATGAATGTCTGTGTGGTAAATATAAGCGATTGAAACATCGCGGCGTTATCTGCGAAAAATGTGGTGTTGAAGTAACGCTGTCAAAAGTTCGCCGGGAGCGGATGGGGCATATTGAGCTTGCAACACCGGTTTCTCATATCTGGTTTTTGAAGTCATTGCCATCGCGTTTAGGAATGGTGCTGGACATGACTTTACGGGATATTGAACGGGTATTGTATTTTGAAGCTTATGTGGTTACTGATCCAGGGTTGACGCCGCTTGCCCGCTGCCAGTTGTTGACTGAAGATGATTACCTCATCAAGACAGAAGAATACGGCGATGATTTCAGTGCAAGCATGGGCGCGGAAGGTATTCGAGACTTGTTGGCTAACCTGGACATCTCTGCTGAAATAGAAAACTTGCGCCGCGAGATGGAAAGCACTGGCTCCGAAACAAAAATAAAAAAAATCTCCAAACGCCTCAAGCTTCTGGAGGCTTTTAATAAATCTGGCATCAAGCCACAATGGATGATACTGACAGTATTGCCCGTGTTGCCACCTGATTTGCGCCCATTGGTTCCTTTGGATGGTGGACGTTTTGCCACTTCCGATTTGAACGACTTATACCGGCGTGTCATCAATCGTAATAATCGCTTGAAGCGATTGCTGGAATTGAAAGCGCCTGACATTATTGTTCGTAATGAAAAGCGCATGTTGCAGGAAGCGGTTGATTCATTATTAGATAATGGTCGTCGTGGCAAGGCTATGACCGGTGCCAATAAGCGGGCCTTGAAGTCGCTGGCCGATATGATCAAGGGTAAAGGCGGTCGCTTCCGTCAGAATCTGCTGGGTAAACGTGTGGATTATTCCGGACGTTCGGTGATTGTAGTCGGGCCTCAGTTGAAATTGCATCAGTGCGGATTGCCCAAGAAAATGGCGCTTGAATTATTCAAGCCCTTCATTTTCAATAAACTGGAATTAATGGGTATAGCCAGTACCATTAAAGCCGCAAAGCGTGAAGTGGAAAATGAGAGTGCTGTGGTGTGGGATATACTCGAAGATGTGATTCGTGAACATCCCGTCATGCTGAATCGTGCCCCGACGTTGCATCGGCTCGGTATTCAAGCTTTCGAACCCGTATTGATCGAAGGCAAGGCTATTCAATTACATCCTCTGGTATGTGCCGCATTCAATGCCGACTTTGATGGTGACCAAATGGCAGTACATGTGCCATTGTCATTGGAAGCGCAAATGGAGTGCCGTACGCTCATGATGTCGACTAATAATGTTCTCTCACCGGCCAATGGAGAGCCCATCATTGTACCTTCTCAAGATATCGTGCTTGGATTGTATTATACGACGCGCGAGAAGGTGGGTGCACTTGGCGAAGGAATGTTGTTCCAGAATGTCGCCGAAGTATCGCGGGCCTATGAAAGCCGTAACGTTGAACTTAATGCCAAAATTACGGTAAGAATCAAGGAATATGATACCAATGAAGATGACGAGCGATGTGAGAAAGTGACGCGCTATGAGACGACGGTCGGCCGCGCTTTGCTGTTCGAAATCTTTCCATCGGGATTGCCTTTTTCATTGATTAATAAATCTTTGAAGAAGAAAGAAATTTCTAAATTGATTAACGCCAGCTTCAGACGTTGCGGTTTGCGGGAAACCGTGATTTTTGCCGATAAATTGATGTATGCAGGGTTCACGTATGCGACGCGGGCGGGTATCTCGATTTGTGCCGATGATATGCTGGTTCCAACACAAAAAAGCGAAATTATTGGCGCTGCAGAGAAGGAAGTAAAAGAAATTGAAGGGCAATATACCTCTGGTTTAGTGACGCAAGGCGAACGCTACAACAAGGTAGTCGATATTTGGGGGCGCGCTGGCGATCAAGTGGCCAAAGCGATGATGAATCAATTGGGCGTCGAACCGATCATTGATCAAGCAACCGGTGCAATTCAGCAAGACGAATCGGGGCATCCATTGACGCAAGAGTCATTTAATTCGATTTACATGATGGCCGACTCAGGCGCGCGCGGTTCCGCAGCTCAGATTCGCCAATTATCAGGTATGCGAGGATTGATGGCGAAACCGGATGGCTCAATTATCGAAACGCCTATTACGGCCAATTTCCGCGAGGGGCTCAATGTGTTGCAATACTTTATTTCGACGCATGGTGCACGCAAAGGCTTGGCTGATACGGCATTGAAAACAGCGAATTCCGGTTACCTGACTCGCCGTTTGGTTGATGTTACACAGGATCTTGTCGTTACCGAAGAAGATTGTAATACTGGCAACGGTGTAGTCATGAAAGCTTTGGTAGAAGGGGGAGAGATTATCGAGGCGCTGAGAGAGCGTATTCTCGGCAGAGTCGTCGTAAACGATGTGATTAATCCAGAAAATCAAGAGATCGTTTTTCCTGCCGGTATGTTACTCAATGAAGATGCCGTTGATCAGATTGAGGCGTTGGGCATTGATGAAGTGAAGGTTCGTACACCTCTGACTTGTGAAACTCGCTACGGATTATGTGCCAAATGTTATGGCAGAGATTTGGGGCGCGGCACGCTCGTTAATGTGGGTGAAGCTGTGGGTGTGATTGCAGCGCAGTCGATTGGTGAGCCAGGTACACAACTGACCATGCGTACTTTCCACATCGGTGGAGCCGCATCAAGAACTGCGGTGGTCAGCCAAGTCGAAAGTAAGTCGAGCGGAACAGTGCACTATTCTTCCTCGATGCGGTATGTAACCAATGCGCAGAATGAATTAATAGCAATTTCTCGTAGCGGTGAAATTATCATTCAGGATGAGAATGGGCGCGAGCGAGAGAGGCATAAAGCTTCGTATGGTGCAACATTGCTCGTGCGCAATGGAGAGCCGGTAAGAGCCGGCCAAATCTTGACGACCTGGGATCCTCATACTCGACCGATCATTACCGAATATGCGGGTAAGGTACGCTTTGAGAATGTGGAAGAAGGTGTAACGGTAGCCAAGCAAATTGATGAGGTAACAGGGTTGTCTACCTTGGTTGTAATTGATCCAAAACGCCGTGGCGTCAGTCAATCAAAAGGATTGCGGCCGTTAGTTAAGTTTTTGGATGACGATGGAAATGAAATTAAAGTGGTTGGCGGCAATCAACCAGTGAGCATTACCTTTCAAATTGGCTGTATTATCACTGTGCGTGATGGTCAGCAAGTAAGTGTTGGCGAGGTATTGGCTCGAATTCCTCAAGAAACTTCCAAAACCCGGGATATCACGGGAGGGTTGCCACGCGTTGCAGAGCTCTTTGAAGCAAGATCACCGAAAGATGCAGGCATGTTGGCTGAAGTGACTGGTATTGTATCCTTTGGGAAAGATACCAAGGGTAAACAGCGTCTTGTCATTACTGATCTCGAAGGGGGAGTGCATGAGTACTTGATACCCAAAGACAAGCATGTCATGGCACACGACGGACAAGTGGTTAATAAAGGTGAAATCATTGTCGATGGACCTGCGGATCCCCGCGATATATTACGCCTACAAGGTGTTGAGGCATTGGCTCGATATATCACGGATGAAGTGCAAGATGTCTACCGTCTGCAAGGTGTCCGGATCAATGATAAGCATATCGAAGTGATTGTGCGGCAAATGTTGAGACGGGTGCAGATCATCAATGCAGGCGATTCAACGTTTATACCTGGTGAACAGGTTGAGCGCGCTGATTTATTGATTGAGAATGAGCGCTTAATTGCCGAGAAAAAACTACCTGCTACTTACGAATTTATGCTGTTAGGTATCACCAAAGCATCATTATCGACAGACTCATTCATTTCCGCTGCCTCATTCCAAGAAACTACGCGCGTTCTGACAGAAGCTGCAATCATGGGCAAAAAAGATGATTTGCGTGGACTGAAAGAGAATGTCATTGTAGGTAGGCTCGTTCCCGCGGGCACAGGTTTGTCCTTTCATAACAAGCGTAAAAATCAAGATAAGCTATATGAATATGAAATAGATTCCAGTGCATCAATCAGTAATCCTGTATAAATAATTATAATGCTTAATGCTGATGTCTTTAGAGACACCTTGACAGTCAGGTGATGACTAAGTAGTCTTGGGGATTGAGAAGAGAAGTAATGAAGGTTGTAAGGGCATAATAAGAAGAGAACAGGAAGAGAAATGGAAAACCAAAGGAGAGAGAGATGAATGCCAAGAAATGGCTGGGGATAGTTGGGATGATGTTGGGAGTGTTGCTGATGGGTGCGGCCCAAGCGGACATACCGACTGTTCCGAATGAATTATTTGAAGCACTGAAGTTAGACCGCACGAAGGTAACGCCGAAGGAACTGCACGAAGCGTTGGTGAAGCGCTACAAGGACCCGGCGCAAGGAGCGGGGAGAGGGACATTGGCGCAATACTGGGAACCGATTCCGTATGGTATATATTTAGACCCTGCGACATTTTACAAATCGCCGACCACGAACAAGGAGATAGCGAGCCGTAAGGAATGCGTGGAATGTCACACGGACGAATCGCCGGTATGGGTGCAAGCATGGAAGCGCAGCAGCCACTCGAACCTGGACAAGATTCGTAAGCTGAAACCGGAAGATCCGACCTTTTATAAGAAAGCGAAGCTAGAAGAAGTAGAGAAGAACCTGCGCTCGATGGGCAGGTTGGCGGAAGGAGAGAATCTGAAGGAAGTTGGTTGTATAGACTGTCACGTAGACATAGGCACGAAGAAGAAAGCCGATCATACCAAAGACATCAAGATGCCGACGGCGGACGTATGCGGCACCTGTCACCTAGCAGAATTTGCGGAACGTGAATCGGAACGTGACACGATGATCTGGCCGCATGGTCAATGGCCTGATGGACGGCCATCACACGCGTTGGACTACAAGGCCAACGTAGAGACGACGGTATGGGCGGCGATGCCACAACGAGAAGTAGCCGAAGGGTGCTCGATGTGCCACACCAACCAGAACAAATGTGACTCCTGCCATACGCGCCATGAATTCTCGGCGGCGGAATCGCGCAAACCGGAAGCCTGCGCGACCTGTCACAGCGGCGTGGACCACAACAACTGGGAAGCATACTCGATGTCCAAGCACGGCAAGATGGTATCGATGCTGGGCGACAAATGGAACTGGGAAGCGCCACTGAAGGATGCGTATGCAGTAGGAGGCCAAAACGCCCCGACCTGTGCAGGCTGTCATATGGAATATGAAGGCGAATACAGCCACAACATGGTGAGAAAGATACGCTGGGCGAACTACCCATTTGTTCCAGGCGTAGCAGAGAACATCAAGAGCGAATGGGCGGAGAAACGTCTCGACTCATGGGTCGTGACCTGTACCCAATGTCACTCGGAACGCTTTGCACGCTCTTACTTGGACCTGATGGACAAAGGCACGCTGGAAGGCCTGGCTAAATACCAAGAAGCCAACGACATCGTACATCAACTGTACAAGGAAGGCCTGTTGACGGGACAAAAAACCAACCGTCCTGCCCCACCTGCCCCAGAGAAAGAAGGTTATGCTTATTTTGCACAACTGTTCTGGTCGAAAGGCAACAGCCCAGCGGCGATCGAGTTGAAAGTGCTGGAAATGCATGAAAACGATCTGGCCAAGATGCACGTGGGCTTGGCGCACGTCAACCCAGGTGGTTGGACCTATACGGAAGGTTGGGGCCCGATCAACCGCGCTTATGTGGAAATTCAAGACGAAAACACCCGCATCCGTGAAATGGTTGCGCTGCAAGAACGCGTGAAGAATCTTGAATCTGCTAAGAAAGCAAGTCTGCTCGACTTAGACGGCACAGCAGAGAAAATCTCGCTGGGCGGTTTAGGAGGCGGTATGCTGCTAGCTGGCACTCTGGCGCTGGCAGGGTGGCGTAAACGTAAGCAAAGCGAAGCTTGATAAACGCTGACGTAGATGACCGTACTGCCAAGGCAGTACGGTCGACAGACAAGATACTCCCGTCATTAGGCATCCTGCTGGTGACGGGAGGTTTGATTTTATTGGGCTGGTTTGCGTATGCATGGTTCAAGCCGGCGCCCGCGCCCTATCAGTATCGATTGATATCGGAAGGTGACAGCAAGCAATTTCCGAAGATGGACTTAGCCAGCGGCTGGTCGGACTTAAAATTGAGCCAATACCAAGTCCAGGCGGAAGGCATAGACAAGCCGATTGCCGAATTCATCACGGCGCGCCAAGACGACGGCTCGCCGGTACTGATTTACTGGAAGAACAGCACCAACGAAATACTCTACAATTTTGACCGCAAGCCATCGGAACTGACGATATTGGCTGCGGCGCTCAAGAAACATGCCCCCCAAGGCGCACTCATCCTATCGTGGTGGGACACGTCACGGCAACTCAAGCTGCTCACAGGACACGACACACTCTTTACCAGCCACCTGAATGAACCGATGATGGTGCCGGTACCCTGGCTGGAACAAAGCAAAGCGATCCAGGCGTATGAAGAACGCTTCTGGGGAAGCGACGCCAGTCAGACAGAACGCGACCAATTCAGGCGCTTCAGCCAAGCGCTGGCGCAACCGGCGGCAGAAGGCGTGAAAGCACTGCGCGAACTGGTTGGCTCAGACCGGGAAGCCTACGTCATCATTCATGTCACCGACTTATACAAACTGGGCGTCATGTACCCGGACAAGATAGGGGTTGCCTATCAGAACTTCCCGATGACCGGAAACATGCATGGCATGATCAACCAGATGAAAGTGCAGGTTAAGGAAAACGACTTTGACACCTATACCCTGCAATCGATTTCGGACAATGAAATCCGGGCCTTTTTTCTGAGCGACAAAGCGAGCAGCGAAACATTGCTAGCGAGCATGCTGCCGTTTGTGGAAAAGAAATCGCCGGTAGACCTGGACGTGGCGCAACTGATCTATCAGCAAGGCGGGTACTGGGTGTACAAGCTACCTTAAAAAAATACTCTGGACAGCCACATAGTCATTTACACCATGCGATGATAGCGTACAATACGAAGCCATCGAAGATTGAATTAAAAAAAGCAAAAGCATAAAGGAGGAAGGATGAAGCACCCGATCACATATCTATTTGCAGCACTGTCGATGTTTGCATTGTTCTCTGGCACAGCACTGGCAGACACGTACGAAGGTCGCACGAAATGCAGCTCATGCCACAAATCACAAGCCAAATCCTGGAAAGACACGGCCCATGCCAAAGCGATGGAATCGTTGAAACCAGGCACACGCAAGGAAGCCAAGGTCAAAGCCAAATTGGATCCGGAAAAGGACTACACGCAAGACAAAGACTGCGTGGGATGTCACGTAGATGGATTTGGCAAGAAAGGCGGCTATACGATAGAAGCGGCGAAGAAACCGCTGGCGGCAGTAGGCTGTGAATCGTGCCATGGTCCTGGCAAGAACTACCGTGGCGACCACCGCAAGGCCGGCCAGGCGTTTGAAAGCAAGGGCACCACCACGCAACGTAAAGTGGTTGCCGACAAAGGCCAGGACTTCAACTTTGAAGAAGCCTGCGCTGCATGCCACTTGAACTATGAAGGATCACCGTGGAAAGGAGCCAAGGCGCCCTACACACCTTTTACTCCGGCAGTGGACCCGAAATATACGTTTGACTTTGACAAGATGGTCAAAGATGTGAAAGCGATGCACGAACACTACAAGCTGGATGGCACCTTCGTTGGCGAACCGAAATTCAAATATCATGACGAATTCCAGGCAAACGCCAAAGAAAAGACCAAAGACAAAAAAGATAAAGGAAAAGAGTAATGACAGGTTTACAGAAAGGAGCGATAGGGACTCTGCTGACGGGAGGGTTGCTAGGAATTGTGATGGTAGCGGTAGTGTTTGGAGGAGAAGCGGCGCTATCGACCGAAGAATTCTGTACGAGTTGTCACTCGATGACCTATACGCAAAAGGAACTGAAGGAATCGACCCACTATGGAGCGCTGGGGATGAATCCTGGGTGTAAGGACTGCCATATACCGCAGGGATTCAAGAATTTCCATCTGGCGGTATATACCCATGCAGTAGATGGAGCTAGAGAGCTGTATCTGGAACTGGTGAATGATTACTCGACGCTGGAGAAATTCAATGAGCGGCGGTTGATCATGGCGCATGACGCCCGGATGAATCTGAAGAAATGGGACAGCGTGACCTGTAGGGATTGCCACAAGAATCCGAATCCTCCGGGAGCGGATGCCCAGGAAGCGCACAAGAAGCTGAAGACGGAAGGCGCCACCTGTATCGACTGCCATCAGAACCTGGTGCATGAAGAAGTAGCGAAGACAGATCTGAACGCGAGTTTAGCTGCTGGCAAGATGGTACTGGCTAAGGATGAAGACAGTGGTGGTGGAGAAGAGGAAGAAGACGAAGAGGATGACGAAGAAGGCGGAGAGAGCGAGTCTGGCGCAGTAGCCAGTGAGCCTCAGAGCGAAGATGGCGATGATGATGAGGATGATGACGAAGAGT
>JAAEXZ010000016.1 GCA_017879645.1 Nitrosomonas sp.
CGTATTCTAGGTCGAATATCCATGGACATGCTGACGGTTGATCTGACACATATTCAGAATGCTGGAATCAACAGCCCGGTGGTACTGTGGGGAGAAGGGGTTTCAGTCGATGAAGTAGCACAACATGCAGGAACAGCCAATTATGAACTACTCTGTGCCTTGGCTCCGCGCGTGGAAAAGATCGCCTTAAGTCAGTAAAAGGCGATCTTTTTTTCTTGTTAGCAATCAGAAATCAGACCACAAATCACTCAACTTTTGCTTTGCCACGCAATTCTTGTACTACAGTAGCAAATTCCCGCTGCAGGACACGTTGCTGTATATTTTGCTTCACTTCATCGAAAGGAGGCACTTCCATGGGACGTGTGTCCATCAATTGAATGACATGCCATCCAAAGTTAGTCTGTACAGGCTGTTCGGTCAACCCGCCTTTCGATAATTTGACCAGTGCCTCAGAAAATGGTCTGACATAAGCAGCCGGAGGACTCCAGTTCAATTCACCACCATTTTCCTTGCTACCGTCATCCAATGATTTCTCTTCAGCAATCTTGGCGAAATTGCCCCCTTTCTTCAGGTTGGCAATAATCTCTTTGGCTATACTCTCACTGTCGACCAGAATATGACGCGCCTTGTATTCCTTGTCCCCCATCTGGACCTTTAGCATTTCATATTCTTTACGCAAGGTTTCATCGCTGACAGAATTATTCTTGATGTAATCAGCTTGGAAGGCTCTGACAAGAACAGCCTGACGCGCCATTTCAAGTTGAGCAACCACTTCTGCACTTTTATCGAGTTTTTTCTTGAGTGCTTCCTGAGCAATGATTTCCTCGGCAATCAGATTCTCACGCAAGGCTTTTCTCATCTCGGGTCCATCCTGTTGCCCTTGGGCCACACCGGCCTTGACCATTAATTCCAAACGTGACTGTGGAATAGTAACGCCATTCACTTTAGCCACTGCTCCTGATGATTGGGCCTGAACCGATAACGCACTCAAGCTGAAAAGACCAACGATCATTACTTGTGATAATTTCGTCAAACGCATGGAATTTCCTTTTCTGTGATTTGGATAGAATTCATATTCGCGAAGAATATGCTTATTTCGAGAGTGCTTAAGTATACCTCTTAACTTTGACAACGTGAATCATTACATCTTTTCATGCTAAAGCGCAAACCGCATACATTCAGTGTCAAAACGCACATTCATCAGGCCGGCAATACTTTCTTGAATGGTTTGACAGTTACCTTGGCATAAACCCCAGCGCTGACATAAGGATCAGCATCGGCCCAAACCTGTGCAGCAGCCAGTGATTCAAATTCCGCCACGATCAAGCTCCCCGAGAACCCCGCCGTTCCCGGATCCTGACTATCTATGGCAGGATAAGGTCCCGCCAGGATCAAACGCCCGGCCTCCTGTAATGCCTGGATCCGTTTCAAATGCTCAGGGCGCACTGCCAGTCTTTTTTCCAAGCTGCCGGGTATATCTTCACCGTTGATAACATAAAGCACGATTTCTAATCCTTACGAATTTTATTGTCATTGTCTGCCGATTCATGCTGATGCTGATCCGGCTCGAGCTGATTGGCCGCAGCCGTGGAAGACTCTTTCACATATTTACCGAGCATCAGCACTTGTACAATCATAAATATCACCATCAGTCCTGTTGCACCGAATAACTTGAAGCTAACCCACGTGTCGACTGAGAAATTGAATGCAACATATAAATTGATACCCCCCATCAACAGAAAAAAACCAATCCAGGATAAATTGAGCCTCTGCCAGATGTTTTTTGGCAAGGTAATCTGTTTTTCCAGCATGGTCCGAATCAGATTTTTACTGAATAACTGACTTGATACCAGCAGGATCGCTGCAATCAGCCAATATAATACGGTTGGTTTCCACTTGATGAAGGTTTCGTCTTGCGAAACCAATGTAGCGCCACCAAATACCATGATGATGGCTAAATTCATCCACATCATCTTGTCAACCTGGTGCTGACGGAACCAGAGCCATGCAATCTGCCCCACCGCAGCGACCATGGCTACGGACGTAGCCACAAAAATATCGTATAGCTTGAAAGCCAGAAAAAACAAAATGACTGGGAATAAATCAAACAGAAATTTTTTCATCAGTACGAATTAATCCGTTTTGAACAAGTAACTTGCCGAAGTAAACCTCAGGACAAAATTGGAGGCAACTGGGATGTCAAGGCAATTTTTTCTTTGGTTGCCGTGCCTAGCAAGGCGAATCCGAGTAAATTACCCGATCCATCGCGATACAACGCTTTTACACCTTCACCATCGCTATCGGTATGCCACTCACCGATCACATTAAAATCAGGTGGTGAAACCACTGTGGGGCACGCGGGGGTTTTGACCAATACAGGCATAGCCGGATAATGCACAGGCGTTGCATGACCAGCCAGGGTTGCAGCCAAGGCTCGGGCAGCATGCGTAATGGGCATTACGAAAGGCAATACCTTACCCTCCACTTCTGCGCAATCACCCAGTGCGAATATATTTTCGAAATCCGTCTGCAAAAAACGATTCACCACAATTCCTCGATTGACAGCTATTCCGGCAGCACTGGCCAATCCAGTACGCGAGCGTAATCCCACCGATGACAATACCAGATCCGATTCGATCGACTGACCGTTCGTTAATTTCAAATAAAATCGCGCATCCCTGTTCTCTACTGTTTCAACCGATGTACCCAGATGAAAGTTGACTCCCGCTGTTTCGAGTTTTCGCCGCAAAAAAGCGCCTGCATCTGGCGGTAACAACCTTCCTAGTGGTTGCGTACCAATATCGATCACGTCAACTTGATAATCAGCCGCGACTAGATCATTGGCAAATTCACATCCAATCAATCCTGCGCCAATAATCGCGATTCTTTTTTTTTCGGTAATGGATTCTCGAAATTTTGCATAATCATCAAGATCATTTACCGTAACAATCTCTGTCACTCCATTACCTGCCAAGGGTAATCGAACCTGATCAGCCCCCAGCGCCAAAACCAGTTGATCGAAGGTAATTTCTTCTCCACTTTGCAGCATCAACCGGCTTCGCTGCACATCAATCGTCGCAACTGGACAATGCGGACGAATCGCGATTTTTAGTTGCGATGACATGTGCGACGCATCGCTATTCAAGATGGATTGGGGAGTTTTTCCTGTAGACAGTGCATTCGAAAGCATGGGTTTGGAGTAAAAACCGCCATGGTCATTTGTCAGCATGATTATGGAAACTTCCGCATCCAGTTTTCTTAACTCACGTGCAACAGCATAGCCTGCCAATCCGGTTCCTACGATCACCACTGTTCGTGACATTACTTCAAATCTCCACCATATCGAAATCCGCCTTGCTCACGCCACATTCGGGACAAGTCCAGTTTTCGGGAATATCGTCCCATCTCGTACCTGCTTGTATGCCGTGTTCGGGATCCCCTGCCGATTCATCATAAATAAAACCACAGATCTTGCACTGAAATTTCTTCATTTACTGATCATGTTCAATAAAAAAATAGCACATTGATCCGGGAATTCCCATTTACCAATGTGCAAGATTTGGATTGCTTAAGATAATCGATTTGATTGTCGATTTTCAACCCTGACAGAAACAGGGAAAGCTATTTTAAATAGGGTTGCCTACTTCCCTTCTTTGGTATCGGTATTATTGATCAGACTGGTTCTTCGCTGTAGATAGGCGTCACGCATGAACTCATATTTATCCAGAGCAGCTTCCTCGAGTGTTTTTTCGGCGTCCAGCAACTGAGCACGATTATGAATCGTCCTAGTTGATGCAATAGGCGTTCTAACAGCCACATTATTCAAGTAGGCCACATGATTCACGAATATTCCCGTAATCCCTTGCGTGACTGGATCCATGAAGAAACTATCCACTGCAATACCCACGGTATCGCGTAACGAACTTGGTCCGAGGAAAGGTAATACGATATAAGGTCCGCTACTCACCCCATAGCGCCCCAGAGTTTGACCGAAATCTTCGTTGCGCTTGCTGATGTTGATGTCGCTCACTGCACTGATGTCGCTGGCTATATCAATTATGCCAAATACCCCAAACGTGGTATTGATCAGTAACCGAGTACTGCTGGCCAGTGCCGCTTCAGGATTCAGTTGCAAAATCGCATTTGTGGTTACAACAACATCATTGAGATTGGAGAAAAAATTACCAATCATCATCTCGAGCGGATCGGGCATAACCATTTTGTATCCGCGCGCCACCGGTTCCATAACCTTGTTGTCGACCATCTCGTTAAAATTGAAGACCGCCCGATTCATCGACTCAAGCGGATCATTCGTACTTCTCTGAACGTTGTTACTCGTTGTTGCACAACCCGTTAGCAGAATAACCAGCACCATTAGCACAGCTGTAGTATTGAAGCGGATAGAATTAATCATGTTCTTATTTATTTAGGATAAAATTTGATGGATCATGCCATATTTATACACTGGGTTCAACCTGATCCGTAAATACCGAAACAGATACTTCCCTGGGTTCAAGCTCTCAGACTGGTACCTCACATCAGAACAGTCTGTTTAAACAACGTAAAAAACCAGAATCAGTCGACTAACTTTTAAACTAAAACGTTAAGCCACTTCCATTCCGTTATGACGCAATAGCGCATCCAGTTCAGGTTCACGCCCCCTAAAAGCAACAAAGGATTCCAGCGCCGAACGGCTTCCTCCCTTGGCCAGAATTTCTTCCAGAAAACGGGCTCCCGTTGAAGCATTAATTACTCCATCCGATGCAGTTTCTTCAAACATGCTGTATGCATCGGCTGACAAAACTTCTGCCCATTTGTAACTGTAATAACCCGCAGCATAACCACCCGCAAAAATGTGTGCAAAACTGTTGGGAAAACGATTGAAATCCGGAGGAATGATCACAGCAACAGCTTCCCGGATCTTGTCCAGCAGTTGCAATACAGTTTGTTCAGTAGGTTTGAAGTCGTAATGAACATGCATATCGAACAGTGCAAACTCGATTTGTCGCAACATCTGCAATCCACTCTGGAAATTCTTGGCTTTCAGCATTTTGTCATACAGCACACGCGGCAAGGATGCTCCGGTTTCAATATGTTGGGTCATACTGTGCAGGGCATCCCATTCCCAGCAAAAATTTTCCATGAACTGGCTCGGTAGCTCCACCGCATCCCACTCAACGCCATTGATACCTGAGACCCCCAGATCTTCCACTTGCGTCAACAGATGATGCAATCCATGACCAAATTCGTGAAACAGCACAATGACTTCATTATGCGTAAATAACGCCGGGCGAATCTGCCCATCGATCTTGACCGGGGCGGAAAAATTACAAGTCAGATAAGCTACTGGCACTTGTATTGCGGAACCACTTTTTTTATCTTCGATACGCCGCCGTGCAATGGCACCATCCATCCACGCACCACCCTGTTTTGTTGAACGGGCATAGAGATCCAGGTAAAACTGGCCGACGAGTTTGCCCGTAGTATCCCTGATATCAAAAAATTTCACATCAGCATGCCAACACTGAACCTGGGTCGCACTCGTCGCCACAATCCTGATCCCGTAAAGTTTTTCGACTAGCTGGAACATGCCCTGCAGTACTTTATCCTCAGGAAAATACTGTTTTACTTCCTGATCCGAAAAAGCATAGCGCTCTTCTCGCAATTTTTCACTGACGTAAGCCAGATCCCAAGCTTCAAGCTTTGCAATATTCAATTTCTCTGCTGCAAACTGTTGCAGTGCCTGCAAATCGTTCTCTGCATGCGATTTTGCCTTTGTGGCCAGTTTCATCAAAAAATCGAGAACTTGCTGCGGTGACAATGCCATCTTGGTGGCCAACGACACCTCGGCAAAATTATTGAAACCGAGCATGAGCGCAGCTTCCTGACGCAGTGCCAGAACCTGATTGATCAAGGGCATATTGTCCTTATCCGCGCCGACACGCTCATCCAGCTCACTGGCGCGCGTCGCATAGGCACGGTACATCTGCTCGCGTAAAGCGCGATCATCGGCGTATTGCAACACGGGAAGATAGGAGGGCATGTGCAGGGTAAACTTCCACCCTGAGCGCGAATCACCCTCTGCCAGTGCTTTCGCTGCCTGCAACACATCGGCAGGAATACCAGCAACAGTTTGTTCATCTTCAATTACCAAAGAAAAAGCGTTGGTGGCATCAAGCAAATTATCATTGAATGTCGAGGACAATTTCGATAGCTCTTCTTGAATCTGTATGAACCTCTGTTTCTTTTCCGCGGGCAATTCTGCCCCTCCCAATCGAAAATCCCTCAATTCATTGTCTACAATCTTTTTTCTTGCCGGAGTCAAATTGTCGAACTGAACGCTAGCACGCAATTGCCTGTATTTCTCGAACAAAGCCTGATCCTGCGACACCTCGGCATAAAACTGGGTAATCAACGGCAAATTCTGATTATATATATCACGCAGTTGCGGACTATTCATGACGGCGTTCAGATGCGATATCTGCCCCCAAGCACGCGACAGTCTCTCATTGGCATCCACCATCGGCTGAACAAAATTCTCCCAAGTCGGCACCTCGGTCAAAGCTCGTACTTTTTCCACAACAGCACGATTTTCATAGAGTAATTGCTCAACAGCAGGGGCGATATGTTCTTCACGGATTTCAGCAAAACGGGGCAGCCCCGAAAAATCAAGTAGTGGATTCGACATTTTGATCAATGAGTAGATAGCAGAAAGACAGCTCAGTTAAAGTAAAAAATTCATTGTTCGTATACCATTTGACCATTCAGCACGGTATACCGGATCTTGCCGGGTAGTTCCATACCCAGAAAAGGCGTGTTCTTGCCCTGACTCAGCAATCCCGATGCCGTCACCTTCCAGTAGCAATCCGGATCAAAAATACACAGATCTGCCGCATTGCCAACTGCCAGATGTCCCGCATCGACTCCAAGCACTTTTGCTGACTCGGATGTGATTTTTGCCAGCGCGCGCAGCAAAGGCAATCGCGTATCTTTGGCCCACTTCAGAGTCAGCGGCAATAGTAACTCAACACCTGTGGCTCCCACTTCAGATTGTCCGAATGGCAACAGCTTGGCATCTTCGTCGACTGGCGTATGATCCGAACATATCGCATCGATCGCACCATCCAGCAATCCGGCACGTAACGCATCCCGATCCCCTGAACTTCGCAGGGGTGGCATCAGATGACAATTCGAATCAAAAAAACCAATATCCATATCCGACAGATGCAAGTGATTAATCGAAATATCACACGTTACCGGGATACCCTGCTGTTTTGCAGCACGAATCATGGTAAGCCCTTCAGCACTGGAAATCCGGCACAGGTGGACCTTGACACCGGTCTCTTTCGCCAGCAATAAAATGTTGGCTATGGCAATCGTCTCCGCACACACCGGAATGGTTGGCAACCCCAACCGGATCGCCACTTCAGCGTCATGCGCCACACCACTTCCCGTCAGACTCCTCTCCTGTGGTCGCAACCACACTCCAAATTCAAATGTCGAGGCATAGTGCATGGCTTGCATCAACACCTTCAAATCAACCAGCATGCTATCAGGCTGGCCAAAAACGACACACCCCGCATCGTTGAGCTCGGCCATTTCGGTTAAACGCTCTCCTTTCAGGCCTTGGGTCAGAGCTCCGATGGGGTAAACATGAGCCAGATTCAGGTTTCTGGCACGGTGCTTCAGCATTTCGACCAACCCGGGCTCATCCAGCGGTGGATCGGTATCTGGAGGACAAGCCAGACTCGTCACGCCACCCGCCACCGCTGCAGCCATTTCCGATTCCAGTGTAGCCTTGTACTCGAATCCTGGTTCACGCAATCGAACCGACAGATCAACCAGCCCCGGACAAACGATCAATCCATGCGCATCGATGACCCGGCTGACCTGAAAACCCTCTGGCATTGCTCCAATACCAGCGATTTTTCCCTTGGCAATAAAAATATCCTGAATCGCATCGACCCCATGTGCAGGGTCGATCAGCCGGCCATTTTTAATATGTATTCGCACCATTTACCTTTATGCCTGATTTCCAGCCAAAATAGACATGACAGCCATGCGCACCGCGATGCCAAAAGTGACTTGCGGCAAAATGACTGACTGCTTGCCATCCGCAACTGCGGAGTCAATCTCCACCCCCCGGTTCATGGGACCAGGATGCATGACAATGGCATCGTGCCGCGCCAACATCAGTTTCTCCGGAGTCAGTCCATAATATTTGAAATACTCTTCTGCACTGGGCAAGTAGGCTCCCTTCATGCGCTCATTCTGCAATCGCAACATCATCAGCACATCTACATCCCGCAAACCCTTTGCCATATCGTGATACACGTGCACCCCCAAACGCTCCACCATTCTGGGCAACAGTGTTTTGGGTGCGATCACCCGCACTTCCGGCACCCCCAGTGTCGTCAATGCATGAATCTGTGAGCGCGCTACCCTCGAGTGAAGAATGTCACCAATAATCGCAACGCGCAATGCACGAAAATCTTGTTTAAATCGTCGGATGGTAAACATATCCAGTAGCGCCTGAGTTGGATGCGCATGGCTTCCGTCACCGGCATTGATCACATGTATGTCCGAGCGCACATGCTTTGCAATCAGATGCGCCGCACCGCTCTGTGCATGCCGAACGATGAACATATCGGCATTCATGGCGGAGAGGTTATTGACCGTATCCAGCAGTGTTTCGCCCTTGGACTGGGCTGAAACAGCAATATTCAGATTGATGACATCGGCCGACAAGCGTTTGGCAGCGATTTCGAACGTGGTACGCGTTCGCGTGCTGGGTTCGAAAAACAGATTGAATATGGATTTGCCACGGAGCAATGGAATTTTTTTAACATCACGCTCGGTCACGCCGACAAAGGATTCCGCAGTATCCAGAATATGCAGCAAAATTGAAGCCGGCAAACCCTCCGTGGTCAACAAATGCTGTAGCGCACCGTGACTATCCAGTTGAGGATGTCTATTGATCATTCTGCCGGACTCTTGTCGTACACATGAAAGCTCAAATGGCCCTTTTCCTGCTTTACTTCCAGCATCTTGTCAGCGGGCAAGGGAAATTCGATCCCGACATACTGCGCTTCGATTGGCAATTCCCTGCCGCCGCGATCGACCAAAGCCGCCAGACTGATCGAAGCCGGGCGACCATAATCAAATAACTCATTGATTGCCGCACGAATCGTTCTACCCGTAAACAGCACATCATCAACCAGCACGATATGCGCCCCATTGACATCAAAGGGTATGTCCGATGGTTTTTTCTGGGCATGCAAACCAATCCGGTCAAAATCATCCCGATAAAACGACACGCTCAGAATCCCCAGAGGCTGTCTGATTCCAAGCATACTGTGTAATCGTTCTGCCAACCAAACTCCACCCGTCCGGATTCCGATCAGAACAATCTCGCCTCGCACATTGGCGCGCATCTTCTCGGCCAGCGTGGTAAACACGGTTTCAGCGTCGGGCAATGACATATTGTTCATCCAGATAGGATTGCAGAATATGCTGAGCCGCAACCTGATCCAGCATAGCTTTCTGGTTTCTCCCGGTAATTCCGGCTTCACGAAGAGCCACACTGGCTGTCTTGCTGGTATAGCGCTCGTCGCACAAGACCACATCCACCCCAAACCTACCCTGCAAGCGTCGCGCAAAGCGTTGACACAGTCGGGTCAGCTCATGTGGCGTACCATCCGAATGCATGGGCAATCCCACAAGCAACAAGTTTGGTTTCCATGTATCCAGTAATTGCGCAATGGTCATAAAACGTTTTTCAGTCACTTCCGTATCAATGGTAATCAGGGGATGCGCTATACGCACCAGCGTATTGCCTACAGCCACACCAATGCGTTTTGTTCCAAAATCGAAAGCCAGCAATGTGACTTCTTGAATCGACTCGCTCATTACTATCATGCATGCCCGACTTCATTGGATAAATTGGCAAAATCGATGCCAAGCAGATGCATGGCGGCAGACAAGCGCTCTTCGGACGGCATGTCAAAGATCACATCTGCCGATGCCGGTACGGTCAGCCAGGCATTTTGTGCCAATTCGTGTTCAATCTGCCCGGGAGCCCATCCCGCATAACCCAGAGCAATCAACGCTTGCTCAGGTCCGTCATCGTCGGCTATGGCTTTCAGGATATCCAGTGATGTCGTCAGCCCTACTTCCTTGTTGACGGCCAGCGTGGACTGCCAGTTACCCACGGGTTGATGCAAAACGAACCCGCAATCCATTTGCACCGGTCCACCAAAAAGAACGGGGGTCGTCTCCGGCACGGCTTCGGATTGTTGAATACCCAGTTGTCTGAATAAGTTAACGAGAGTGAGATCAGTAGGCCGATTGATCACGATCCCGATTGCACCCTGTTCATTGTGTTCACAGACATAAGTTAGTGTCTTGGCAAAAATGGAGTCCACCATTGCGGGCATGGCAATCAGAAAATGGTGTGTCAAATTGATATTCTTCATAACAAGATCATAAGCATTTAACCTGATGCTGCATTTTCTCCAACTTAAACCCCATTATCCATGTACGTCATGCTTGTCCACTAAACCCAGAAAGCGGTACTTGTCATCACTTTGGATCCCATTTTCATGGCCATTTTTACTGCCAGTGGCAATTCTGCACCACCATGCGATAGTGCCATCGTAGCATGACTGGCCTCGTCCATCTTCATTTGCTCCACAATCGCCCGACTTTTCTCATCGGTATTAGGCAAGCGTTGCAGATGCCCCGCCAGATGCGCTTCAACCTGATGTTCCGTTTCAGCCAGAAAACCGAGATTCCATTTATCCCCCAATAATCCTGCCACCACACCGATCGCAAAAGATCCACTGTACCATAACGGATTCAGCAGACTTTTACGCCCCCCCAATTCGGCAATGCGTCGTTCCGTCCATGCCAGATGTTCGGTTTCTTCACGCGCCGCCTTCATCAAGGTCTGCTGTACAGTTTCATTACGCGCCGTTAATCCCTGCCCTTGATATAGCGCTTGCGCACAAACCTCACCCACATGGTTGATGCGCATCAGAGCGCACGACAATCGCTTTTCGGTGTCAGTCAATTCGGTTTCCGGCAAATTATTACCCGGAACAGGACGCACCGTCTGTGCCGCCGTTGTCAAAGTCCGCAAAGCACTATCAAAACCTATGATGAATTTATCTATATTGACCATAATCAAGACCTAAAGGTTGATCAAAAACATTACATGTTGGTATCGAATAAAATCAGATACATTGCTGCATTATAGTTCCAAACCCATCTGCCTTGCCAATAGTGTCACGGGATGCAGCACTTCAAGATCTATCCCCCTGTTACGCAAACCAGTTGCAAGATGCATGGCACACCCGATATTGGAAGTGAGCAGATATGCCCCTCTTTTTTCCTGCACGGCGGAAATTTTTGCGTCCAGCAGTTGCTGAGCAATTTCGGGTTGATTGATGAAATACATTCCTGCGGCACCACAACACTGGTCATTATCGGGTAGCGGTATTATCTGAATACCGGGAATATGTGCCATCAGCTCGTACACAAAACCATGTCCGTTCAAAACATGACGCAAGCTGCATGGATCATGAATCAGTACCTTCTTTTCAAGCGATTTTAACTCGATATCCTCCCATCCTTGCGCGGTTAGCAAAAACTGACTGATGTCCATTACACGATAGCAATCAGCATTGTTTTCTTCCACCAACTGCACGCCACAACCTGACGCAGCACTCAAGACGACTTCCACCCCAAGCTCCGCAAATACGGATCGATTTTGCCGAGCCAAGGCCATGGCACAATCACGATCTCCAGCATGCTGATGAATGGCACCACAACAGGTTTGCCGTGACGGCACATGAACGACATATCCCAGTTGATTTAAAATAAAAATACTTGCATTCAGTGTAGTCACATCCGTTAATCGCGCGATGCACCCCAGAAACAAACCAACCGCTCCACGTTCTTGTCCCCTTGCCGGATAAACTTCTAGCCAACGATCTCCAACCTTGTAACTGTTTTCGGTCATTTTCGAAACAGGAAATTCAACCACCGGTAATTGCACGACCAAATTCCATATCGCATTTTTTTTCAATAACTCCGACTTACCCAACCACTTCAAAAAACCGATTCGCTGCAACCAGTAAAACAATCGTCGCAATCGTTCGATACGCACAGGATGGGTAATAAGCCACTGTTTCAGCATAAACATGCTGCCAGTTTCTTTGATCTGTAATGCGTCGTCTGATTGCTGCGCAATTACCGCACGCGTGGAATCCATCAAATTACCAAATGCGACATGGTTGGGACAAGCTGCTTCACAAGCCCGACATGAAAGACAACGATCCATGTGCATCACGAAGCGTGCATTCAAAGGTATTTTGTCACGCATCACCCCTTGCATCAGCGCAATCCTACCGCGCGGCGAGTCGGCTTCGGATTTGAGCAGACGGTAAGTTGGACAATGTGGCAAACAAAGACCGCAAGATACACACTGATTTGATTCTGCAACAATAAACTCCTTGGTTGGGTTTATTGACAAATTCTTTCCTTCATCAAGTTCGACGGGGAGCATCTTGCTTGAATTGATTGGTTGCTTCTTAGTCATGAATAGTCATTAACTTGTCAGAAGAATAAAATTTACTGTACAATTTAGAGTTCTTTATTGTTTGATTTTAGCAATTTTAGGGATAAAGGTTAAAGAGGCGGATTATGGTAATCATCAGATTAGCAAGGGGTGGAGCAAAAAAACGCCCATTTTTTAACATGGTCGTGGCTAACTCCCGCGATCCAAGAGATGGCAGATTTATTGAGAGAATAGGTTTTTATAATCCAAGAGCGACGGGCGGGGAAGAAAAATTGAGAGTTCATTTGGATCGCATTGCATATTGGCAATCCAAAGGAGCGCAACTCTCGTCCACAGCGACACGATTGGTTAAGGAATTCGTTGCCAAAAACAAAGCTCCCACAAACGGCTAGCCTTGCGCCCGAAACGCCATTGGTAATTATGGGACATGTCATCGGCCCGCATGGTATTCGTGGATGGATCAAAGTTTCTCCTTACACCGAGTATGTCGATGGCTTGTTGGATTATCACTCGTGGTGGTTAAACAAAGAAAACGAAGATCGTTGGCGGGAAGTATCTCTGATAAATGGTAGTGTTAATGGCAATGTGATAAATGCGCATCTGGAAGGTTATGAAGATCGCACGCGGGCTGCACAACTCAAGGGAATGCAAATTGCAGTCCCCAGAAGTTGTCTGCCGGTTTTGCCAGAAAACGGAAATCTTGGCTATTACTGGTCAGATTTAATAGGTGTTAGAGTAATTAACTTGCATGATGAAGTTTTAGGAAATATCGTTGGTCTTTTTGAAACTGGAGCAAATGATGTATTACGCATCAGTAGTGCTAGTGCGGATACAAAAACCAAAGAAATTTTGGTGCCATTTATAGCCCAGTATATTATTAAAATAGATCTTAAACTCAGGCAAGTTACAGTGGACTGGAACAGAGATTATTGAGGGTGATGATTTCATGTTACGCGAGTTCGATATCATCACATTGTTTCCGGAGATGTTTCATGCCTTGACACAATATGGCGTGACTGGCAGAGCGTACCGAGATGGTATTTATAACCTTACCACTTGGAATCCTCGTAATTACACTCGAGACAAGCACCGCACAGTCGATGACTGTCCTTACGGTGGCGGACCAGGCATGGTCATGATGGTGGAGCCTTTAGAAGAAGCTATTTTACAGGCCAAGGTGAAGCAAAAAGATCGAGGTATTGAGAACCCGAACGTGATTTATCTTTCACCTCACGGGAAATGTTTAGATCATCAGCTAGTCACACAATTGAGTCATTTGCAGGGATTGATCCTGCTATGCGGTCGATATGAAGGAATTGACGAAAGGCTGATTGCTCGACAAGTTGATATGGAAATCTCTATTGGAGATTATGTTATTTCTGGCGGTGAATTAGCAGCCATGGTACTGATTGATTGCGTTGCAAGACAAATACCCGGCACGCTTGGCGATCCTGAATCAGCCAATCAGGATTCATTTGTAAGTGGATTGCTGGACTATCCGCACTATACTCGGCCCGAAATGTACAAGGGAGATCATGTACCCGAAGTACTGATGTCCGGCAATCATGCCAGGATCCGCAGCTGGCGACTACAACAAGCACTAGGCAAGACCTGGTTAAACAGGCCTGACTTGCTGGAACAGAAATACAAGCAGGGCATGACAGCTGAAGAAGAAAAATTATTGAAAGAATTTAAAGAAACGTGTAACTCCAGGTAAAATCGGTAAATTGCAAAGGAAGGAAAAATGAACTTAATCGATCAACTAGAAGCAGAAGAAATAAAACGCCTTAATAAAGATATTCCCGATTTCTCCCCAGGAGATACCGTTATCGTCAATGTCAACGTCGTAGAGGGCGATCGCAAGCGTACGCAAGCTTATGAAGGCATTGTCATTGCAAAACGCAATCGTGGTTTGAATTCGGGCTTTACGGTAAGGAAAATTTCGAGCGGTGAAGGTGTGGAGAGAACTTTTCAAACCTACTCCCCGCTGATTGCCAGTATTGAAATCAAACGTCGTGGTGCCGTTCGTCGCGCGAAGCTTTACTATCTCAGAAACTTATCGGGTAAAGCAGCACGTATCCGCGAAAAACTCCCTGCCCGAGCACGTTCAAACGAACAATCTATAGCTCAAGTCACTGAAACCTCAGCTTCAGAATAGCTTGGATGGAAGGGCATAGCCTCTCCTTTGCTGTAAGCAAACAAAAAAAGCCGCACGTTCCTCTTTAGGGATTGCGGCTTTTGCAATTAGCTGCTTCCTAATTGAAGAAATACTTTAACTTTATCGCGCTTGGTTTCCCCAAGATCGACCACTTTTCTCAATCCGATTGCAGCAACTCAAGTACATTTTCTGGTGGCCGACATAATTTCGCCTGATCCCCTCGCACCACAATCGGGCGCTGCATTAGATCCGGATTGTTGATCATAGCTTGGATTATGACCTCATCAGAAGCATTTTCCAGTTCACGTGCGGCAGGCTCATCTTTGCGGAGAATATCACGTACCGGCAAATTCAATTTTTGAACCAGTTCCCGCAACTGCTCGCCAGTCAAGGGAGTTTCATAATAGTTGATCGATTCAAATTCCTTACCGCTTTCATTGAGTAATGTCAGAGTTGACCGACATTTACTACATGTAGGCTTCTGGTAAATTACAATCTTCTCACTCATAGAACCCGCACCTCCATAAATTCAGATATAAAACAACAACCACAATCCGCAAGAAACAGACTCAATGATGATGGCAAATCACGAAGTGATTACTTCACACCGCACTCGGCAGAGATGGCTTTGAAAGCAGCCGTTGATCCACCCAATCCAAAAGTATCTACAGTCTCGGTACCTCGGGAGGATGCTCCCTTGACTACCAGGGAACTGCCTCGCTTGATCGCGTCCGTAATCTTGTTATCGGCAGCTTCATCCGCTGCCCATGCAGAATCATCCTGAGTAAACAGCTTGAAGTTTTGATTATTTACTGTAACCGTTGCTTCACTTCCGGATTTATAGGTATAGCCGGCAATATAGCTAAAAACGTTTTTGCTCTTCTCGGCCGGCCGATGTGTGATCAGAGCAAATACATCCCCCCTTTTTGTATAATTACCCGATGTTTTTTTAGGTTGGCTGACCATGTAACAGACTTTATTGTTGTTCTCCATGAACATGTAAGCTTTCCAGTCGCCATGTTCCCCGATCAGCTTCGGCTCATTGGCTTGAGCCGTGTTGCAGAGCATGAATAAAGCACCTGATATTAAAATTTGACTATATTTGAGCTTCATCTCAGAAACCTTCGAAATTAGGATTGATAGGCTTTGCCGATAACATCAGTCAGGATTAGCAACCTTCCATTTTGTAAATATAAAAACCGTGTTTATTGATTTCATCGATCACATTGGGCGGTGCGCTTTGACTATGGCAAAAACTACACTCCCTGCTGGTCACCACTGCCGTATCCTCGCCAATGGATGTCAGCCATTGCTTGGCATATTCCACAGCCTTCTGATCATCCTTTACTGCTGTAAAAACATCAAAATGCATGGTGTGGCCATCTCTTGCCTTGACATAAGTATCATAAACATGAATTTGCATAACTTTTCCTTCCGTTAATCAAACTGAAAATTTTTTGGATGACTACCAACAGTAGCCGATTATTTTACAAGCAAAGCGGTTAATCATACCAATTAATCGCCATTATACCCTGCGCAACCATTTTATCGCTGATTGCTCCGCCACCACTTCCGTCAATCGTTCAGAAAATTGAATCCTCTGTCCACCCCATCACTTCCTCCGGGCAACGATTACCCCATCACGAACCGGATTGATGAATACGTCAAAATCCGGATCGTTGAAAATCATCTGATTGTGTCGAACAATTGCTTCGGTCGAAACCATTACTGGATTATGAACATCCTGCAAGGCTACGCGCCCGGACCAGAGCACATTGTCAGCAATATACAGTCCACCGGGACGAATACGATCCCTCGCCATTTGCCAGATCTCCGGATAGTCACTTTTGTCGACATCGTTATAACAGATATCAAATAGGCCCTCTGTTTGCAAAAACACATCCTGGGCCATGCCGGTACAAAATTCAATACGATCCCATAACCCTGCATCAGTGAGATACTGCCGCGCACGTTCCCGATTGGCAGCATCGCCATCACTGCAAACGACACGCCCTTCCGGCCCCACGGCCCGAGCGAACCAATAGGCTGAATAACCATAGCCACTACCAAATTCGAACACCCGCCTAGCACCAATCATGCGAGCTTGCGTCTCGAGAAAAACTCCAACCAGTCGATTTACAATCGGAAACTCTCTCTGTCTGGCAAATTCTTCCATAGCCAGCAAAACCGCAGTATCCGTATGCGCGATCAGATCGCGCATGTAGGCTTCCATCTCAGGATGAACAATGTGCCATTCTGTTGCACCATCACCCTGCAAAAACCGGGAATCGTTCACACAACCTCCAGATTGGCAATTATTGACGCACTCATTTTATCGCCATGACAACACATTCCTCACCGCAATGCTTGTCACGCAAATAAACCAGACCTGCCGTGAGCTGGAACCGGAATCCGCGCAACACATCACGCACGGTAATCGGCTGATTGGTGGCACGACGACGCCCACTGTTTTCTGCAATTGCAAAAGCACTTACCATTGTTGTCCAGTGCTTGTACTGACTGAAACTGGCCTGACGCACCAAGTGTTGCAATGTATTGCCATTGAAAAGATGCAGATGCCTCGGCGGCTCCAGTCCTCTCCATGCCGAACCAAATCTGCGGTGTCCCAGGCTTGCCACATTCGGTGTCAATACGATCAAGCGTCCTCCTGGCTTGAGCAATGTGTAGCACGTCTGCAATAGCGCCGATGGATCATGAACATGTTCGATGACATGACTCAACAGCACCACATCAAAACGATCCTGTGCATCCAGTGTCTCAAGTTCCCCAAGATGCACCGGAATAGCTTTTGATGCCTGCACATGCGCAGCGGCAACGGCATCGATCTCCTGCCCCATCACATCCCATCCCAACGCCCGCAGGCGCTCCAGACGCTTGCCATTACCGCACCCCACCTCGAGCAGGTTTCCGGGAGAACATTGATCCAGATACATCTGCTTGTACTGCCTGCGTTCATGATGCAATCCCAGAAGACGCACTGCCAAACCCTGCAACAGCGGACGCAAAGCATTGGCCCATACAGTTCTCTGAACCTGACTGGAATCATGCGTGTAATAACTGTGATAAGCCTTGCCGATGGTCGCCCGGGTTGGTCTGGGATCCAGCCAGATCAACCCGCATTGATCGTTGGCACATTGCTTGAACGTCCATGTGCCGGGCACGCCAAAAAGACGATCCGAACAATCCTGATGAAGCGTTCTCCCTGAACTCCCGCATAGGTAGCAATCCAATCGATTCTCGGTGACTATTCCATATTGCGGATCCATGTCCGGTCATCCCGCCTTGTGGTGATTCTGTTGATTCAATGGCTGCCAATGCAAGGCTATGGCAGTAATCATGAGCAGCAGAAGTGGTGCTTTACTGAAAACCAGGAAAGTATCGGTCAAGCCTGCTATAAAAATATAACACAACATCCCTGCTGCGAAAATTTGCAATTGCCTGCGTCGCAGGGATTGATACCAGGCCCAATATAAAAACCCCAGACAGGACATACCCAGTATACCGGTATGCATACCTATCTCGATCCAGTCATTATGAAAGTGCGATGTCTCCTGAAAATTGGGCAATTCTCTATAGATGCCACCCTTATAGGTTTGAATGGTCCGATCGAAGTATACCTGCGCCATGCCAGTGCCATACCCCAGTAAAGGACGCTCGGCAATACCATGCAAACCGACATCCCACATCGCTAGCCGGTAACCCATGCTGGAACTGAAATTGCCCTGCTGCAATAACGCAATATCCTGCTTGATGAGCATAAACCGCTCTTTGAAAACGGGGCTGCTGTAGGCAAAAACCACAGCAGCAACCAGCACGGACACAACCATCGCAATCAGCTTCCGGGTATCCAGAGAATGACGCAGTAACGCCATCAATAACAAGGCCGCGAGTGTTGCCAGCAGCAATACCCTGCCCCCCTGATGAAACTGAATGAACAGCAACGCCCCCGCAAGTAACCACAGCATCCCTCTCGCCCAGGCTACCCGGACAGTACAAGCCATGCCAATCGATACCACGACACCCGCACCCAGTATGGCCGAAAAACTCAGATACGACATCCCCAGTGCCGGTATGCCTTGCACATCCAACGCTTGCCATTGATAGATCCCCAGCCCCAGCACTGCCCCGTAACTAGCAAGCAAACTACCCAGCACCCAAGGTAGGCGCGCCGGATTGAGTAGCGAATAAAACGGAATGAACAGCAACAGAAAAAAATATTTCAACCATTTTATCCGTCCCTGCAGAGAATACTCACTCCAGCTCAGCCCGACCAGCAATACGATGCAAAGCAACAAAATAGCCTGCGCCAAAGGCTCCCTGAGCACCTGTTTGAAACGATCGATACCGCCATCCAGCACCCAGGCCAGTACTAGCAGAGAAAAAGCGATGACCTGCAATCCACCTCGCCAGAAAGCAAAGCACATAAAAATCAGCGCAAACCGGATCAGCGCCTCGCGCCATTTGTAATCCGCATGCATTACAAGCATTGGAGCTGTTGCCAGAGAATATGCACCATACTTCTACCTTTCCTCAGGATATTTTCTACTCCGGCTTCCACACCTGCCATTCCAATCGTCGCAGATGTGCCAGGATAGACAGTATGCCCGATAGCCTTGTCGACATACCTGGCACAACCCAGACAGTCGTAATACGCTTGTCTTTCCGGGTCCAGCCGCGTAACAGCAGGCGAACAATCATTCTAAAACTCAATCGACTGTTGCGCATTTGCAAACAGGGCAACTGCACTGCGGTACCGGGTGTCAGCCAGTGTACACCCCCACCCTGCTGAAGCACGGTGTCGATTGCCTGCATCAATGATACAGGTAAATCCTCGAGCACCAGACAACTGGAAACCAGCAACACATTTCGCTGTACTTCGGGATAGCGTGACAAATACAGGGAACGGTTACGTTGCGTAAGCTGACGATAGGATTTGCCGCGTCCGAACGAGGCACCACCATGGTGCCGAATATGGGCATCCGGATGCACACCCACGCGCCAACCCTGCGAAATCAATCGGCGCCCCAGATCAGTATCCTCGAAATAACCACGCCCAAATGCCGAATCGAACCCGCCCAATGATAAAAACAGGTCCCGGCGAATCAGGAAACCATACCCCTGAAACCGGCAGGTAGCAATATAGCCCCCCGGGAATCGCTGATAACGCTCCAGTTTGTACCGAAAAAAATGATCATGCACAGGGCTGATCACAGCCAGTTCCGGGTCAGCAGTCAGTGCAGCACATAGAAGTGGCAGAAAATTGTCAGCGATTTCGGTATCGGAATTGAGCACCAACACCAAGGTTGCCTTACTCCGGGATACAGCTTCGTTCACTGACTTGCCGTACCCCTGATTCTGGGGTGCATGATGCACCTGTAATTGCGGATAGGACAATGCATCCAGCATCCCGCATGTAACCGCATCGGAAGCATCATCCTGAACATACAGATTCCCGATTACAGCACCGAGATGCGTGATAACCGAAGCAATACAACGTTGCGTCAATTCGGGAGAGTTATAGACCGGGATAACGACATCGACAGTGAATCCGGCACAATCAGTCATGGCGCAGTCGTTCCGGTTTGAAGGCATCTATTTTGCCAGCACTGAAAACAGACACAAGCGAACCATCGATCAAGAGCCGGCAACGATGAACAGATCGTGAACTGCAGATGCTAGGCACGACCGAATATCAGATAGGCTTCGCCCCAGTTTCGGGTTGATCGCTGCTTGACTTCCAATCCTGCCTGCTGCATCAGGTCAATCGCTTTCTGCTGCTCCTCGGCTGTACCCAGTTCAACGATGACCGACCGTAATGCAGGATGGGCCAGTACAGTCGATGCACCTTCAAGGATCGAAATTTCAATGCCATCGACATCGATCTTGATGTAATTCGGGTAGGGAAATCCCCATTTGCTGCATAAATCATCCAGTGTCACGCCAAACATCCCCTGGATATGTGTCGTCGAAATTTTCATATTACCGATGTCTTCATGACCGAACTGTGAACGGTTTCCCCCCGGAATGAACTTGGGAATGTACAGCTTGGAAAACTCGCTCCGGCCCGACACCGCGACACAATAAGACAGGATATTTTGTGCCAGGTTGTTGATATAAATATTTTTGTTCAGCGCGTAATAGTTATTGCTTTGGGGTTCAAAGGCAAACACACGGATTCTTTCACCGAATTTTTTTGCCGGATACAGCGAGTATTGCCCGATATTCGCCCCGATATCGAAATAACACGAATCCGGTTCGAAGCTATCCAGCCAGTCCAGCGTATCCGGCTCCTTGATGCCATAAGTCCTGGCGCGGTTCAGCGTGCGCAGATGATCAACGGAAATCAGGATACGTTGCCCCCTGACCATGATATCCGCATACCCGCCTTTTAGCTTGTAGGCAGTCACCACCAGTTCGTTCAAGAGATTTTTTAATGACATGTCAATCCTGGGGATAAAAAATGAGCCTGGATCCAGGCTCATTGGTAACATCAACGAATGGCTTGTTCAAGCAATCCGACGTAACGCGACAAAACATGGGCATCGGGAAAATCCAGCATCTCGCGAATGAAGCGTTGCCGATGTTCTTCAACATAAAAATCGTCACACCCCTGTGCCAGAAAATGATTGATTTTCTCGTACACATCATCCCGGCAGCGCAGCTCCGTCTCGGGCATATAAAAAGCCACGGCAGACCGGGCGGCAATGAGATAGTCGGCCGCCAGAACCGGCTTCTTGGCCCGCACGGCTTCAAACACCACCGATGTCGCCAGATCGATGATGACATCCGACCAGTTCATCAGGTGAACCGAATGCGCGTCATCGCTGGCCACGCTTACATTGGGCAATTGCTTGATTGCGCTATCCTTCGTCAGGGACTGTTTCCAGCCGCTGCGGGTATGCGGTTTGATGATCAGTTCCACATCGGGAAATCCGGCAATCATGTGCACGACTTCGCTGACCTCTTCCCAGAACGTCGTAAAATTGGCCTTGCGCAAAAACATGACTATTTTCAGTCGACTATTCGAGCGCACCAGCGGAGAAGGCGGCATCAAACCGGCCAGGATTTTCAGCCATTCTTCGCAATATCGGGGAGAACCCAGCACGGCCAGCTTGCTGTCATCCAGAAAAGGACGGAACCGTGTGGCGCACATCTCGTTGGGAACCACCAGCCGGTCGAATATCTTTGCTGCCGAAAAGGTCACATCCGGCTCCACGCGTCTCTCGCCCCGGCGGATCAACTGGCTGGCATGCGGGCTATCGCCATGCGGCAGGGACACGGTACCCAATCCACGATTCTTGGCCATCTCCACCACCACCTCTACCCATTCGACGCAAATGACCGAATTTCGCTCGATCCAGTCAAACGCCACGACACCTTTGCCAGAATCGCCAAAACACCGGTTCAAGAGCGATTCGGCAGTATCCCGCCACAATGGCATGCGTTGGCTTTCGTCGAAGCGATCGGCCAGTTTTTCTGCCAGATGACCGAGGATGGGAATGCGTCGCACATTGCGCGTCAGCATCAGCATCTGCAAGCGCCACTTCACATACTTGACCCAAGAAAACAACTCGCAGACATGCGCCACACGGACACCACTCAAATGGCTCAGATACTGGACGCGAAAATCCCGACGGAATTGAGTCGAGCCGATCAGCACGACATCACACTGGTGACCGGATTCAATCCATTTATATACAACCGGAGTGACATGATCGATGTCGTTATAGTGGCGCAGAAAGAAAAGTGCTTTCATCGCGATGCAGGAATAGTCAAGTCATTCAAGAGGTGCGGTTTCACCATTCATTTTCCCTGTTTTATCGACCTGGAGATTTATAGGCCACAAATCATACTGTGAGCGACCTGAAGATTTTGTAAAGCACGCATTCTACTCTGGCGCTTTTCCAATTGCCAGATACGAAAGGATTTGACTCGGAATTGTATACACATGACCACAAATCCTTAAAATTTGGTAATAAATAATTGCCCAGGAAACCGGAAAAACCTGATAATCAGCACTGCGTTTTGCACACCACCATTTTGTAATGATCAACCCATTCGATACACGAGACACCTGACCTCCTCATGAAAACCATTGCTGTCATACCTGCCCGTATGGGATCAACACGATTCCCGGGCAAACCGATCGCCCAGATTCTGGGACGCCCGATGATTGAACACATCTATAAGCGCGTAGCCATGAGCAAATCCTTGCACGCCACCTACATTGCCACCTGTGACGAAGCCATCCGCGAAGTCGCGGAAGGATTTGGCGCGCCGGTCATCATGACATCCGATATTCATCAGCGCGCCAGCGACCGGGTTGCCGAGGCCGTTGTATACCTGGATGCCGATCTGATCGTCATGGTGCAGGGAGACGAACCGATGACGCATCCTGACATGATCGATGCCGCTGTTGCGCCTTTCAAAACCGATCCCAAGCTGGGGTGCGTCAATCTGGTACGCAAGATCGACCAGGAAGCGGATTATCTCGATCCCAACACCATCAAAGTCGTCATGAACCAGAATCTCGATGCGCTGTACATGTCACGTCGCCCAATCCCGACACTGGCCAAAACCGGGTTTGCCGATACGGCGGTGTACAAACAGGTATGCATCATTCCGTTTCGGCGCAGCACCCTGTTTGAATATACCAAGTTGCCGCCGACACCGCTGGAACAACTGGAATCGATTGACATGCTGCGCTTGCTCGAACATGGCCTGCAGGTCAAGATGGTGCCCACCGAATACAATACCCAGGCCGTGGATACCGAAGCCGATCTGCAACGGGTTGCCGAGCTGATGAAAACCGACCCACTGATTTCCCGCTATTAGGAACCACTATGTCACTCAAATCGCGGTTGAACCGTTCCGAATTGACCATAGGCTCATGGATTACGCTGGGTCACCCCGCCATCGCCGAAATCATGGCAGCCGCCGGCTTTGACTGGCTGGTGCTGGACATGGAACACAGCGTGCTGGAGCTGGGTGAAGTTCAGTCGATCATCCAGGTGCTGGATGGCAAGCAATGTCCTGCCATCGTCCGCCTGACTTCCAATCACCCCGACCAGATCAAGCGTGTCATGGACGCCGGCGCCACCGGCATCATGGTGCCGATGATCAAATCGGCTGCCGATGCCAGAGCCGCCGTGGATGGCGTGTACTATCCACCACGCGGGCAAAGGGGCGTCGGACTGGCGCGTGCGCAGGGTTACGGCGCGAGCTTCCAGGCCTATCGCCAATGGCTGGATGAAAACGCCGTCATCGTGGTCATGATCGAACATGTTCAGGCAGTCGAAGCCATCGACAGCATCCTGGCCACGCCCGGCGTCGATGCCTACATCATCGGCCCCTATGATCTGTCCGGTTCGATGGGACGCCCTGGCGATCTGGACCACCCCGATGTACAGGCTGCCATTGCACGCGTTCTGGAGGCAGGTCATCGTGCCGGAAAACCGGGCGGCATCCACGTCATCGAACCCGATCCACAGGCCTTGCAGCAACGCATCCAGGCCGGTTTCAACTTTCTCGGTTACGCTCTGGACATCCGCATTCTCGACTCAATCTGCCGCAACCATCTGCACAGCATCCGAGCCTCATTGCACACATCATGAATACGCTCGTCATTTCCACTTCTTCTTTCGATACCGACAACAATCCGCCGTTACAGCACCTGCAGAAAAGCGGCATGTCCATTGTCACCAATCCGCATCGGCGCAAACTGGCCGAAGATGAAATCATCGCACTGCTCCAGGGAGGTGCCATCGGCCTGATCGCCGGCATCGAGCCGCTGACCAGGCGAGTTTTCGAAGCGGCGCCACAACTCAGGGTGATATCGCGTTGCGGTGCCGGACTAGACAGTGTCGATCTCGCTGCCGCCAAACAGCATGGCATTACCGTACTGAATACACCGGAAGCGCCGGCACAAGCTGTAGCCGAACTGACGCTCGCATACATCCTGACCTTGCTGCGGCAAATCAGTACGATCGATACAGCCGTGCGCAACGGTGAGTGGCCACGCACCCAGGGTCGTCTACTGGCCGCACAAACTGTCGGCGTTATCGGACTGGGGCACATCGGTCGCCGTGTCGCCCGCCTATGCCAGGCTTTTGAAGCCACTGTGATAGCGCACGATCCGTTTGTGCAACAGGCTCCGGATGGCATCACACTGATGCCATTACCGCAATTGCTCGCCAGCGCCGATATCGTCACCTTGCATGTACCGTACTCGACTGAACTGCATCATCTGTTGGATGCCAAGGCATTCGCTGCGATGAAACCGGAAGCCATCGTCATCAATGCCGCGCGCGGTGGACTGGTCGATGAAGCTGCGCTTGCCACGGCCCTGACAACAGACACAATCGCAGCCGCTGCCCTGGATGTCTTCGAACAGGAGCCCTATCATGGTCCGCTCACCGCATGCCACAACACCATTCTGACCTCGCATATCGGCTCACTGGCCCGGGAATCGCGGCAACGCATGGAAATCGAAGCTGCGGAAAATCTGCTACAGGGTTTGCGTCAAAACGGCCTCATCTAACCAGGGATAACGTATGCAAAACGAATCAGTTGTAGTTTTTGGCGCCAGTGGTTTTCTTGGCAGCCATGTTGCCGATGCGCTGTCTGCTGCGGGCTATCGGGTACGACTGTTCGACCGCAGCCCGTCCCCGTATCTGAAAAGCAATCAGGAAATGGTCATCGGCGACATCATGAATCTCGACCAGGTCATCGATGCCGCAAAAGACACCACCTACGTTTACAACTTTGCGGCAATCGCCGACATCGACGAAGCCAACGACAAACCGATTCCTACGGCTACCATCAACGTGCTGGGCAATATGCATGCACTCGAAGCAGCGCGCATTGCCGGCGCACGCCGTTTTGTCTTTGCCAGCAGCGTGTACGTCTACTCCGAATCCGGATCGTTTTACCGCGCCAGCAAGCAAGCTGCAGAACGCTTCACTGAAACTTACCACGAGCGATACGGACTGAATTACAGTATCCTGCGCTACGGTTCCCTGTACGGCCGCCGTTCCGACAAACGCAATGGCATTTACCGCATGCTGCACGAAGCGGTCGCACACCATTCGATAACCTATAAAGGCAGCGGCGAAGCCCTGCGCGAATATATCCATGTGGAGGATGCCGCCCGCATGAGCGTGCAAATCCTTGCTGCCGAGTTTGCCAACCGGCACCTGATCCTGACCGGTCAGGAAAAAATGCGCATCAGGGATGTCATGCGCATGATCTCGGAAATTCTGCCTTGGCCCGTCGAATTACATTTCGACGAAGCCAACATGGTGCACCATTACGAAATCACACCGTACGCGTTCCAACCCCGCATTGGCCGCAAACTGGTGCTGAATGAACATGTCGATCTGGGACAAGGCATACTCGACTGCCTGCGGGAAATTCATCAGGACCTGCATCACGCCGATGAAAATGATGACGCCACCCCCACCACTTCCGACAATCGCGCCTGAATCGTCATGAACAAACACGATTGGCAAGCCATCATTTTCGATTTCGACGGTGTTATCGTCGAATCGGGAAAAATTAAAACCCAGGCCTTTGCGGAACTGTACCGTCCCTATGGCGACGACATCGTTGCCCAAGTCGTGCAATTTCACACCCAGAATGGCGGTATGTCGCGCTATCACAAATTTCGCCACTTCCAGGAACATTTTTTACACCAGCCACCACTGACCGAAGCGGAAGAAAAACAACTGGACATCCGTTTTTCCGAACTGGTCGTCGAAGCGGTGATTGCCGCCGAACCAGTACCCGGCGCGATCGAACTGATCCAGCGCCAATCCGGCAAGATTCCGCTTTTTGTTGCCTCCGGCACACCGGAATCCGAACTCAAGGTCATTGTCGAGCGCCGCGGGCTGACCCCTTATTTCACTAAGGTACGTGGTGCACCGGCACTGAAAAAAACCATCATTGCAGAAATCCTCTCGGCGTACAGCCTGGCTCCCGAATCGGTGCTGATGATCGGCGATGCCATGGCCGATTATGAAGGCGCACAAGCCAACCACACTGCTTTTCTGGGTCGTGTCTTTCCCGGCGATCTCAATCCTTTCCCCGTCGACGTGAAAATCGTCCCCGACCTGCGCGGATTGCTGATCTGAAACGGAGCCTGCGGTGCGCAGACAGGTTTATCCCGATATCCCATCCCTGAGCAACGGCTTTGTCGAGTTTGCCGCATCGACACTGCGCGATGCACTCACCCGAAAACCTCAGGCCACCCTGGTCGTTCCAGGAGGCAGTACTCCACGCCACTACCTGCCAGCACTGGCGCAATGCTTACTGCCTTGGGATCGCATTACCGTCACCCTGAGCGATGAACGCTGGGTCGATACCGATGATGCACAATCGAACGAAAATCTGGCGCGACAGCACCTGCTAGCACACCTCCCGGCCAATACCCCATTCGTCGGCTTAAAAACCGCGCACGACAATCCGTTCGACGCCATCGAAACCCTGCATCAGCGCCTAGATTCCCTTCCACTACCGATCAGTCTGACCGTGCTGGGTCTGGGAGAAGACGGTCACATTGCCTCGCTGTTTCCCGGTCTGAACCCACAGTCGTTGCCAGCACATCACTGCATCGCCGTGGCACCTCCACTCGCACCGTCACTACGCATGAGTCTCTCATTGAACTTGCTGGCAAGCAGCGACCACATTGCATTGGTCGTTACCGGTAACAACAAACGACGGTTGCTCGATCAACTGGATGAAAAACCAGATACGAACCTGCCCATTTCCTGGCTGGTAAAACTGGCATCGTCGCGGATAATGGTTTTTGAAACAAGCTCTACCTGAGATCTGCCAGATACATTTTTGCAGCAAGGATGCATACGATCTAATTTGCCTGAACATTACTGGGCACAATTTATCCTTGCACTTTGCACATTAAATACAATTGGCTTATCCGTCTTCCGGATCAGAAAAGCAGTCATGGGATAATCAATCACGGTAATCGCGGAGCAGTGATCGCCTGGTGAAGCATCCAGCACATAGATGGAAATGCCATCATCGAACTCATATATTCCTGTTACCTGCAAGCTGTTACCTCCCTGCCCCCCTGACACCGATTCCTCCCACGATTAATTGAAAAACTTCAAAATCGATTTCGGACAAGGTATTACTCTCACCTTGCAAACCAGTGGTTAATTCATCATAAAATGCTTGCCACTCTGCACGCGTTTTGATGATATTGACCCAAGGCTCCTCTTTTTCCAGTTGGTTAGGAATTTCAAAACGATGTGCGAATAAATGTCTCTGGCCAGAGCATGATGGCACCCCAGTCACATGAGCAGCCCGATCAGCAAAATCTTCCTGAAATATCGACATTACTCAGTCTCCCTGGTCGAATCATAACGGCGCATCATCAACGCTTATCACCCGATTGGCACATCCCATTTTTCTCAGAAAACCCGACTAGATTACGATCACTCCTCCGGCACTACCCTTGGTTTCCGGTTGTGATCGATCGCCACATAGGTCAGCACCGCTTCGGTTACCTTGATACAAATTTCCTCCTCACCTTCGCGTACACCTCTTTGCGCATAGACAGCCACGCCAACTGTGATGGAAGTGCGTCCGACCTTGATGATACTGGCATAAAGACTGACCAGATCGCCGACAAACACGGGATGCTTGAACACAAATGAATTGACGGCCACCGTGGCAATGCGCCCACGTGCCCGGCGAATTGCCGGAATGCTGCCAGCCATGTCGACTTGCGACATGATCCAGCCACCGAAGATATCGCCGGCGTAATTGGTATCTGCCGGCATGGGCACCGTGCGCAGCACCGGCTGACCTTCGGGCAATGGCACATGTAGTTTGGGATCGTACGGTATGTTGGGCATAATAGTTGTTCTCCAGGTAGGAAGGAAATGTCTTTTCGATCGAGCCGTTGCAAGGATACATCGGTCATCGATCTTGAACCAGCGTTTCCGTCCTTTCTCCCTATTTCTTCTGCAATGTTGGCATTTCAGCCAGAACACGCGAGAATGGCTGCCTTTTCACTTGATTCTGTCGCGATATGCCCACCCTGTTCGATGCCGCCGCCCACTGTTTGACAGCAAGCACCATCGATGCCAAGCTCGTCCTGACACAGCAAACCGCACAGGCGTGGCACAATGGCACATTATCGCTGGTAGCAACCGATGCCGTATCTCCGATCAGCGCACCCGGCCGTCCAGCCCGACCCATTCTGGTTGCGCCCGAAGCCGTACCGAGACGCAGCCTGAGAACCAAGGTGGGCTGGATCGCCCTGATTCATGCCATCACGCACATCGAATTCAATGCCATCAACCTGGCCTGGGATGCGGTATACCGTTTCCGCAATCTGCCCGAATCCTATTACAGCGACTGGATTCGGGTGGCTACCGAAGAAGCCTATCATTTTCACCTGCTGCGCCAGCGATTGCAGGATTTGGGCAGCGATTACGGCAACTTGCCCGCACATGACGGGCTCTGGGAAATGGCGATACGCACGGCTGCCGATCCGCTGTTGCGCATGGCGCTGGTGCCGCGCGTGCTGGAAGCCCGAGGGCTGGATGTCACCCCCGGCATCATCCGGAAGTTACAGCAGGCCGGTGATCACCAGACTGCGGCGATACTGGAAATCATATTGCACGATGAAATTGGTCACGTAGCCATCGGATCGCGCTGGTTTCACCACCTCTGTACACAGCGCGGGCTCGATGCGGAACTGACATTTCGCAATCTGGTCCGGCGATACATCACCGGACAGATCAGCGGCCCACTGCATCGTGCAGCAAGACAACAAGCGGGATTCAGTCCGGCTGAACTGGACGAACTGGAACGATTGGGTACCCAGAAAAGCGCCGTGCCACCTGCGACATCCCCTTGCCCGGTGCAAGATGAATCGTTGCAGTCCTACACGCGGCGTTCGAAACGATAAAAAGCCAGTTTACCCCGCAGATTGGGGAGAAAGGACACCGGATGGTCATTGCTCATGACACGGCGCTCGAGAATGCGCGCATTGCATTGCTGGCACAATGCCTCAAAATCCCCCAGCGTGCACAAGTGGATATTCGGTGTGTCATACCAGTGATAGGGTAACTCTTCGGAAACCGGCATGTGCCCGCAGATCACCTGCATACGGTTTTTCCAGTGACCAAAATTGGGAAAGGATACGATGCCCTCCTTGCCAACTCGCAGCATTTCCTCGATGATCCCTTCGGTATGCCGCATGGCCTGCAGGGTTTGCGACAGGATCACGTAATCGAACGAATCCGACTCGAAACTGGATAATCCGGCTTCCAGATCATTGTGAATGACATTGATGCCATTCCGGAAACAGCGCAGCAGATTGTCATCATCGATTTCCACGCCATAACCAAAAATATTGCGGGTATCGCGCAAATAGCGCAGCAATGAACCATCGCCGCACCCCAGATCGAGAATCTTCGCACCAGGCTTGATCCATTGGGCGATAGCCGCAAAGTCCGGACGTAACACGCTGACAGGAGGTGTAATGGTGTTCATGGGGCAATCCCTATCGTCGTTCAAGTGGCAATATTGCTCATGTAAGCATGCACCAGTTCATGATAGCCCGATGCCTCCATGAGGAATGAATCATGACCGAAACTGGACGTGATTTCGGCATAGCTGACGTTCAACGCGTTATCCAGCAGCGCCTTGACGATTTCGCGTGAACGCTCGGGCGAAAAACGCCAATCCGAGGTAAACGAGATAATCAGAAAATTGGCTTTGGCAGTCCGGAATGCCGCGCTCAGATCGCCATCGTAAGCACGCGCCGGATCGAAATAATCGAGTGCCTTGGTCATCAGCAGATAGCTGTTGGCGTCGAACAGATCGGCAAACTTGTCACCTTGATAGCGCAGGTACGACTCGATTTCAAACTCGACGTCAAAACCGAAAGTCAGCTCGCCCTTGCGCAAGCTACGGCCAAATTTGGCTGCCATCGAATCATCGGACAAATAGGTGATATGCCCCAGCATGCGTGCCAGCCTCAGGCCGCGCCGCGGTAACGTATCGTAAGCGTAATAATTGCCGCCATAAAACTCCTGATCGGTCAGGATAGCCTGGCGTGCGACATCATTGAATGCAATATTTTGCGCGGTCAGTTTCGGTGCGGCTGCAACGACCAGAGCGTGACGCACTTGTTCCGGATAATCCAGCGTCCACTGCATGGCCTGCATGCCCCCCAGACTGCCTCCTACTACCGCAGCAAACTGTTCGATGCCGAGATGCTCGGCAAGCTGCGCCTGCGCTTCTACCCAGTCTTCGACAGTCACCACTGGAAAGGTCGCACCATAATGCTTGCCGGTACGCGGATCGATACTGGCCGGACCGGTGGAACCATGGCAGCCGCCCAGATTGTTGACACCGATGACAAAAAAGCGCTCGGTATCGATCGGTTTTCCCGGACCCACTATATTGTCCCACCAGCCGATACTTTTCGGATTATCCGCATACACGCCCGCGACATGGTGATTACCCGAGAGCGCATGGCAGATCAACACGGCATTGGAGCGGGCGGCATTCAACTGGCCATAGGTTTCATAAACCAAATGATAGCTGTCGAGTACAAACCCACTTTTAAGCTGTAACGGCTTGTCGATTTGCACGTACTGCGGGGTTACCACCCCCACTGATTTAGGATCATGCATTATGTACTGGAAACATCCTGATGAAACAACCGGGAATATCGTTCTGCATTATATCGCCAAAAAGCCGGTGAACTCTAGGAGAACACCAAAAAACCACTGTACCTGCTTACAATCACGCTACGTTGAAATCAGACCCAGACTGCATATTACCTCCCAATTCTGTCCACCCAGCATCGCACGCTGACCTTCCCAAAACCACGTTAATCATTCAATCTGGCCAGCAACGCCGCCAGCTTTTCCGGTTGATCGGTTTTGATGATCTTTTGCACGAGAGGGAGAATATCGGGTAAATGGCTTTTCAGGACCTGGTTCTTGACGGTCAGCAATTGCGCCGGATACATGGAAAACTGCTGTAAACCAAAGCCCAGCAGCAGTCGTGTAAACTGCATGTCTCCCGCCATCTCGCCGCAAATCGATACCGGCACCTGCGCGCGATTGGCACTCTGGATGATGTGCGATACCAGCCACAGTATGGCTGGATGCAGCGGATCGTACAGATGCGCCACCGTATCATCGATACGGTCGACTGCCAGCGTGTATTGAATCAGATCATTGGTACCGATCGACAGGAAATCCAGCTTGCGCATGAAAATATCCAGACTCAGCGCGGCGGCGGGAATCTCGATCATGCCTCCGACCTTGATGTGTTCATCGAAATGTAACTTGTCATCGCGCAGCGTCTGTTTGGCATACTCGATCAGGTGCAAGGTCTGGTCGATTTCCGCGACATTGGACAGCATCGGCACCAGAATACGCACATCGCCGAACTTGGAAGCCCGCAATATGGCACGTAACTGAGCATGGAACATCTTGGGTTCCGCCAAACTCAGGCGGATCGCCCGCAATCCGAGTGCCGGATTGGCTGCCACTTGCGTGGAACCACGTATATTTTTGTCGGCTCCCAGATCGAAAGTACGTATGACCACCGGCTGCTTGTGCATCTTCACCGCAACGATGCGATAGGCCTCGAACTGTTCTTCCTCGTCCGGCAGATCATCGCGGTTCATGAACAGGAATTCGCTGCGGAACAACCCGATTCCTGTGGCGCCACTGTGCTTGACCTGCTCGATATCCTCCGGCAATTCGATGTTGGCATATAAATCCACCGGCGTGCCATCCAGCGTTACGGCAGTAACACTCCTGAGACGCTGCAGTTTCTTTTTTTCCAGTTCCAGTTGACCCTGCCGCAAGCGATACTCATCCAGCACATACTTGTCCGGATTGACGATGATGATACCTTGGGTACCATCGACAATCAGGCAATCATCCTCGAGAATGAGCTGATGCGCATGATGCAGCGCCACGATCGACGGAATATTGAGACTGCGCGCCACAATGGCGGTATGCGAAGTCTGGCTACCCAGATCGGTCAGAAAGGCCACGAACTGATGCTGCTTGTATTGCATTACGTCGGCAGGGCTCAGATCGTGCGCCACCAGAATGCTGTCGCCCGTATGCTTGGAAGCAATCGGCAGATAACCGGGATGCCCCATCATGGCTTTCAGCACCCGCTCCACGACCTGCATGACATCCGCTTTGCGTTCCCGCAGGTAAGCATCCTCGATTTCCTCGAATTGCGCCAGCAAAACCTGCGCCTGTTGTGTCAGCGCCCATTCCGCATTGCAATTCGTCTGGGTAATCATGCTGCTGGCCGCTTCGGACAGCATCGGATCATCCAGGATCATCAGATGCAGATCGAGAAAGGCACTGAATTCAGCACGCGCATGTCCATCTGCAACGGATTTCTGCAGTGATTCGAATTCCTTGCGCACTACGGCAAAAGCCATTTCCAGACGCGCAATCTCGCGTTTGATCTGGTTCTTGGGTACCAGGTAATGAATGACTTCGAGTGCAGCTGGCGCTGCCAGATGGGCATGCCCGATAGCAATGCCGCCCGATACCCCGATACCTTGCAGGATGAAACTCATTCGCCCTCGCCAAAATAGTCTTGTACCAGCGCCACCAATGCTTCCATGGCATGCTCTTCATCTTCGCCACTGGTTTCCAGTTCCACTTTTGAACCCTTGTTGGCAGCCAGCGTCATCACCCCCATGATGCTCTTTGCATTAACACGGCGACCATTTCGTGTCGCCCACACCTCACATTTAAACTGACTTGCCAGTTTGGTCAACTTGGCCGACGCCCGCGCATGCAACCCGAGCTTGTTAACGATCTCCACTTCTCTAGTCTGCATGGCGACCTTCCGCTTCGACTTGCATGACACCGCACTGCCCGCCACTCAATCCCTTTTCGATGACCGTCGCCAACGATTCGTTGCGATAAGTCAATGCTCGCACCAGCATCGGCAGATTGACCCCGGCAATGCACTCCACCTTGCCGGGCTGCACCAGGCGACTGGCGATATTGCACGGCGTTGCACCAAACATATCGCTCAGTACCAGCACACCATCACCACTGTCCAATTGTTGAATCACCTCGCGCGCACGCGTCAGCACCGCTTCCGGATCATCCCGCGCAAAAATGCTCAAATGCTTCAACTGCGGCGGCTGCATGCCCACCACATGACATGCACAGCGGATCAGGTGTTCACCCAGATCCTCATGCGTCAGCACTAATATTCCGATCATCTTTCAAGCCTGTTTTTCATTGAGAATTGTCATTTAAGGATTCTAGCATTGGCATCGCCTAAAATCCTTGGTTTGTTGCCCGACGACCCTGCAAATCCGCCTCAGACCAAACTCGAATCATGTCGAAATTCTGCCAATGATCCGAGAATTTTTTTGAATCAATCCCATCCATCCCAGTCAAATGATGTGTGGGTTTCATCGGAATACACTATCGATTGGCGATGCCTTCCCGCAACCAGAAAATAGGGTGCGACATGAACAAAAAAGACCGGATCATAGCCTTGTGCAAAGCCGCCGAAGCGATGGCACACGGTCACTTTGTCCCCGACATTCCCGTGGGTGACGACGATGTAGGCTGCTTAGGCAGATCGCTCAAAAAACTATCCCGTTCGCTGCAAAAACAAGCCGAAAAACACCAATCGTTGTACCGGATCATGGTGGAGTGCCACCTCAATCTGCGACTGATCGACATCCTGAATCATATTTACGAATCGTTCCAGCATCACCTGCCGTATGACCGTATCAGCCTGGCACTGCTCGACAGCGATGGCAACAAACTGAAACTGCACTGGGTGCGCGCCTGCTACGACAAGTTGGAGCTGGATACGGGTTACTATGCCTCGGCTACACATCATACGGTTAAAACCATCCTTACCGCTGGCAAGGAACTGGTCATTGACGACCTCAAGGTGTATCTGGAACAACACCCCGAGTCCAGTCTTGTAGCCGCTGCATGCAAGGAAGGCATCCAGTCATGCCTGATCTGCCCATTGATCGCAACGGGAAAGCCGGCAGGCTTCATCCTGTTTTCGAGTCGCAAGAAAAATGTCTTCAAGAAACTGCACCGGGACCTTTCACTACAGATCGCCAGTCAGCTCGCGGTCATCATTGAAAGAACACGGCTGTATAAAAACATCAAACTGAACCGGCAATTGATCGCACAAAAGAAAACATTGCAGCAAAAGGTTACGCACGATGCGCTGACCGGTTTATTCAATCGTCCGGCCATTTTCGACAGATTGCGCAAGGATATTCTTCGCGCCCGGCGGGGCGGATTTGGCATCGCAGTCATCATGATCGACATCGATCACTTCAAACAAATCAATGACCGTTATGGACACCAGACAGGCGATGCCGTGCTGGTAGAGATTGCCGAGCGCCTCACCCAATCGGCCCGTGCCCATGAATACATCGGCCGCTACGGTGGTGAAGAATTTCTGGCTATCGTTTCACCGTACGATCAGGATGGTGCACTCAGGGCCGCCGAGCGATTCCGCGAGACGATCGCCAACGAGGCCATTCATAGCGGTGAAGTTTCTATCCCTATCACCATCAGCTTGGGCGTAGCGATTGCCCGTACGCCCGAATTGCTGGAAGAAAATCTGTTAATCAAGGCTGCCGACGAAGCACTGTACGCAGCCAAGCACCATGGCAGAAACCGTGTCGAGCTTGCCCAACTGCCCTGTCCGGAATCTGAGACTGCTCGATTGGTCATATAGATCAGAATGGCAATGTTCGTTCAATCCTGCAATCGGCAATGAGAACAGGTCCTCTAAATCACATGAAAATCCCCATTCGTCAATGCCAAACCGGGGGTAACACCAGCAAACTGCACCGCTTCACCGGCACCATTTCCGTCGGCATCATAAAACACCGCGCCAGTCGTTTTGTTGTACACGATGAAATCGTTGGCATCCAACGCCTGTGTACCGGTAACGAATTGGCCTGGAGCAATCGGGCTGGGCAGTGGATTCGTAAAGACTGAAAACACTTTCTTGTCCAGCTTGATCGTATCGTCCACCACATTGAAATCCGTAATCGTGTCGATATGCCCCGCAACCCTGAACTGAAAATAGTCGACACCACTTCCTCCGGTCAGCGTGTTGTCGCCATTCCCGCCGTTCAGTACATCATGACCGGCACCACCATCGATGACATTCGCCGCTGCATTACCCGTAATCGAATTGTTCAAGCCATTGCCGGTTGCATTGATCGCAGCATTACCCGTCAAGGTCAAATTTTCGACATTGTCCGGCAGGACGTAAGAAACACTGCTGTTGACCCTATCGAGCCCTTCATTGGGCAGTTCAGTCACCACATCGCCCACATTATCGACTGTATAGCCATCATCTCCCAAGCCGCCGGTCAGCGTATCAGCCCCCGCTGCACCATTCAGTACATTACTGGCCGCATTACCGATCAATACGTTGCCAAGTGTGTTGCCATTACCATTGATTACTGCGGTGCCCAGCAACTCCAGACTCTCGACATTGTTCGGCAATGTATACGTCACCGTGCTTCTGATCTTGTCCGTACCGGCATTCAGCGCTTCGTTCACCGTGTCCGCACTGTTCTCTACCCAATACACATCGTCTCCGCCACCACCTTTCAGTACATCCGCACCCGCTGCGCCGTCCAGGATATTGGCAGCGGCATTACCCTGGAGGAGATTGGCCAGATCATTACCTACGCCGTTGATGGCCAAGGTTCCGGTCAGAAACAGATTCTCGACTTGATTCGGTAACGTGAAACTGACGCTGCTATTGATCCTATCCGCACCCGCATTCGAATCCTCGGTAATCGAGTCGCCGGTATTGTCGACAGTATAGATATCATCACCGAATCCTCCCGCCAGACTGTCTGCACCTGCTCCACCATTCAATGTATTGCTGGCGGCATTACCGGTAATCATGTTTGCCAGATTATTACCCGTACCATTGATTGCCTGGTTACCCAGTAATATCAGATTCTCGACATTATTCTTCAATGCAAACGTCACACTGCTGAGCACCGTATCCGTACCGGCATTCAGCACTTCCGTGACAACATCACCGGCATTATCCACAACGTAGATATCGTCACCTCCAGCCCCTTTCAGCGTATCGGCCCCAGCACCACCGTCCAGTACATTACCCAGCACATCTCCGCTCAGATTGTCTGCCTGATTGCTGCCGATCAGATTATTGATATTCGACAGGATATCCAGTCCCGCACCCACAGTATTCTGTTGGGTTTTCAGCGCCAATGAAACCGTCACTGCCGCACCGGCATACGCATAGGTCACCGTGTCATTGGATACGGTACCCACGAGCCCATCGTTACCAGCACTCCCTACCAGAAGTTGCCCAGCATCGAAAACCGTCACAGCCAGCGTCAGCGATTGCAGATTACTCGCACTCAAGCCTTGCTGATCGGTCGCTGTGACCAGCAATGAAAAAGTACCGCGATCCTCGAAACCGGGAGTTCCTGAAACGACTCCGGTATCGGCATCCACATGCATCCAAGACGGAAGCGGGTCGCCATTGGCCAATGAGGCACTGTAGTGAAGTATATCGCCGACATCAGGATCACCAAAGGCTGCCCCCAAGTCATGACTCCAGTCAGTGCGTCCGATCTGCACGGCCTGATCGACCAAGGGAGCAATCTGTTGCGGAGTATGATTCTCCGGTATGACCGTCAGATTGAAATTGCCGGTAGCCGGAACGGCTCCATCTTCACCGCCATCCGCCAATGCAAAGCCAAAACCAGCCTGGGTGGTTGCGGAACCATCATGAGCGAAAGTTACCTTGCCATCGAGGATGTCTTGCAAGCTGAATGCGCTTGCTGCCAAACCATCGACCCTCACCAGGCCATTCAACTGCGTCTGCACGGTATAGGTCAATCCTGTGACCGTATCGTCGGGATCCACCGCCGCCAGATCATCTTGCGTGATCAGATAGATTCCGCCCGCATCGACGGTGGCCGTCAGATCACCGGCAATCACAGGTGCATCGTTGACAGCC